>DASRDS010000091.1:0-15210 GCA_035652495.1 Gemmatimonadaceae bacterium
TCGCCTTCAGACTCCCTATCATGTCCTCATCTTCCACGATCACAACCCGATCCTCTGGGACCGGGACGATGTCTCCCCACAGCGTCTGCATCTGATCGCCATAAATGCGCTCCGCGCTGGCCATCAGCTTTGATGGGTCTATGAGATGCTTCGCGCCTTTTGGATGAACGAACACCGTCGCGCGCGGGCAATGACGCAGCAAAAGACCTGACGCGCCGGCATGGTCCAGGTGAATGTGCGTGATGATCAGCCGCGTGATATCGGCCGGATCAAAGCCGGCTGACCGAATCCCCGACAAGAGAACGGGAGTCGTGCTCGCCGGACCCGCTTCTATCAGAGTTAACTCAGGACCCGGCAAGAGATACGACGCGATCGCCCCAGCGGCGCCCTGATAGTTATGATCGATCCGAACGTAACTCTGGCTCATGCTCAACGGGAAAGTTCACCGAGTTCGCGATAAAGCACATGCGATGCGCGTCATGATGCAGCGCCCGCGCGCGATCGAGATCCGCGCCGGGCGCGAACGTGACGACCGGCCGCAAGGTGACCTGGCGGAAACGGCCGCTGCCGTCCGCCTCCTCGACCATGACGCCCTCGGCCCGATCCACGTAGCTCGTGATGACGAGTCCGGCGTCAGCACACAGGTGGAGATACCAGAGCTGATGGCACGTGCTGAGCGAAGCCACGAGCAGCTCCTCCGGATTCCAACGCGCGGCATCGCCGCGGAATCCCGGATCGGATGAGCCGGGAATGAGCGGCTTCTGATTGCTCGGACTGGAGATCTCATGCTGGCGCAAGTACGCCCGATATGCGGACGTACCCGTGCCAGTGTTCCCCGTCCACTCGACGACCGTCGTGTAGCGGTGCTCTCTCGGCGCCATGCCGAGAAAGCTACTCGACTACACGCGTGCCGTACCGCCCACGTCCTGCGTGAGACGGGCCTTGGCGGATCCCAGCCAGAAGAACGCGGCCAAGAGCGCGATGCCCCACACGATCGCGAACGCCGAGATCAACGAGATAATCGCGGCCAGCGTCGCGGGCGGCACCATGATCGCGTAAATCCCGGCGATCACGCCAATGATGCCGAAGAACAGCGTCCATCCCCATGGCGCATTCATGCGGCGCTCCACGATCGCCGAGTAGATCCCGATCGCGCCCGTGAGCAAGAGCCAGTACGACACCCAGACTACCGCGAAAGTCAGCGAGAGGCCCGGGTAGTAGTACAGGGCACAGATCCCGAACACCAGGCTGATGACGCCACTCAGAAGCAGCAGCCACCAATGCGGGAGGATGGCGCGCGCTTCGATCGACTCGACGATCTGGCTGATCCCGATGAAGATCGCCCAGAACGCGATGAGGAGCGCGAACGCGGCCACGGAGTCCATCGGCCGGACGATGATGAGAATGCCCACGGCGAGGGCAAGCAGTCCGCGCAGCAGGAGTGTCCATCTAGCCCGACCATACAGGTGGTGCAGCAGGTCCGACGCCATTGATTCTCCTTTTAGGAACCCGAGGACCCTTGAACGATGCGAGGATTGGGCGTCGTGGCAAGCACAATTTTCGTCACGGCATGCGCGCGAACTTCTTCCAGCGTGAACCAAGTCGGCTTCATCTCACCTTTGGCATACATCGGCGACTGGTCGGCATAGTGCGCGCTTCGAGGATCGCCGCTGGCGCCAAAGGTATGTACGGAAAGAGCATGCGTCGTCGGACCGAACTCGACGACACTGACGTAGGTGCCGCCCAAGACACCATAACGCCGGTGTTGTCCGGCGACGGGTGTTGTGTAAACGGTAAACACCGCGCCGTCGTAACCGTCGACGCCCGGCACGGCGACCGACGGCTCCCCGTCGTCGAACCTCGGTCTGTTCAGCAACGAGGTCTCACGGTCATCCGGGCGCTGGAGACGATTGCGTTCGCCCCAGGGCGTCGTGCTGTCCATCGCGATGCGAAGGGCATCGACGTAGCCGTGATCTCGGAGCGCATGATGCCAAACGCTGTATACGGTCATCGACACCGACTGCACTGTCGCTCGGCGATCCCAGTTCGCCAAGATCTCAGCGGCCCCGCGAAGCTTGGCGTCAGCACCTCGCACACTGTCGAGCAACATGGGGATCAGGCTGTCAGCCGAGACGACGTGCGTGTCGAAGGCCGCGGCTTTCCATTGGTCGAACGTGAACGTCGCCGTCCCCATGAGAATCCGTCGCGAGGCTCTCGCGCGAGGATTCTCTCGCAGGCCTTCTTTCACCATGGGCATGGTGAACGAGGCCGGATCCGGGTTGCCGGAGCTCGTGAGCAGAAACGGAGACGAGTTGCAGTTCTCCATCCAACCCGTCGCCGGATTCGTGAGCTGCGGCAACGAGTCCATCGGATAGTAGCCGTGCCACTCAGTGGCTGGATCGCTGCCATCGACCGGCTTCGTCCAGTCGAAGCGCGGATCGCGGCGTGGGACGGCGCCGTTGTAGATGTAGAACGTATTGCCATCCCGATCGGCATACATCACGTTGCCGAACAGCATCGCGAGCGGCCGGATCGCTGACTTGAACTCCCTCAGGTTGTGCGCCTTCGTCATCGCGTACCATTCGGCAAGCCAGCCGTCGTCAGCCAGATGCGCGATGCGCGCCGCGACTGGCTTGCCGTTGTATGTCGCGACGATCGGTCCATGGTGCGTCGCCACGAATCGCACGGGATGGCCTGCTATGTCGACGATTCGCTCTGTAGCCGTCCGATAGCCGGAGCCATAGCGATACGCGAGTGGATGCGCGGGGTCATCGAACGTCTCAACGTATCCATCCGCGACATCGGCGGCGTTGTCGGTGCTGACCCAGCCCAGGTATTGATTGTGGCCGACGTACGGCACCGGGAACCCGAAGCGCGTATACCCCGTGAACTCCCAGCCTTCGTCGCTGTGTACATGGCCTTCGTAGACCTGACCCGGGCCGAAGAACGGCAGATGCGGGTTGATGAACAGCATCGCGTGACCCGTCGCGCTTTTTGATGGACCGATCACCCAACCATTCGACCCACGCGCGGGATTCGTGAGCCCGTCGAAGTACCCGGTGTTCACGGGAAATGGGACACCGATCTTCGGGTCTCGTACGAAGCCGAGGACGTAATAGTTGTACCGGATGAACGCGAGCGGATACCACGGCTCGATGTGCTGTAAGTATTTCCCCGGATGTCGGGCCAGATAGTAATTCACACCAGCCGCAAAGCCATCACACAGCGCTTTTGTGTGGGCATCGAGCCGACGGTATTCAGCTTGCGCCAGGCCTGGCACATCGAGCGCCAGCGTAAGCCGGTCTTCTCCCGCGCTCGAGTCGCCATACATCTCGGCGCCACGACCGAGCGCCAACATGTAATTCGCCTCGATGCGCGCGTAGTTGTCTTCGGCCTGCGCATAAGCGAACCCGAACACGGTACTGGCATCAGTCTGCCCGAACACGTGGGGCACGCCGTACGCGTCGCGGTAAATGGTCACGGATTGAGCCCGCGCACCAGTCGCTAGAGCGAAGAGCGCAAACAGGGCGACGAGCGCGATACGAGAAGCCCGTCGCGCGGGGAGCCAGCACGCCATGAGCGCGACCAAGGCGATCAGGACCGCGACGCCGATGAACGCGATCGGGTCGATCGGACTCACGCCGTACAGCAAGTCGGCGATGAGACGGCCGGCGGCGACCGCCAGGACGGAGCCGATGGCGATCCCCGCCAACGCGAGGGTCGCGCCCTGCCCTATCACGAGACGCAGAATATCAGAGGCGCGAGCGCCGAGGGCGACGCGGATGGTGAGCTCGCGCTCGCGCTGCACGACCAGATAGGCGATGACACTGTACAGCCCAAGCGCGGCGAGCAGCAACGCCGCCACGCCGAACACGCCCACGAGGAAGAGAACGAAACGTTGATCGCCGACGGAGGCTGACACGATGGACCGCATCGTGCGCACGCGCGGTGGGATATCGGAGCGCAGCGAGCGCACGGTCGCGGCGGCCATCGAAGGATCGATCCGACCCGCGATCACCACGTTCATGCGCGGCGTCATCACCGGGCGCTGCAGATAGCTCGCGTACAAAATCGGCCGAGGCAGCGTGCTGAGGTTGTCTTCCCGCACGTCGCCGACGATGCCGACGATCTGGAGCGGCCGCAGGTCGCCATCCATGCCGCCGAACTCGATCCACTTCCCGATCGGATTCTGCCCCGGCCATTTCCGATCGGCGAGCGACTTGCTGATGACCGCGACCTGCGGCGCATTCGGCGTGTCGCGGTCCTCGAACACGCGACCATGCAGGAGGGGGATGTGCATGGCGGCGAAGTACCCGCCACTCGCGAGCCGGAAATCGGCGTTGCCCGCTCGCGCGTTATCGCGCTGCATCCACTTGAAATTCGAATCCACCGGTTCGTCGGGCGAAGTCAGCTCGAGGAATGTGCCGTTCGACTTGCCAATGGGCGCGAGGGGGATCACGTTGACCGCGCCCACCGCCTCGATGCCTGGGGTCGCGGCGAGGCGAGCCAGCAACTCGTGGTAGAACGCCGTGCGCGTGGCTTCGGCGATCGAGTCGCCGCCCATCATGGCGACGTCGAGGACGGTGGTCTGATCGGTTCGGAAGCCCGGATTGACCTGCATCAGTCGCACGAAGCTTCGGGCGAGCAAGCCAGCGGCGACCAGGAGCACCAACGTCATCGCCACCTGAGTGATGACGAGCGCACGTCGCGTATTCGTTGACGACCCGGCACCCGACATGGCCCGCTCAGACTCGGACAGCGTCTCGCGAACGTCGCCACGGGTCGCGCGCCAAGCGCTCAGGAGCGCCAGGACTACCGCGGTGGCGACCGAGCTGACCAGCGCGAACGCGAGAACCCGCGCATCGAGATGGACCTCGCCGGCTCGCGGGAGTCGGTCAGGATTCACGGACTTGAACGCGATAGTCCCCACCACCGCGAGTCCGAAGCCCATGAATCCGCCCGCGAGCGCGATCAGCAGCGACTCCGACAGGCATTGGGTCATGAGGCGGCCACGCGTGGCGCCGAGGGCGAGGCGCACCGCGAGCTCGCTGCGTCGGGCGGTGAGCCGGGCGACCATGAGATTGGCGGCGTTCGTGCACGCGATGGCCAGCAGGACAAGCGAGGCGGCGAGCAGCACGAGCAACGCAGGACGCGTTCCGCCGACCAACTGCTCGCGCAATGGGATGATATTCACGTCGGCCATCATGGTGTTCGTTCCGTATCGCGCGGCCAACTCCCGCGCGATCGCGGTTGCCTCTCGTCGGGCGCCAGGAAGTGCGACACCTGACCGGAGACGGCCGACCACCTGCCAGTTGTGACCGGTGCGCGCAGTACTGTTTTCGCTCGAATCGCGGAACACCCAGACATCGGTACCCGCCGGGAAGTCGAGCTCCGGTCGCATCACGCCAGCGATCGTCAACGTGCTGTTCCCGACGCGGAGCACCTTGCCGACTGCATCGCTCTGACCACCGAACGCTCGTTGCCAGAACCCCCAGCTGATCACGCCCGAGGTGCCTTCACGCGAGAGCTGCGCGCGACCGATCAGAGGCTCGACCCCGAACACGTCGAAGAAATCCGATGTCACTGCCGTCATCCCCGCCCGCGTCGGCGTGATGTCCCCGGAGACGGAAATGGTCGGATCGAACTGGAACTCCGCCAGCGCACTGAACCCGTGGGATGTGGCGCGCAAGTCGTCGAAGTGCGGGTCGGAGAACTGCATCTCGTGTCGCGACTTGTCGAGTTGCCAGACCTGCACGACTCGATCAGGCTCGGGATACGGGAGCGCGCGCAGCAGCACCCCGTTGACGACCGTGAAAATCGCGGTCGTGGCGCCGATGCCGAGGGCGAGGGTCAGCGCGGTAGTGCCCGCGTAGCCAGGGGAACGCCGGAACAGGCGAAAGGCAAACCGTAGGTCCTGCCACATTATGATGGCTCCTACGTCAGTTGTTGTGGTGCGGCTACACGGTGACGCTAACTCTACATACAGCTAAAGCGTTCTAGCAAAATAGCTTACGACAGCAGATCCACTGCTGAGCCTGTTGTCATGAATTTTGCCTTGAGGGAGACCATGACGCAGCCCATGGATCACGTTACGCCGCCCCACCTCGAGTTGCTAGACGCACCGGCCGTGCGGCCATTCGAGGAAGCCCTGACCGATGCGCGCCGCCGCTGGAATGAAGAAGTCCAACGCCATCGCGAAGTCGAGATCCAACGGATCATAGCGCGCGACTAAGATTGGGCGCTATGCCCGATCACGCCCGCATCGCTTTGCTCGGCGTCCCGTATGACGCCGCCTCATCGTATCAACGCGGCGCCGCGCGGGGTCCCGCGGCCGTGCGCGAGGCACTCGGCTCCTCGGCCACGAATGGCTGGACCGAGTCCATGGTCGACCTTCGGGCGCCAGGACTCGTCATCGATGCGGGTGACGTAGGGATGAACGGGACGGAGGAAGAGGTCCGTGCCCGCATCGAATCGGCCATGACCGCCGTGATGGCGTCCAGTAACAGACCGATCGTGCTCGGTGGAGATCACTCCATCACGTACCCGCTCCTGCGGGCCGTCAGGAAGCGCTACTCGCGACTGGCGATCCTGCATATCGACGCCCACGCCGATCTGTACGACGTCTTCGAGGGCAATCGCTACTCGCACGCGTGTCCGTTCGCGCGCATCATGGAAGAGCGCCTCGCCGATCGGCTCGTCCAAGTTGGCATCCGGACCATGAATAGACATCAGCGAGAACAGGCTGATCGCTATGGCGTCGAGGTCATCACCATGCGCGAGTGGAGCGACGACCGCGTGTTCAGCTTCGCCGAGCCACTGTATGTCTCGGTCGATCTCGACGGGCTCGATCCGGCGTTCGCGCCGGGCGTCGCCCATCGCGAGGCCGGCGGATTCTCGTCACGACAGGTGATCCAGATCATTCAGCGCGTGCGGGCGACGATCATCGGAGCCGACGTCGTCGAGTGCAACCCGAGCTTCGATCCAGCGAACATCACGGCGCCGCTGGCCGCGAAGCTCGTCCGGGAGTTGGCGGCGCGCATCCTGGAGCACGATTAGTTTCGGACCATGGTTTCCGAACTGCAAGGCATTCTGGCCCCCGTCACCACGCCATTCGAGGCGGGCGAGGGACAGCTGGCGATTCGCGCGTTCGCCGACAATCTCCGCGCGCACCTCAACGCCGGTTGCGCCGGCATCGTCGTCACCGGGTCGACCGGCGAGGCCGCGCTACTCGATGAGGACGAGCGCCGGAGGCTGCTGACGGCCGCGCGAGACGTCGTCCCGGCGGACCGCTGGCTCATCGCCGGCATCGGCGCGGAGTCGACGCGGCAGACCATTCGCCGCGCGACTGAGGCGTCATCGCTGGGCGCGGATGCCGTGCTCGTCGTTGGGCCGCACTATTACCCGGACAGCAGCACACCGGCTGCCTTGTTGGCGCATTATCGCGCGGTCGCCGACGCGAGTCGCGCGCCGGTCGTGCTGTACAGCATCCCGAAGTACATGCACTACGCTATCCCGCCGGAAGTGGTGCGGGAGCTGGCGCGGCATCCGAACATCATCGGCATCAAAGATTCCGGCGCGGACTTGGGCCTCCTCGACGGATATCTGGCTGCGCAATCCGACACGTTCAGTGTGTTGACCGGAAATGGGACGACGCTGGCCCGCGCGATCGCCGCCGGAGTTCGCGGTGGCATTCTCGCCGTCGCGCTGCTCGTACCGGCGCTCGTCGAGGCGGTGTGGGAGGATGGCGCGCTTCAGGACCAGCTGACGCCGGTCGCCAAGGAAATTGTCGGCGCGTTGGGGGTGCCCGGCGTCAAAGCTGCCATGGACGAAATCGGGTTGTACGGCGGTCCGGTCCGCTCACCGTTGATGGGTCTCTCCGATTCGGCTCGCGCGCGCGTGAGAGAGATCTTAGCCTGTATTCCACAGGTATACACAGCCGTGATGCGATGATGCATCGCGATATTTTCGCCCTGGTTTGCGGAGAAAATTGAAATAAGTTCCGTCGCCATGGCGGACGCTTCGACCCCGGCTGGTATTTATCTCTGCACCGGGCCCCTGAAGCACTCTTGGGTCGCCGCCGACGACGCCGCGAAATGCTGCAACGGGTTCGTCCGCGACAAGCGCGTCACCCGTGACACACTCGGTAACGTCAAGCTCGAGTTCTACTGGCGGGCGATCGAGGCTGACCCGCCGCCTGAGGTCGAGGAGTCGGCGGAAATCGTGCAGCCGATGCCCTTGTCCGCGCTCGAGGATGCGGAAGACGATGCCGAGGCACCGAACGCGGGCGGACTGTCGCATGGGGCGTTCTTTCGTCGGGTCGCCGAGATCCACGAGGATTCGTCGCCGATCTGGCGGGAGATGACGGCCGGGTTGTTGACGTTGCGTCTCATCGACCGGTGGGCCACCCGCAACGTGACCGGGCGCACGCCGACGCTGAAAGAGTACGTGCTGGTGCGACGCGCGATCGACGACGTTGACGACGATCGCGTGCATGAAGTGCTGCTCAAAATGACGGACGCGATGCGCGAGTTCGCGACCGAGGACGTCGGCTCCATTCCAAAGCTGCTCTTCGCCTACGGTCTCCTGCTCGAGGAGGCCGCCGAGTGGCCGCTGGCGATCGATGTCTACGAAACGCTGCTCGAGCAGGCGCACCGCCCCGATGAGCACGAGGGCATCCCCCTCGTCTACCAGCGGCTCGGCCTCTGTCACCGCCGGCTGGGCCGCCTGTGCCAGGCGAGCGCGATCTACCAGCGCGGACTGCGCGTCGCGCGGATGCTCTCGGACACCACGGGCGCGCTCCGCATCCGCGTGTCGGAGGCCGATCTGGCGCTCGAGCAGGGTGACATCGAAACCGCGACCGATATTCTGGACGAGGTCATCGCCGAGGCGGACCCGGAGCGAGAGGCCGATCGTCAGACGCGGTCGCGGGCGTGCCACGAGCGCGGCGGGATCGCGATGCGGCTGGGGCAACACGAGGCCGCGGCGCCGCTCCTCTACGAGGCGTTCGCGGGCTACGATGACACGCGATCACAGCTGCGGGCGCTCGAGGACCTGGCGACCGCGCTGTCGACGCTCGGCGAGCTCGGCGGAGCGCGGGACGCCCTCCACCTGCTGTACGAGATGACCGAGCAGCCGGATATCCGGCTCAATGCCGCGATTCATCTTCTGAGGCTGGCCGCCGAGGAGGGCGACGCCGCCACGTTCGAGGACTGGCGGCAGGCGATCGAGTCCGGCCCGATGGGCACGCGGCACAAGTGCCAGTTCTACTATCGGCTCGGCGAGGGGTATCAGCGACTGGGCCAGCCCTCGACCGCCTCGCTCGCGTACCGGTTGTTGGCGATTCTCGCCCGGGACAACGATCTCAAAGATTTCGCCGCCCGCGCGGACGAGGGGTTGCGTGGCGATGCCCCACCGCCTGTGGCGCAGCTCGCGCGGGTGTCGCCTGCGGTGGAATCGGTGCTGGACGCGCTAAAACGGAGCCGCGCTGTCTTCCTCGGGACTCTGGCCACGAGCGAGCGCGGCCTGGCGTAGCCGCTCTATCTGCTGCCGCAGCTGCTCCTGAAGCGCGAGATATTTGACGCGCTGGAGCGGTGTCAAAAAGAGCGACAACTCGCGCTGTTCGTTGCGCGTCAGCTCGAGCCGCTGGCGCTGGAGATCGAGCACCGTGTCGATCATCGCCGCCAGGTGCTTGTCGTCCGCCGGCGCCGCGCCCGTGACCTGATCGCGCATCTCGGAGCGAATCGCGCGCTCCTCTTGGTTGAGCGTCTGGCGTTGGGCGTTGAAATGCCGCGTCGTCTCCTCCAGCTGCCGCATCTGGGTATCCGTCAGCGCCAACCGGTCGTGCACGATCTGCTTCCACCGCTGGCGAATCTGCTTGGCCAGCGCCTGCCGCTGCGGCGTCGAATCTTGAGGAGGCGCTACGCGTTGCCCGACCGCACCCTGGGCGACCGCGCTCTCCGCGATGAACGCCAGCGCGCATACCAGCCGGAGGATCATTGGACTCCAGCGGCGGCGCGGATGCCCGACACCGCCGGCTGAGGCTCGGCCGACGGCACCGCATCCATCTCATCGAGCTTGTCGAGCAGCGTCTGCATCTCTTGGTCGCTCAGGTCATTCAAGTTGCCACCGACGCTCAGACCGGACGCTTCGGATGCGGCCTCGGCCGGCTTCCCCTTCTGCGGTATCTGGTGCTGGTGGGGCGGCTTGTCGCTCAGGATGCTCTGGAGCATGGCGACCGAGACGCCGCCGACCGCGATGGTCGCGATCGTGGCCGCGATCCGCCATGACGTGAAACGACGGGCGCGCTTTTCAATGCGCGGGGTGAGCTCGATGACCCGCGAGTCCCGCGAGGGCGGCTGAGGAAGCGCGCCGATGATCTTCGCGATGTCGACCTTGGGCGCCCGGAATGCGTTGTGCGCCGCGCGCACGACCGCCAGCTCGGTCGCACACGAAGGACACGCGGCCAGATGGGCCTCGATCTCGGATGTGAGAACGGGATCCAGGCGACCGATCGCGTACTCCGGCAGCAGGTCTCTCAAGTTCTCGTTCTGACAGTCACGCATGTGGCACCCCGAGATATTCCTTCACGGCCCGCATCGCATGATGATAGTGCACGCGCGCCGCGCCCTCCGTCGAGCCGACGATATCGGCGATTTCCTTGTACGACAACCCTTCGGTCACGCGTAACGTGAAGACCTCGCGCTGCAGCGCCGTCAACTGATCGACCGCCACCCGCACCCGCTCCTGCATCTCGTCGGCCATGATCCCGTCGAGCGCGGTGTATTCGCTCGCCGCATCCGCCTCAGCGACCGGCAGCTTCTCCGGCCGCCGCCGTTCGGCGCGCCGCCGGTCGAGCATGAGCCGGCGCTCGATCGTAAACAACCACGTTCGCAGCGAGCTCTCGCCGCGGAACGACTCCAGGGAGTTGAACGCGCGGACGAATGTATCCTGCACCAACTCATCGACGTCAGCCCCACTCGCTCCGCCCATCGAAGCCGCGAACCGTGCCAGCGCGGCCGCGTGACGCTCGACGAGCGTCGTCGCCGCCCGCTGGTCGCCGGCAAGCCACCGGGCGATCAGCTCCCGGTCGACTTGGTCACTCGTCTCCTCTTCCCCTATTTTGACGCCCCTCATCGGCCAACGTTAAGGTTCATGGGTGGAGATCATCGCGCATAGGGGCGTTCCGCGCCAGCAGCCCGAGAACTCGTTACCGGGCTTCGAGTTGGCCGTTCGGCAGAAGGTACATGGGATAGAGCTCGACGTGCACGCGACGAAAGACGGGGTCGTCGTCGTCCATCACGACCCGAACATTCGGCACGGGCCATTAATCAATACCCTGACGCTCACCGAACTGCACCGGTATCCACTTACTTCAGGAGTCGAGATCCCGACGTTGGCCGCGGTGCTGGACCGCATGGCCCGGGCCCTGCCGCCGCCCATCGTGTACGTCGAGGTGAAGGGCAAGGGGATCGAGGAGGCGGTCGTGGAGGTCTTGGAGTTCGCGCGCGTACCGACCGCCGTGCACTCGTTCGACCACCGGGTCGCCGCGCGCGTGTCCTCGCTGGCGCCGAGTATCCCGACCGGCATCCTGCTCGATAGCTATCTCGTGGATCCCGCCGCGGCATTGCGGGCGGCCGGCGCGCGAGACTACTGGCTCCAATGGTCGTTCATCGACCGCGATCTCGTACGCCGCGTGCACGACGTGGACGGCCGCGTCATCGCCTGGACTGTGAACGAACGGACTGATGTCGTCGCGTTGGAGGCCCTGGGCGTTGATGCGATCTGTTCGGATGTTGCCGGGACGTTTGTGTAACACGACCCACTAGCCCTGGCTACGCATGGGCGGTAGTATTGGCGCCCATGCAAAGACTTCCTCTGGCTCTGGCATGTGCGCTCAGCGCGTGCACATCCGCGCCGGCTCAGGTGAAGACGAGTCCCGAGCCGGCGAAACCCGACACCACGGCCGCGGCCGCGAAAACGACCGAGAGTAAGCCCGGGCTGGGCGCGCTCTCGCTCCCCAATGCGGACCCTTACCCGAGCACCTATCGGCCCTTCCCATCGAAAACGACGGTCATCAAGAACGCGACGATTCTGACCGCGGCCGGACCGGCCATTCAGAACGGGTCGATTCTGATGCGCGATGGCAAGATCGTGGCGGTCGGCACGAGCGTCGATGCGCCGGCGGATGCCGTCGTCGTCGACGGCACGGGCAAGTACGTCACGCCCGGCATTATCGACGTGCACTCGCACATGGGCGACTATCCCGCGCCCGGTGTCGACGCCAACTCCGACGGCAACGAGGCGACGGACCCGACGACGCCGTACGTGTGGGCCGAGCATTCGGTATGGCCGCAGGATCCGCAGTTCGCGCGCAGCATCGCGGGCGGCGTGACGACGATCCAGGTGCTGCCGGGTTCGGCCAATCTGATTGGCGGCCGGAGCGCGATTCTCAAAGTCGTGCCCGCGCGGACCGTGCAGGAAATGAAATTCCCGGGCGCCAAGTACGGGATGAAGATGGCGTGCGGCGAGAATCCGAAGCGCGTGTACGCGCAGCGTGGACCATCGACCCGCATGGGCAACATGGCGGGCTATCGCAAGGCGTGGATCGCGGCCGAGGAATACCGCCGCTCATGGGACAAGTGGAACGCCGATCACAAGGGCGATCCGCCGAAGCGCGATCTCGGTCTCGAGACGTTGGCCGAGGTCCTGCGTGGCAACATCCTCGTCCAGATGCACTGCTATCGGGGCGATGAGATGGCGCAGGTTATCGACATGTCGCACGAGTTCGGCTATCACGTCCGCGCGTTCCACCACTGCGTGGAGTGCTACAAGGTCGCGGACCTGCTCGCGAAGGAAAACATCGGCGCGGCCGGCTGGGCGGACTGGGGCTTTTTCAAGATGGAGGCCGAGGACGCCGTGAAGGGCAACCTGGCCCTCGTCGAGCACGCGGGCGCGAAGGCCATGATTCACTCGGACGATCCCGCGGGTAACCAGCGGCTGAATCAGGAAGTCGCGAAAGCCATGGCCGCCGGCGCGGCCATCGGGCTCCCGGTGACCGAGGAGACCGCCGTCAAGTGGATGACGATCAACCCGGCGTGGGCGCTCGGCCTCGATGACAAGATCGGATCGCTCGAGGCGAACAAGAACGCGGACGTGGTCCTATGGTCCGGCGATCCGTTCAGCGTGTACACGCATGCCGAGAAGGTCTGGATCGACGGGGCGATGCTCTACGATCGCTCGGACCCGGAGCATCGGTGGAGAACCGACTTCGATCTCGGGTTCGTGCCCGCGGAGGCTGGGCGATGAAATACGTCACGATAGCGCTACTCGCCGCCGCTACGGCGCAAGCGCAAACGATCGCCATCACCGGTGGCACCGTATACCCGGTGAGCGGCCCCAAGATCGAGCATGGAACGGTCGTCGTTCGCGACGGCAAGATCGTCGCGGTCGGCGCGAACGTGAGTGTGCCCGCCGGCGCGCAGACGATCGACGCCACGGGTAAGTGGGTGACGCCGGGGCTCATCAACGCGGCGACCCAGATGGGCGTCGAAGAAGTGCAAGCGGTGTCGAACACGTCCGACCAGAGCGCGTCCGGCGAACGCGGCGTCGCCGCATCATTCCGCGTCGTCGACGGGTTCAACCCTCACTCCATGATGATCCAGCCCGCGCGGAACGAAGGCGTGACGAGCGTGGTCGTGGTGCCGCAGGGTGGCGGCGTCATCTTCGGTCAGGCCGGATTCGTCGACCTGGCGCCGAGCGATATGATCGTGCGGTCCTCGGCCGCGATGGTTGGGCAGTTCGGCAACACCAACGCGGGCTTTGGCCGCCGGGGTGGCGGCGCCGAAGGCTACTCGCGCGGTGAGATGGCGGCGCGCCTGCGCGAGCTGTTCGAGGACGTGAAGATGTATGCGAGCAACAAGAGCGCGTATGATCGCGCGCAGTCACGGCCGCTGTCCGCGAGCCGCGACGATCTCGAGGCGCTCATTCCCGTCGTACAGGGTCGCCTGCCGCTCATCATGGTTGTCAACCGAGCCAGCGACATCCAAGCGGCTTTGACCATCACCAAGTCGTACGGCATCAAGCTGATCGTGGCCGGCGGCGCCGAGGCATGGGAAGTCGCCCCGGAGCTCGCCGCGGCAAAGGTACCGGTGATGACCGGCACGATGGACAACATCCCGCAGAGCTTCGAGACGCTCGGCGCCCGTCACGACAACATCGCCCTCCTGCGGAAGGCGGGCGTGAATTGCGTGCTCGTCGGCAATTCCGGCGAAGAGGATCAGGGTCCGTTCAACGTCCGTAATATCCGCCAGGACGCGGGCATGGCCGTCGCATACGGCCTCTCCTGGGACGAAGCCTTGCGCGCGATCACGCTCGCGCCAGCCGAGTTGTTTGGCGTGGCCGATCGCGTGGGGACGCTACAGGCGGGTCGGGACGCGAACGTAGTCGTGTGGACCGGCGATCCGTTCGAGTTCAGCACGCAGGTGTCCGCCGTGCTGATTCACGGGAAGCCGGTCATGGCACCGTCTCGTCAAGACATGCTCATGGAACGGTACAAGAACCTTCCGCACCCGAGCTATCGGGCCCAGTAGTAATTGGACCTATACGCAAAGGGGCGCCCGGCGAGATCGCCGGGCGCCCCTGTGCATTACGCTATGGTCGGTTTAAGCAGCCGTCGGTTCGGGCTCGAACGGATAGACGCTGACCTTGTAGCGAAGCTTGTTCTTATGCTCGAACTTGACGACGCCGTCGATCATGGCGTAGATCGTGAAGTCAGAGCCCAAGCCGACGTTGCGGCCGGGGTGGACCTTAGTCCCGCACTGGCGCACGATGATGTTCCCGGCGCGGACGTGCTCGCCGCCGAACTTCTTGACGCCACGGTACTGGGGATTCGAGTCGCGCCCGTTGCGCGATGAGCCGACGCCCTTTTTATGTGCCATATCAGGATCCGAGCGCGATGTCAGTGATGCGAACTTCGGTGAAGCCCTGGCGATGTCCCTGCTTCTTCGCGTAGTTCTTCCGCCGCCTGAACTTGAAGACGACGATTTTATCGCCGAGGCCGTGACGAACGATCTCGCCGGTTACGGACGCCCCATTGACGAGCGGCGTTCCCGTGTGCACGGTCTTACCATCGGAGCCGACGAGCACTTCATCAAATTTCACGGACGCGCCAGCTTCGCCCTCGAAGCTGGGGAGTCTGACCTTCTTCCCCGG
>DASRDS010000092.1:0-5749 GCA_035652495.1 Gemmatimonadaceae bacterium
CTCCGCGGCACGGGCCTCGTCGCCGTCCCCTTCGACTCCTCCGTCATCGTCCGCGCCTCCCTTCCCTCCACTGTCCGCGGCCGTGTCGTCAACATCCGCACCGGCGCCCCTATCGTCGGCTCCACGGTCGTCATCGTCGGCCTGTGGCAGCAGGCCGTGACGACTGACAGCGGGGCATTCCGGCTCGATTCCGTGCCGGATGGGACGTACATGGTTCAGGCCAGGGTCTTGGGCTACAAGCCCGTTTCGCAGGCTGTAGCGGTCACTCCGGGGAGCCGAAACACTGTCGAGTTTCGATTCGAGCAGTTTACCGGGGATCTTGAACGAGTCGTCGTGACCGGTACGATCGCTCCGACTTTGGTCGCCGATATCCCGACGCCTATTAGCGTCATCACCAGCGACCAGCTGCTGCAGCAACACATCACGAGGGTGGACGAGATCTTCCGTGGTCTCGTACCTGGTAGCGTCGCCTGGAATCAGGGCAAGGACGACTACTACAGCACTATTAGCGTCCGCGGCATCAATTCGTTCAACATCAACAATATCAAGACGTACATTGATGGCGTCGAAGTCGCCGACCCCGCGTACGCCGCAGTGGACGTGAATGACATCGATCACGTTGAGGTGATCCGCGGGCCCGAAGCCTCGACGATCTATGGGTCCGACGCTAGCGGCGGCGTCATGCAGATCTTCACTAAACATGGCGAACAAGCAACGGAGCATCCAACCGTCAATGCATCGATCTCTGAGGGCGTCGTACAAGATCCGACGCAACCTGGTGCAGCACTCGAACAGCGCTATAATGCCTCACTGGAGCGCGCTCATGGCGACGCCAGCTACAACATCGGGGCTTCGTACCGCCATGTCGGCGCATGGGTACCTGGATATTACTCATCAGATCCTGACGCGTACGGTGGCATTCATCTCGACGAGCATCCTGTTTCTGTTGAACTCTCTACGCGATATCTCGAGCGGATATTCCCGGTCGTAGAGTCGCCGGCCCTCGTGGCAACAGGTATCCCAGCTTTCGCTTTGCCGCAGCACGTGACCGACTCGGAACACGAGCAGACGTACGGACTCAATGTCGTGTTTCAACCGTTCGACTGGTGGACGCACAGTCTGACGATTGGCTATGACCGGTCGGAACTGAGTCAGGTTCGCACGACCCCTCAGCACAGTAGCCCGAGTGATACACTTCTCTCACTCTTCGATCAATCTGCGGGCAAAGTGTCAATTGCCTACAACACGTCAGCGGCAGCTTCTATCGGACACGTACTGCAAACCGTCACGACGATAGGCTTCGATCACTACGAACGTTCAAATGACGAAGTCATCGCCGGTGGTTTGCCCGCAACGGTGGGGTTCGTCACCTCGCCTGCGATCACTCTAAATCGTAATCCAGTCGACAACACTGGAACATTCGGACAGATCCAATTCAGTGTAGATGATCATTTCTTCTTGACTGCCGGACTTCGTGCGGACGAGAACAGCGGATTCGGGCCGCGGTATGGTGTAGCACTGGCTCCTCGAGTCGGCGCGACACTAGTTCAACCACTGGGGAGCGTCGTCGTCAAAGTGCGGAGCTCGTATGGATCCGCAATTCAACCAGGTATCCCTGCGCAACGCGATACAGCTACCCTACCGAATGCTGTTCAACGTGCGAACCCGGCGCTTGCGCCTGAGCGTCAGGACGGTGGCGACGGTGGCGTCGATCTGCAGTTTGGCCGGACTGGTTCTCTATCCTTAACGTATTACAACCAAAGGGCACACGATCTCATCATTCAGGAGGCGTTACCGGGAAGCACCTCAAGTTTTTCGATACTGCAATATCAAAATGTTGGTGAGATCAAGAACGAGGGCTTGGAGGTCAGCGCGTCACTCGCACTGTCCAAAGTCAACCTCACTGCGCAATACTCCTACACGTCGAGCAAGATCACTAAACTCGGCGCAGATTCGAGCGGCATATACGAGGCTGGCGATCAAGCACAGCTGGTGCCTTTCACGTCGGGCGGACTGACGGCCAACATCGCCACTTGGCGGGGTAGCCAAGTTTCTGCGGGAGCCACGTACATTGGAAATTGGCGTGGCATTGATGTCATCAAAGAAGTCAAGGACCCGACTCTTCCGCTACGTGACTACGTCAAGAGATTCCCGGGGTTTGCAAAATTCCATCTGGCTATTGACCAACGGATTGGTCGCCACTTCTCGGGCTGGATCAGCGTTGACAACCTGACCGATAATCATGCGATCGAACAGAGTGCCGCCTACGTGACGCCGGGACGAACAACCACGTTTGGCTTCCGACTGCGGTATTGACGGGAGAGTGGCGCGGCCACCCTCCCGTCCCCTATCTCTTCGCCGATTTAGGCGTGGTAACCGACAACCGGCTCGCCATTGAGGCTTACGGTTCCAAGGGTGACAATCGCGACGACGCTCTTGACGACGATAGGCGCGACATAGCCCTGCTTGATCGTGCTGTACATGGTCTTGCAATCTCCAATTGAGTGGGTTTTCACGCGACGGCAGCGGATCGAGGCGCCGCCGAATTGGTGGGAAGGCCGCGGACCACCCACCGCTGATTCAATACTTGTAGCCAGGACTCCAACGCTAAGGTCCTGGTGATTGCGAACAGAACGGTGTCGTCGCCCGTGCGAGCCCGCTCGATTGCAACGCGAACTCGGGCAATATCGATGCAGCCCAGCTCAGCGAGAATTGACTTCTTGAGTATGGTCGCGATGGTTAACCCTTCGCGAGTGAGTGCCCATCGCGTACGTCCGCTGATTGCACCCTTATCGCGACGCGAGCGGACTACTTCCGGCAGCACGCCTTCCATCGTCTCGCGCATGATCCACTTCTTCGTAGCGGACTGAATCCGCAACTCTCGCGGAAGCCGCAGGCAAAATTCGAGCAGCGGCCGATACAGATATGGGAATCGCATCTCGATCCCCTTCTCGAATTCACCGCGTTCGACGCAAACCGCGAGATGCGGAATGTCAGACTCGATCTGCCCAGCGAACTTGTGACCTTGTGGTGCCGCGAGTGCACGATTCCAAGCGGTCCGTTCGGCCAGCCCGAATTCGCGTGCGAAGTTCGGCCTGATCCAATCGTATACCGAGGCCCAGCGTGGTGCGATCCAGCGGCGAGTGCTGGTCGGCAACAGAGGAGCAATCGCGTTGTCAAACGCGTATTTCCAAAACGGCTTTTTGCCGACCAATGACCAGCGCCACATCTCGCGAGCCGCTTCGACAATCCGACCCTGAGCGAGCCAGTCAGCGAAGAAGTACAAGTTGCCGGCGAGATAGTGATCCGGGCCCGCACCACTAAATAGGACGCGACCACCTGCGCCGCGGATGATTGAGCAAAATGCGCGATTACGCGCATACATCGGGTACAGTGGGTCCGGCAGGTCGTTCGGCGGCGGGGGCTCGCCGTCGTCCTGCCAGAGCCAATAGTCGTTTACCGTTTCGAAGCGCACGCCGTACTGTTCGACGACGGCTCGCGCATAGGAGGATTCGTCGTCGAGCGAGTCGACCATCATCACGGCGCCCGCAATCCCATGCTGGACGCGGCCCTCGCGACGCATGGTCTCGGCCAACGAGACGAGCGAGGATGAGTCGAGGCCGCCCGAAAGCTGCGACCAGGTGTCGTTCGCGCCCGTCAGGTTCGACAGCACGGCGCGCTCGAGCAAGTCGCGAAACTGCGCGCAACTCTCCTCGGCCGAGGCATGCTCGGCCGGCTGGAACTCGGCCGCGGACCAGTAGCGGGTGAGCGTGAACTTGGCGCCGTGCGCGACGAGGACGTGGCCTGGGGGGAAGGCACGGACACCGCGATAGGGCGTGCGGTGGTCGCGGTCGAAGCCCGAGAGAATGAACTCGGCGATGTAGTCGAGATCGTAGTCGGCGCCATCGGCGAGACGAGCGGCGTGAGAGGCGAATGACAGTTCGTCCGGGCCGGCGCGATAGTACAGCGCCCTCACACCGAACGCATCACGCGCCGCGATTGCCCGCTGAGTCACACTGTTCTCGGCGACGAACCCGAAGTCGCCGAGCATGTCACGCACGCAAGATTCGCCACGAGCCGCGATGGCCCGAGCCACGAGCTCGAGATCCGAGGCCGAAGACGGTGCGTTCACCCACGCCAGCACATCGGCGCGATTGTCGAGGCGCGCCGTGCCGTACACGGTCCAGTCGCCGGATCGTACCGGCTCGCTCACGAAGAAGCAACGCATGCGATCAGGCAAACGCCACGTAGTGTCGCAACGCTTCGCGATCTTCGTTCAGCGGCTCCCCGCGGTACGTCACCCACGCGTGCGCGCCAAACGGATACTGTCGCATCCCAAACGTCAACTCGGCGCCGACCCCTCGGCGCCGGAGCAAATACCACAGCGCGAGCGACTGCTCGAGACACTCAATCCGGCCAGGCAGCAGGACGGCTGCCGCCACGACCGAGCGCGCGGACGCGTTCAAGGTCGCCGGATCAGGCTCGATCGTCGCGGCGCGATCACGGATGCGCCACTCGAGGAAGCGCAAGGTGCGCGCGAAGCCGATCGTGAGGAGCAACGCTTTGATCGGAATCAATGCCAGCGCCGCATCGATGGCGCGAACTCGCGTCATCATCGGGTACGCTCAACGGTGACCAACGAGGCGGCAATCAACTCCGTGGTCAGAGTCGATGCGTCCGCGGCGATCTGCTCGCGCGGCGCATCGTACCGCGCTTCCAACGCGTCGACGATATCGCCGAGCGTCGTCCCCTGTTTCAGCATATCCCAGATGAGCGCGCCGCTCTCGTTCAGCGTGTAGTACGCCCCTCCGGAGAGATCGAGCAGCATCGTCTGACCGTGCTGCGTCGCCCGCGACACGCGTGGCGATGCGATGAGTCGGTCCGACAACGAAACGGCTGGCTTCGTCCCGCGGCCACGCCGCAGAAAACTGGCGATCATCTGAACGTAGAGAACCCAGGAATAACGAGCCGAACCCAGTCAGTGGCGAACTCGCACCGGCTGCTTGCCTGTGGCGGCATAGATATGCCCACTGAGTCACAGCCGCAAGATGTAAAAATTTTTGCTCCGCATACGCGACGTGGACGATACGTGCGCGCGAAAACGGTAGTGGTTTAGACCGACCGCCGTAGCAGCTTCGTGGCGATGAGCGCCGAGAACTCATCTGGACCGACGGTCCGCGACAACAGCATCGGGGTGAGTCCGGTCAGCGCCTTACACTCATCGGCCAATTTCCTGGGCGACGAATACCCGAGCCGCGGCGCGATAGTCTTGAGCCGAAGCCCGCCGCGTCGCACCAGAAAGTAGACGCGCACCACGCGCGCCGATCGGACCAAGCCGCTCGGCGACGTCAGCCCGGCACGCGTGAGCGCCCGGCCGAGCGTCATGCGTGACATGCCCGCGACGTTGCGGAAGGCATCGACGGATCGGATGGTTTCCGGCGCGCGAAAGAGCTCGGACAACGCGCGACGCAATTCCGGACGGACGTCCGCGAGCGCCGATTCCACTCGCGCGAGGACGCCATCCGTAAAGGATGCCGCTGGAGCCGTTTCCAGCAGATCCCGAAAGTAGGTCGGACGGTCGTCGCAGTTGAAGAGCACGACGTCGCGCACACCGAGCGCCGCGACGTCGTGCATCGAGTCGGCCGTGAGCGTGGTATAGACCACGACATGCACACCCGGGTACCGCGCGAGTAACGGCCCGAGCCGACCCGCCCCCGGTCGGCCGGGACCCTGTGGGTCCACCACCGCG
>DASRDS010000093.1:0-5812 GCA_035652495.1 Gemmatimonadaceae bacterium
GCGGGCATCGGCGTCGCGGCGGGGATCGGCGCCGAGGATCCGACGGCCGGTCTGGGCGCGCTCGGCGCGTTCGGTGACGCGGGCTCGTTCTCGACGCAGGGTGGCGTGCTGACCGTCTTCTCGCTCGACGGGGCCGGCGCGACCCAGAAGTAATTCTCAGTGGGCCGGTCGCGTGAGCTTTATCGGCGTGACCGGCCCTTCTCCGGTGGTACCGCCGGTCGTCACCGTCGCGACGATCTCGCCGTGTGTGCCGAGAGAGCCATAAAGCTGCGCTGACTCGATGTCGATGACGCCCCAGCGCCACGGGGCGAGGATCAGCGCCACACTGTCCCTTATCGTTTTGCCTCGCGCAGTGATGGGGAATGATCGGCCGTCGGTGCGCGCGACACCCCACCCGCGCAGACTATCGCCAGTCGCGCGAAGGGTAAATGCGACAGTGACAGGCATTTCGCTTCCCGGATCGCTCGCGCCCTGCCATCGTCCGCCAACACCTACATCTTTGACGCAGCCGAGTGGCACACCGCTTAGTATCGCGAACGCGAATGCTCCGGCACGCCATGTGCGCATCGCCCCCAGTATACTTTCCGGTACCGCATGCGCCCACTGCTCTTCTTGCTGGTCCCCGCCGCGCTCCACGCGCAGATGATCACGGCCAATCCGTGTAATCTTTTGACGCCCGCCGAGGTCTTGAGCGCGACGCAGGATTCGGTCAGAACCACGGCCCTGTCGCAGTTCCAGAACCCCGTGTGCACGATCATCACGTCGGACTCGAACGCGACCATCAGCGTCAAGATCGAGACGACGCGCGATTATGAGGATGCGTACTGGGACGTCGTCGGCGACAGCACGAAGGCCATTCCCTCGCTCGGCGAGCGAGCGGTCGTGACGGGCAAGACGCAGCCCGTCACGAAAATCTTGCGGCGTGGTCGTGTGTACTCGATCACCTACATCAACCAGACGGTTACGCCGGATCAGATCCGCGCCCGCGAAAAAGCGCTCGCGTTCTTCGCGATCGCGCGCGCACCGTAGCGCGCTCTCGCTATAAAATCTCCTCCAGCGTGCCCACGATGTGGCGCGCGGAAATGCCGTAGCGCTCGAGCAGCTCCGACGGCTTCCCGCTGTGCGGGATCTCCCGGACCGCCAGCTTCTTCACCAGGATACGCTCCTCCGCGAGCACCGAGGCGACGGCGTCGCCGAGTCCTCCATGCGCATAGTGGTCCTCGACGGTCAGGACGATGCCACCTGCTCCACGTGCCGCGGTCACCAACGTGTCGGCATCGATCGGCTGCACGCTGAAGAGATCGATGACACGCACGTCGACGCCGTTGGCGCGCATGATCTCGTACGCCGCGAGCGCCTCGAACACCGTCACGCCGCCAGCGACGATCAGCGCGCGATCGTTCGGGCTCTCGCGGAGGACCTGACAGCGACCGATCGCGAAGTGCGTGTCGGGTGGGTAGATGACATCGGATTCCGGCCGGCCCAAGCGGATATAGCATGGACCGCTGACCGAGGCCGCGAGGCGCGTGGCCTCCCATGCCGCTGTGGCATCCGCGGGATACAGCACCGTCATGTCCGGCTGCGCGCACATTTGC
Source organism: Gemmatimonadaceae bacterium (assembly GCA_035652495.1). Classification (GTDB taxonomy): domain Bacteria; phylum Gemmatimonadota; class Gemmatimonadetes; order Gemmatimonadales; family Gemmatimonadaceae; genus DASRDS01. The sequence goes on from DASRDS010000093.1 coordinate 1,596, forward strand.
GCGAGGTCTTCGAGGCCCATCTGCGACGGGCCATCTTCGCCAATCGACACGCCCGAGTGCGTCCCGGCGAGCTTGATGTTGTTGTGGCCGATCGAAGCCATACGAACGAAGTCGTAGGCTCGCGACAGAAAGCACGAGAATGTCGCGGCAAACGGGATTCGTCCGCGCGCCGACAGGCCGATCGCCATGCCGATCATATTTTGCTCGGCGATGTAGCCTTCGATGAAATGCTGGGGCGCGCTGTGCTCGGCTTCTTCGGTATACGTCGAGTTCCTGACGTCACCGTCGAGTACGAAGATTCTTTGGTCCACTTTCGCCAATTCAGCTAAGGCATCACCAAACCCGCGGCGAGTGGAGATTCGCTTGCCGCCAACCGCGTATTGAGCCCTGGGCATGGAAACCGCGGGCGGCGTCGACGCCGCGCCATGCACCATCGGGAGGTGCGGCGCCCAGGTTTCAGTCACCGGATGCCGCCCCGCCTCGAGCGCCGCGATGACGGTGCCGGCTGTCCCAGCATCGAGCGGCTTGCCATGCCAGCCTTCTCTGTCTTCGATGCCGGGGAACCCCTTCCCTTTGATCGTGCGCGCCAGCACAACCGACGGCCGGTCAGTCACGTGAGCGGCATTCTCGTACGCGTCGAGCAACGCGGGAATGTCATGCCCGTCGACCACGATGGCATTCCAGCCGTAGGCCTCGAATCGCGTTCGATAGCGATCCATCTCGTGCTGCAACATCGTCGGCCCGCTCTGCCCCAGCCGGTTCGCGTCGACCGTCGCGCAGAGATTGCCGACGTGATAGAATCCCGCGACCTCCGCCGTCTCCCACACGGATCCTTCGGCGGTCTCGCCATCGCCCAGCAGCACATACACCCGCGTATCGGGCCCACCGAGGGCCAGGCCCAGTCCGACTGACAGTCCCTGGCCGAGCGATCCGGTGGCGGCATCGACGAAGGGCAATCGCGGTGTCGGGTGCCCTTCGAGATCGGAGCCGAGCTGCCGCAACGTCAGGAGCTGCTCGCGCGGAAAGAGGCCCGCTTCGGCCCACGCGGCGTAGAGGATCGGTGCGGCATGCCCCTTCGATAAGACGAACCGATCGTTCGCCGGATCTTTCGGATGGGTCGGGTCGTACCGCATAACAGAGAAGAACAGGACCGACATGATCTCGGCCGCCGACGCACAACTGGTGGGATGCCCACTGCCAGCGGCGGTGGTCGCGCGTATCGAATCGATCCGTAGTTGGGTTGCCTTATCTGCCAGGAAATCGAGCGCGACCGTGTCGCCCTGGGTCATCGATGCCATTAGAGTTTCTCCTGATGCAAGGCCGGTTAGGGTGGTGACGCAGGATCGATTCCCAACGCTCCGTACGAGCGATTCAGAACCGCTCGTCGAGTTACGGGACCGGGCTGAGCGGCAGCTCAATGCCGTTCGTGCCCTCATTCTCGGGCTGCTCGCATTCTCGGCGGTCGCGTACTCGCCGACGCTCACGCCGGCGCTCCGGCTCGTGAACGTGTCGGTGCTGATCCCGACGTTGGCCTGGACGTTCTTTCAATACCTCCGGTGGTACCATCACCCGCGCTTGCCCGCCTGGCTCAGCATCGCGAATCCGGTGGTCGACGTTACGGCCGTCACTTTGAGCATGCTCGGATATGGTCTGGCGCAGTCGGCTGGGCTCGCCCTCAAAGCGCCGATCTTTCTCGCGTACTTCGCGATCCTCGCCGCGCGACCCGTCACGTCATCGACGCGCATCGCTTGGGTCGTGAGCGCGCTGACGGTGGTCGAGTACTCCGTACTCGTCATGTTCTTGTTGTCGACCGGCGTGCCGACGACGGCAAGTCCGCTCGCGGCCGCGGCCGGCAGCGCCGTCGCTCCGCTCGACGAGGGGGCCAAGGTCTTGTTGCTCGCGGTCGCCGGCGCGGCGTCGGGGTTCGCGACTACGTGGCACGAACGACTGGCGAAGGCGTATGACCAAGCGGCCCGGGAGCAAGAACGGTTAGCGGTACGACTCGGCCGGGCTCAATTCGAGAGCCTCAAGCAACAGCTCCAACCACATTTCTTGTTCAATGCGTTGAATGCGATCACCGCGCTCATTCCTATCGATCCTCGTGGCGCGGAAAAAGCCGTGCATGGGCTCGGCGAGTTATTGAGACTGTCGCTGGATGCCGGCGCCGAGCATGAAGTGCGCGTGGAGCGCGAGTTGGAGCTGTTGGGACACTACGTCGACATGCAGCGACTGCGATTCCAAGAACGCCTGACGGTGCGCATTCACGTGGACCCGACCGTGAAGACCGCCATCGTGCCGAATCTCGTGCTGCAACCCTTGGTGGAGAATGCGATACGCCACGGGATACAACCGAGGGCCGCGGGTGGGACGGTCGATGTCAAAGCGGTACGGGACGGCGCGATTCTGCGACTCACGGTCGCCGATGATGGAATAGGCGCCAGCCTCGACGGATCGTACCGAGAGGGCATAGGTTTAGGGAACACCCGCGCACGGTTGCGCCATATGTACGGTGATCGCCAACGCCTCACCGTTTCGACGGCGCCCGGCGCCGGGTTCACGGTCGACATCGAGCTTCCATACCGGACGTGACACTGCGCGTACTGATCGTCGACGACGAACCACTGGCGCGGACGCGCCTGCGCGAGCTCTTGGTTGATGATCCGGGCGTCGCGATCGTGGCCGAGTGTGGGAATGGCCGCGATGCCGTCACGGCGATCCAACACGAAACGCCGGACGTCGTCCTGCTCGACATCCAGATGCCCGAGATGGACGGCTTCGAGGTCGTGCGCGCGGTGGGCGCGGACCAGATGCCGGCCGTCGTGTTCGTCACGGCCTCGGATGCGCACGCCGTGCGGGCGTTCGAGGTGCATGCCGTCGACTACGTGCTCAAGCCCGTCGATCGCGAACGGTTCGCCGAGGCGATGCGTCGCGCCAAGGAGCGCGCGACCTCGCCAGGCGACTTGCGCGCCCGGCTCACGGCGCTCGTCGCCGACGTCTCCTCGGCCGCGCGCACGGCGCCGACCGCCGGGCGCCTGGCGATTCGAACCGTGCGCGGCAACGGGCGCGTGTTGTTCATTCGCACGGCCGACATCGATTGGTGCGAGGCCATGGACAATCATCTGCGGCTGCACGTCGGCAAAGAGACGTACGTCATACGGGAGACGCTGACCAATCTCGAGCAGCGGCTGCCGACCGGCTCATTCTTGCGCGTGCATCGGTCGTCGTTGGTCAACGTCGATCGGATTCGCGAGATTCAGCCGTGGTTCGGCGGGGACTACGTGCTGATCCTGACGGATGGCACGAAGGTCACCACTGGACGCCGCTATCGCACGGCGGTCCAGACTTTTCTGGATCGATCGTCTTAGTTACCCCACGCGAGCAGTCCTTCACCCCATCGCCCGCGCTTCTTTCGTGAGCGCGGGCGATTTTTTTGTCATGCTCATACTTCTGCTGGCAACAACGTATACGCTCATGGCCGACTCGAGCGACGACATCAAAGCCGCCATCAATCAGACGGTCGAGCACATGAGTTTTATCACTCGTCCCATCGCGCGAGGACGATTGAATAAGACGAACCCTCTGCCGCAGCATGTGCAGGTGACAGAGACCAATGACACCATCTCCGTGGCGTTCGACAATGGCAATCCCATCGTGACGCCATTAGACGGTGATGTGGTTCCCTGGCGATCCTCGATGACCAACGAAGACTACAAAGCGCACGTGGAACGACACGCGGATACCACCGCGCAGGTCATCGTCGCGCCGGATGGTCAGCGCACGAATGCGTACGTCTTCACCGATCATGGAGCGAGACTTGAACTGCGCGTGACAATTTCCAGTCATCGTCTGCCACGACCGCTCACATATACTTTGCGATTCAGGCGCGATTCCTAGTCACTCAGTCACTCGCGATGCGTGACTCATCCCCGCACAATTGATTAACCCCGGCCCTCTTCCGAGCGTGGTCCGTTTCCAACTCGGGAGAGGGCAGTATGAAACGTTATTGGTTCGCGTTGTTGTGGGCCGCGACCGCGGCGGCCCAGCAAGCACCGGTCGGGACCGTGTCCGGCACGGTCACGGATGCCGACACGAAGACCCCGATCTCGGATGTCGGCGTCGTCGTTGTCGGAACGAATCGCGCGGCTCGCACGAATGCCGCCGGGCAATACCGGATCACCAACGTGCCCGCCGGCGCACAGCAGGTCCACGTGGCACGA
>DASRDS010000094.1:0-13749 GCA_035652495.1 Gemmatimonadaceae bacterium
GGTGCACGTTCGTCAGCTGCGGGTACGCGTAGGGGCCGTAGATGCTCTCGAGCCAGGCGAGCGCTTGCTTCGTCCGGCGCAGCGCGATGCCGCGGCCCCACGTGGCCTCGTCGCCGCGGCGGTACAGGATATGGATCGCGACCGTCTCGGAAGGCGTAACGTACGTACCGCCCTCGTACTTGTAGTCCGGCGAGGTCGACCACGCGAAATGGTGGACGTTGCTCGCTCGAAACGTGACGGCCTTCCACCCGGGGTCCACGGCGACACTTGGGCCCAACGTCCGACCCCATCCCGGATTGCCGGCGATAACGACGCCGGTCGCGGCAACGATCTGATCGGGGCGCAGGATGAGGGTTACGTCGTAGGTACCGAACTCACCATACAGCTCACCCGCGGGCGTGAACGCCGGTGCTTCCCATCCCTTGCGATCGTATACGGCGATTTTCGGGTACCACTGCGCAAAATCGTAACTCCTGCCGCGTCTTCCCTGTCGCCTCAATACCGTTGAAAGTCGCGCCTCCCATTGAAGGGCGATCGCGCACGAGTCGCCGGGCGCCAACGGGTGTGGCAGCGCGACGCGCGCCACCGTCGAGTCAGGCGCGCCGGGATACTCGGGTGCGACGCTGACGCCATTAATCGTCGGCGCTGTCGTGAAGCGCTCATACCCGTAGTCGGGGTCGTGCAAATCCTGGAATCGCACGCGCCCTTCGCGCGTGTCGACCGCGCTCCAAGCCGACCCAGGTCGAAACGCATTCACGTACTGATGAAAAAACAACTCGCGCAGCGTATCTGGCGAGTTGTTCTTGTAGATCAGCGTCCCGTTCGCGTGGAGCGTGCCGGTGTTCTCGTCGAGCCGCGCGGTGATATGATACGCGACCCGCTGCTGCCAATATCCGGCGGTATCACCCGACGGCGGGGTCGTCGCCTGAGCGCACAGGCAATTTCGATCGGGCGTCCCGGCGATGATGGCGCCGAGCGCGAGAAGGAAGGCCTGGCGGTGGCGGCGCCGGGTCGTCAGCGGGAATCAGCGCCTGGGCTCGCGAGGCGACGACGAAGCAGAGCGAGTCGTCGACGAACGGAGCCGTCGATGACGGTATCGCCCACGCGGACGACGAGTCCGCCGAGGATGGCGGGATCGACGGACAGGTGCGGCACGACGGTTTTGCCGAGCGCGCGGCTCAGGTTGCGCGCGATCGTGCTTTCGCCGGCGGCATCGAGCGCCTGCGCGACGGTCACCTCGGCGTGCACCCGGCCTTCGCGTTGCTCGAGCAGATCGTTGTACGCGAGGGCGATCTCGGGGATCAAGGTCTGCCGGCGGTTATCGATCAGCGCATCGAGGAAGCGCAGGAGATTGCGCGGGACCCGATCGTCGAGCGCTTTGCCCAGGATCTGTTTCTTGAGCCGGGGCGCGATCTTCGGCGACGCGAGGAAGCGCTGCAGCGTGCGGTCGCGGCGCACGGCGTTCGCGACGTCGTTGATCATGGCGCCCCATCCCGAGGCATCGCGGGCGCGCTCGGCCAGCGCGAGCAGCGCCTCGGCGTAGTTCCGGGCGACGGTCTGGGCGCGCATCAGCGAGTGATCGAGTTGGCGTCGAGCGACGAGAGGAACTTGTCGATCAGCTCGCGGTTCGATTTGTCATCGAGGTTCTTTTCGATGACTTTGCTCGCGCCGAGGATCGCGAGATCGACGGCTTCGCGGCGCAGCTCGGCGATCGCGGCGTCGCGTTCGCGGCTGATGTCGGTCCGGGCCTTTTCAATGATCTCGGTCTGCTGTTGGCGCGCCGCCTCGAGCATGCTCTGGCGAACTTCCTCGGCGGCCGCGCGGGCGCTGGCGACAATCTTCTGGCCTTCGTCGCGCGAGGCTTCGAGGTTCTTGCGCTGCTCATCGAGGAGCTTCGCGGCCTCGTCGCGGTCGCGTTTGGCGCCTTCGATCGCGTCTTCGAGCGCCTTCTCGCGCGCCTGGACGGCGGCGGTGATCGGCTTGAACGCGTAGCGCGACAGCACGAACAGGAGGATCAAGAAAATGACGATGGTCCACACCATGAGCCCGCCGTTCGGGGTCAGGATGTTGCCACCACCTTTATCGCCACTCTCTTGCAGCATCACGATGAGCGCGTGCATTACGACATCTCCGAATCAGCGTGGGCGTGCCGGACCCCGGGGCCCGGCGCGTCCTCTATAGTTAGAACCGGCCCTGGATCAAGAACGCAATAACGACCGCGAACAGCGCGATACCTTCGATGAGCGCGGCGAGAATCAGTCCGCCGGTCTGAATGGTGCCGGCCAGCTCGGGCTGCCGAGCCATGCCGTCGGCGACCTGGCCACCGATGCGGCCGATGCCGATACCGGCGCCGACCGTCGCCAGGCCCGCGCCGATGCCGGCGCCGAGCATGGCCCATGCGCCTTCGTACTCTTTCGAGAACGAGGCAGCGGCTTGCAGAAGTGCGAACACGTGGTGCATGACATTCTCCAAAAACGAAATGGACCTGCCACCCGCTCCGCTTCCTTGGGGTTCAAGAAAGCTGCTCGTCACCGAGGCCCGGGCCTCAACGAGCTTTGCCGGCCACCCGGCCGGCTACAGCACTCAGTTGACGGGAGCGGCCGTCAGTGAGCGGCTTGACGAATTTGACCGATAAACACGGCCGTTAAGAGCGCGAACACGAACGCTTGCAGGAAGGCGACGAACAACTCGAGCAGCGAGATCGCGACGCCGAGGGCGACGGGCGCGACCGCGATGGCGAAGTTGTGGAAGGTGAAGATGAGGCTAATGAGCACGAGGAGTACGACGTGTCCGGCCGTCATGTTCGCGAAGAGACGGATGGTGAGCGCGAACGGCTTGGTGAGCTTGGACACGATTTCGATCGGCGTCATGATCAGAAACAGCGGAATCCGGATCGGGAGCGGCAGGTCGTGATTCCAGTAGAAGATCGTGCTCCAGTATTTCCGGCCCAGAGCGATCATGCCGGACACTTCGATGACGACGAACGAGACGATGGCGAGCGCGCCGGTGACGGAGACGTTGCCGGTCGCGGTGGAGCCATAGGGGATCAGCCCTAGCAGGTTCGCGAACAGGATGAAGAAGAAGAGCGACAGAATGAACGGCGTGTAGGCATCGCCGTGCGGGCCCACGTTCGGCAGAACGACTGTTTGCCGGAGGTAGAGCACCATGGCCTCGATGCCCGCGGCGAACCCTCGGGGGGCGGCCGGGTCATTCAGATGGCGTCGGTGCCAGGCGGCGGCCGACAGCAGGGTGATGCAGCAGAGGATCGCGGCGATCCAGAGCATCACGACGTGCTTCGTCGGTGACAGGTCGATGGTGACCGAGCCCACATGCAGCGGGGCCCAGCGGGGCAAATCTTGCCGGCAGACGAAGCCGGTTTTGAGGCACGGGTAGTCGATCTCGTGCGAGTCGGTGATGTGGGGGGTGATGAAGTCGGGCTTTTGATCCTGCGCGGGGGCCGCTTCTTGTGCGCGGAGGGGCGCCGTGAAGACGAGGGCGAGCAGGGCGACGGACTTTATTATCGAATGAGCCATGGTTCGGCGAGGGTCGTCACGAAGAAGAACGTCACTAAACTGATCAGCGCGGGCGTCGCGGGGAGCCCGAGCGCTTTGAGCGAGAAGGCGTAGAGCGCGAGTGCCGCAAAACGCAAGAGCATCGTGAGGCCCCACGCGGCCATCACGTTCCATTTTTTCAGGCGCCAGAGGATCGCGAAGCCGACGAGCTGCACGGCGTAGGCGATTTCCGCGCTGATCTGCACGGCGCGACGGCTCAGCGGCGAGGTAAACGCGACTTGGTCGAGAAAGAGCGCGATCGTCATGATGACGATGGCGCCGAGGGTGAGTGCGATGAGCGAGGTCGCGATGGGACTGTGCCGATGTCCCGCGGTGTCGACGCTCATGGCTGTGACCTCGCGCGTCGCTCAGCCGTCGTGAGGGTGCGATACATGTTAAAGATTCCTGCAGCCGCGCCGATAAAGACGCCTAGGATGAGAAGCCACGGTGCGGTACCGAGCCTTTTGTCGATCCACTGTCCGGCAAAGAGCCCGAGCAGGATGCAGCCGGCCAGTTCGAACCCCGCGCCGGCGAGCACAGCCGGTGAGGGTCCTTTCCGCCGGCTGTTCTTCTCAGGAGAGGCGTCCTGCCCCATCGCGCGTGAAGGTACCGGCTTGTGAAATCTTTCGCAAGCAAAGCGGGCTCTTCAGCCGAATGCATGCCGAAGACCTTTCGCCCTTGCATGGCAAGTACCGTTTGTGTTATGACTTAGCGCGTGTAATGTGTCTTGACGATTTTCGCAAGTGTTGATAAGTTCGCTTCCTTACAGATTAGTGATCTCAACCATTGCAGTTGCTGCATCCGCAATCATGAACGCCCGCCTCGTTCAGTTCATCCTGGTCGCCGGAGCGATCGCGTACGTCGGTGTCGCCCGAACGCACTTGACGGCGGCGCCCTCGATGGTCACGGGTCCGGTCACGACGACATCGGCTGGGCGGTTATCGGCGCGGAGCGCGCCGGTGCGGAAGCCTCCGATCACGTTGACCTCGGCGCTGGGTGTCGCGGTGGATGGGGATGAGGTCAAGTTCGACTTGACGGTGACGAATCCTGGTCAGCGCAAGGTCGAGTTGACGTTTCCGAGTGGTCAGACGTATGACGTGGTGGTGTACGACGCGGCTGGCGGTGAAGTGTGGCGCTGGAGTACGGGGCAGATGTTCACGCAGGCGCTGCGCAACAAGCCGCTCGATGCGCATGAGTCGATTTCGTATGACGCGACGTGGAAGCATCCGGCGATTCATGGTGAATTGACCGCGGTCGCCACGCTCACGAGTACGAACTATCCCAGCACCGCGCGCGCGGCGTTTGCCCTCCCATAACTCATAGGCGCTGCGGGCCGCGCAGCGGCCCTTCCCAACGGTCGGCCCCCGGGTCGATCTTTGGTGCTTATGGCCACGCCACCTGCGGTTGCCCGTGACGCGCGTTCCAAGCCTGACGATCACGACATCGAGCTACTCGACCGACTCGCCATCGGTCGGCGCGCGTTAGTCGAGCAGATTGGCCGACGCATCGTCGGCCAGCGCGACATCGTCGACAACCTCGTGGCCGCGTTGCTGGCGGGTGGGCACGCATTGCTCGTCGGCGTGCCGGGGTTGGCGAAGACGCTCATGGTGCAGACCGTGGCGCAAGCGCTCGAGCTCACGTTCAATCGCGTGCAGTTCACGCCGGATCTCATGCCCAGTGACATCACTGGCACCGAAGTGATGGAAGAGGATCCGGCCACGCGCCACCGCGAGTTCACGTTCCTCGAGGGCCCGGTTTTCGCGAACGTCGTCCTGGCGGACGAGATCAACCGCGCGCCGCCGAAGACTCAGGCTGCTTTGCTGCAAGCGATGCAAGAGCACGCGGTCACGACCGCGGGCAAGACGCGCAATCTGCCGCACCCATTCTTCGTGCTCGCCACGCAAAACCCCATCGAGCAGGAAGGCACGTATCCCTTGCCGGAAGCGCAGCTCGACCGCTTCATGTTCGAGCTGCGCGTCGACTACCCGACAAAGGATGAAGAAGAGGCGATCGTCGCCACAACAACGGGCGACGTCACCGCCACCGTCACCCCGGTGCTGCGCGGCACGCAACTCGCCGAGTTACAACACCTCGTTCGCCGCCTCCCCGCCCCACCCACGGTGGTGCAGTACGCCGTCCGCCTAGCGCGCTCCACGCGCCCCGCCGCCGCCGAGGCGACCGCCGACGTCAAACGCTACGTCAGCTACGGCGCGGGCCCCCGCGCCTCCCAGTACTTAGTACTCGGCGCCAAGGCACGCGCCGCCATGGACGGCCGCGCGATCCCCGACATCGACGACGTCCGCGCTGTCGCACTTGCCGTGTTACGACATCGTGTCCTCGTGAATTTCCAGGCCGAGGCCGAGGGGATTGGGGTCGAGCGCTTAATTGAGATTCGCGGTTAGCGCGAGCTCGCGTTCACATTCCTGTTAGCGGTCGTCCGGTCCGTTTCCCCACTGAAACGGACCGTCGCGTCGTTTCAGTGTTCAAAACTGGAACGCTAGGGAGGCTATCAACACTGATAGCAAACGGTGTTATTTTCACCCCGTTTTATAACTGACAGATTGCTGACGGGCATTGACGAGATAGTTGCTGCCCAAAGGGAGGGAGCCGTGCAATGCCTCATTCTCAATTCCCGCCACCATCGAGCGTGGTGCTACGGTCGCTGGGTGATTGCGCTATCGATGTCAGAGGCAAGAGAATCGACCCAGGAAAGCGCGTCATTTTTGCTGCGCTACTACGATTGGTGGCGGAGCCGGACCACGTGCTGCCGCGTTCTGACATCCAAACGCTCCTATGGTCCGATGTGCCTGACACTATCGCACGGCATCGGCTGCGACAGACGCTTTATACCCTGAAACGTGCAGGGGTTTGCCTAGAACCTGATGACGGTAACGTTGGATTAACGACCTCTAAGATCGCGCTTGATTTTCGCGAAGCAATCGCTGCCGCGCCGCGCGGGATTGGGCCGTTGCTGAAGGCATTCCTGCCTGGATATGTCCCTTCGATCTCTGACGCGTTCGATCGTTGGCTCGAGACGTTTCGCGAGCAGGTACATCTCCAGATTCGTAATGCTCTCTTGAGCACCATCGGCATTCAGCGACAGAATGCCTCTTGGTTCGACCTCGAGGTGACGGCCAAACGGTGTTTGGAGATTGACCCCCTGAATGAGGAGGCCACCCTTGCCCTGGCTGAGGCCCGGGCGCGGGTCGGCAATAAGGTTGCGGCCATGCGGCTGTTGGACAGCTATCGAAAGGACCTCGGCGTACGGGCCACGGACGTAGGGTTACCGACAGCCCTACTACGTGAGAGGATTTCAGATCGGCTTGTCACTGGTGGTTCGCCTCTCATTGGGCGCGAGGCGGCGATCGGTGAGATCACCACGCTGATTCGCCATTTGGGGATAAGCGGTGGTGGCGGATACCTCATCACCGGGCCCGCTGGTATCGGTAAGACACGACTCATCGAAGAAATTCGACATACAGCGGCCCTCTCCGATCTATCGATCGTCCATACGGAATGTCTGCCGAGCGAAGTACAGTATCCTCTCTCCGTAGTCACCAGAATCGTATCCCGAATCCGAGAGCTGCCCGGCGCTCTAGGCTGTTCGCCGAGTTCATTGGGTTATCTGAAGAGACTAATTGATGAACCTCTTGATGCGCCGGTTGATCGAAGTGACACCGAGCTATCGGCGTTGACGTATGCTGCTGTCAAGCGATCGATACTCGACTTGATTGAAGCAGTCACCCATGAGGTCAAACTTCTCCTCGTCATCGATGACATTGATCAGGCTGATGCGCAGTCGATGGAGATCATTACGGATCTCGTGTCGGCTAGCCGGTCGGCGTCCGTGCTGGTGCTGATGGCCGCACGTGAAGTGTCGGAGCCTGTTGCGCGGCTTACGGCCGCCAGCCGAGCACTGCGATCACACGCTCTACAACCCTTAGATCGGCACGATTCGAGTCTGCTCCTTCGTCGGCTAACCAACGCGCATCACGGCGGCTTGGATGAGGACCAGCTCTCCCTGTACGTGCAGATGGCTGGTGGCAACCCACTTTGCATCAACGAGCTGGCTCGGTACTGGGAGAGCTGCGGTCGGCTTCATTCCATCCCTCCATCGATCGAATCTGCGCTGCAGCAGCGCGTTGCGGGTCTAATCAGCGATGACTTGACCACGCTGCAGGCGATCGCCGTACTGGGGCGACATGCCACTTTGGAGCGATTGGCGAGGCTTCTAGAAGTTTCGGAGGCTGAGTCGCTGAATCGAACAGAGCATCTTGAGCGGTTGGGGTTTGTCCGGTGGGACGTCAATGTTGCTACGTGCGTGCACAAGGAGCTCGCGCATTTGGTCGGTGAAGCGTTACCCACGACCGCAAAAATCGCGTTGCATGGTAAGGTCGCTCAGTTGCTACGAGCAGAACTCCAGCCGCCGCGCGACTCGCGACTCTTTTGGGATTGCGCGAACCATTACCGCCTGGCGGGAGTGCATCGTGAAGCTATCGCATTGTTCAGCAAATGCAGTGACCGACTGCGCAAACTCGGGCTTCCGCGGGAGGCCGCCTCGATATGGGAACGGGCCTTCGTTTGGTGCGAGACCGATGAAGAACGTCTTCTTGTTCAAGAAAAACTAATTCCGACGTTACGAGCAGCGGGCGAACTGGGGCGTGTGTCGCGAATTGCACAGGACCTGGCTCAACTGCGCCGGACGCTACAGCTCGGAGATCCGGGCTGGTCGGAGTGGCAAATCGATGTGCTCGAAGCGCGGATGTATGCGCTCGAAGAAGTTGAGCCCATCCTCATCGAGGCCTCTGCATGTCTTGCGGACGAGTTTACAGCACCAGGCACCCGGGTAAGGGCGGGTATATGCGCGATGATATGCGCGTACAATCTGCACGATGCAGTGCGACTGACGCACTTTCACAACGTGTTGATGTCGCTCGATGGCGACGCCCCGCAACCAGCCGACCGATTTACGATATCGCTGATCTTTAATACCTACGTGGGTGACCTGGAAGTAGGAGCGAATGCCGGGAGCGAACTGGTCGCCCTGGCTCGGAGCAGTGGATCCTTGACGTTTCTCGCGCAGAGCTTGAGGCGGTACGCGCTGGCCTTGAGAATGCTCGGCAGATTTGCCGAGGCTCGCGATGCTTTAGATGAGGCCTTGGAATTGGTCAGATGGATGGGAAGTAGAAGTTATGAATTGGCGACATTGACACGCATTGGCGAGTTGTTGATCGCGGAGGGAGATCTTGAATCGGCAGCTGATCTCTTAAATAAAACCCTCAGGCCTAACGATCGACGCCGCTTTCCTTATAGGGCCATATCGGTGGCGCTAATGCAATCGGCCATCGCGCTCATCGCAGAAGATAATAAGACCGCCTTCCGAATCTGTGAGGCGCGCGCATTCAGAAAGTGGCGAGTCCAATCCAGCCGATCTCGCGGACGCAACAGATACGAGCTATTGGCTATTTCGGCCTTGCTAGCAGTTTCCAGGGTAAAAACACGAGGGCACAGGAGACAACTCCTGGCATTCGAGGCGGAATTCCTTCGGCTCCAAGCCTTTGGCGATCAGGACTTTGCTGCGCTGGCGCTTTGCAAGTCATGGCTTGCAGAAGGCCAGAATGAGCGCGCGCAGACGCTCTTGGCCGAATATCTGGGCAAGCATCGCCGGGAGCGATACCCCGCCCCAGCATACCTAACGTCGCTTATCGAGTCCGGGACCGTGAGCCCTGAGGGTTAACCGCGGCTAAGCTTCAAGGCTTCTGCGGTTATTCTGCGCACGCCAAAGCGCGGCGTGAACTCGCGCGTCGTAGTGGGTGCGACTGGCGGAAAGATCGTGGCCCAAACGTGCGGCTGAAGCAATGCGTCAACAAGTGTGGGATCGAACTGCGTACCTCTGTACTTAATCAACTCCGCACGGACATCTGCCTCTCCGAGCGCAGACCGATACGGACGCAATGTCGTCATCGCATCGATAGTATCTACGATACGTATAATCCGCGCATGAAGAGGTATACTCTCGCCTTGAAGTCGGTCTGGATACCCACTGCCATCCCAGTTTTCGTGATGGCTACGTACAACGTCAACAATATCACTTAATTCGGTGATCGTGGCTACCAAATTCGCGCCATCGACAGGGTGGCGCTCAAGGATCGCGCGCTCTTCTGGCGTCAGTCGTGACGGCTTCGCCAGAATGGGCGCGTACTGCGCACCCATTTTTCCAACGTCATGAAGGACACCAGCGACACCTATCTTGTGAACCTGCATATCGTCAAAACCCAGACCGCGCGCGAAGATCATCGCATTGTGTTGCACTCGCTGCGAATGACCAGAGGTATACGGATCGCGGGCTTCGATCGACAGCACTATGAGCTGCAGGACTTCCTTGTGCGTTCTCTCAAGAGCCAATCTCTGTTCTTCAAGCTCGGCCTGTCGAATTTCCAGCTGCTTGTTCTGTTCGACCAGGCGTCGAATCGATGCCGCTGGAATCAACGCAACTAATATCGCACCGGGCAGACCCAAGTAGACCGCACATCCGGCACACAGAGCCAGCGCCGGAATGCTGATCAACATCACGGAGGGTGACTCGCGGAAATTCGCTTTCCACACATCAACCACGTTGCTGCCCGTAGCCAATGCGATCGCGATTCCGACTACAAAAGAAGAGGTGAGAAAGCTGACGACAACAAATAGCGGAACTCGCCACCAAAACGCATAAAGAGTAACAACAGGCGACTTGTTGGCGAAAAGAAGTAACGAGCCACCGCCGGTCAGCCGATGAACAGCGATGGCAACGGCAATCGCAAGCGCAGTGGCGTTTACGTTGACAATGGCCTTGAGCGCCGACCTGCGGGCTAGTGCTTGGGTTGCCGTCGCAGCTACCGCGACTGCTAAGGCGGTGGCCCAATCTGGCACCAATAGCGCCGCCGTACCGAGCGCCATTGAGGATATGGTGATGTTCGCGCCACCTTGCAGCTTAACGCGGGTGTGATCGAGGATCACTCCGATCGCAGCAAGTACAACTAGTTCACCGAGTATGACTGGATTCGCAGCAAGCGAAATGGGCGCGAGCTGGTACAGCATCCAGAACACGGCACACGTAAGTACGCTGCTCGCCGCTGCGAAAACTACGATCGGTGTTCGTTTCATTCGCGAGTGTTGAACCCCCGTTCACGGGCCTACTCCCAACCCGCGAGTACACTGGCTCGTCCAAACAGCTTGAGCAGAAGACTTAACACTCGGCGTCACCTCCCTTTCGTAGTCGCATGCAGGCACGATTGCCTCATGCGCTTCGTGGTAGGCTCCGCTCACAATCTCGGGTGTAAGCCCGCTCAGCTCCGCTCGTCCGCGAACGGGGGATTCAGTTTTTATCCTACTATTCGTGATTGGTCGGCAGAGGAACTAGGGTCTGATGCTCGACACTTCGCATCACTCACAGCGCCACGAGCAACGACAACACCTCTCACACCCCATCACAGATCGCGCACCCGCGCGTCGCACGCACGCGACACTCACCTTCCGTACGCAATCCACCGATTCGTCGCGTCAAGCGCGGCCAGCACACTCGCCGTCTCGGCGCTCTCCTTGATCTCACAGCTGCCCGTGAGGAGCGCGGACTCCCGCCCCACGCGAGCCGACACGCCGACGAAGACGAACGCGCGATCAAAGGCATCGATCACCTTGGCGCCGTCCAGCGCCAGCGTCCGCTCGCCACGCTCGGCCTGGCTGATCGCCTTGATCGCCGCGCGCGCGGCCAGGTCAACACGGGCACGCTCCGACTCCGCGCCCTCGGCTTCTCCTATGAAAGACGAGTCGCCCTTGCGCAGCGTTACGCGACACGTGACGCCACGCGAGCGCGACCGACGCACTTCGACGTCCTCGAAATACAGGCGGCGCCGAGTTAAGTCCTCGGCGACCGCTTGAACTAATTCGGGATCGATCGGCGTCTCCCGCGCCTTCGGTGGCTCGCTCGACGACGCGACGGAAATCTTGCGATGATCGACCCGCATCCCGAGATGCGCGATCAACGCGCTCTCGATATTGCGGACGGTCTGCTTCGGCGTGTACTCCGACGTCGTCAGCACGTGAATCTCGTCGACCGTGCCGGCCTCCGAGACCACGATCTTCGCCGAGACAATGCCCGGCAACGTCGCCAACAACTCCTCGGCTCGCCGAATAGGCAACACGCTGCCCGCTATCGATAGTGGCGAACTCGACAATTGAGAGGACAAGTTGGCTGGACCTGGCAACGACGTCTCGTGTGTCCGGTGAACTAGGAACGCGGACGACTAACGACATCGCCGTCCCCGCAGGCCGAAGTGTGCCACAACCAACGGATCGAACTTGAACGAACTAATCAAAAAGCGCGAACGAATATGCGAACGTAAGTCGTTTTAATCAAGCACCATCGCTGCGTCGGGAATCTGGTACTCTCGCAATTTGCGATACAACGTCCGCTCTCCAATCCCCAACATCTCGGCGGCCTTTCTTCGGTTTCCACGTGTTTCTTTCAACGCTGCCTCAATGGCGGCACGTTCAATTTGCGCCATTGTCATCCCGGGCGTGATTGTCACGATGTTGGGCGGTGGCGCGGATTCGCGCGGCTCGATGCCCGCAGGCAGCCCCGCCGCCGGCAAGCCACCGGCATTTCCTACCGGTTGCAACTCACCGACCCAGCCCGGCGCCGCGCGCTCAGCGTCAATCCGACGCCGTAACTCCTCGACCTGCAGCTTGAGCTCCACGAGACTCCGCACGATGAACTCCATCTCGCGGCCATCGACCCCGTCACGGCCCCTGAGCAGCGGCCCCACGGGCACGGGAAGGAACCGCGCACTCGCATCGCGAAATTGTCTCGGAATGTCATTCGGACCGATCTCATGGCCCGGCGCGAGCACCACCATGCTCTCGATCAAATTCCGGAGCTCGCGCACATTGCCCGGCCACGGATAGTCGACGAGCACCTGCATCGCGTCGGCCGAGATGCCGTGAAACGGGCGATCATGCTGCGCCGAAAACTCTTGAATGAACCGGCGCACCAGAACGGGAATGTCTTCTTTGCGCTCGCGAAGCGGCGGCAAATAGACATCGAGCACGTTCAGCCGATAGTAGAGATCCGAGCGGAACGTCCCCTGCTCCACCGCATCGCGCAGCGGCCGGTTCGTGGCCGCGATCACCCGCACGTCAACCTTGATCGGCTGCGTGCCGCCAACCCGCGTCAGCTCACGCTCCTCGAGCACGCGTAACAGCTTCACCTGCGTGCTCGGCGGCATCTCTCCAACTTCGTCGAGAAAAAGCGTGCCACTGTCGGCAAGCTCGAACCGGCCGATCCGCCGCTCCGCCGCTCCGGTAAACGCGCCCTTCTCATGGCCGAACAGCTCACTTTCGACCAGCGTCTCCGGCAACGCGCTCACGTTCACCGCAATGAACGGCTTCCCGCGCCGCGGACTCAGTTGATGCATGGCGCGCGCGACGAGCTCCTTCCCGGTGCCGCTCTCCCCTTCTATTAGAACGGTGCTGGACACCGGCGCCATCTGCTCGACCTTGACCAGCACCTCGCGAATGCCCGGCGAGTCGCCATAGAGGCCCGTCGCGACCGCGAGCGCGCGCCGGTCAGCCAAACGCCGCAGGCCAGCCACGACGTCATCGATGACGATCGGCTTTGTGTAAACCTCGGTGTAACCCATCGTCCGAAGGCGCTCGGTCATGTCAGGGTCTCCGACATCGGAGAGCCCGACAACCGGCGTGCCATCCCAGAGCTGCTCGCGAACGAGCGAGACGCTCTGCGGATCCAATAGCGCACCGGTCAGCACCAGAATATCCGGCCTGAAGCGACGGATCGCCGCGCGAACATCGTCGAGCGGCGAGACCACCTCAGTCTCCACACCCGATTGCTCCAGCTGCCCGTTGAGACGGACCGCCGGTTCGACATCAGTCAACGTCAACAGGATCTTCATTACCTGTGGTCCGTGGCCCGGCCGCGGATGATATCCACGGCATGATCGAGTATCGGGTCGAGGGCCGCGAGACCATCGCGCACACCACCCGGCGAGCCGGGCAAGTTCACGATCAGCGTCCGCCGCCTGAGCCCGGCCAAGCCACGCGACAACGCGGCACGCGGAAAGCGCTCCAGGCTCAATCCCCGAATCCGCTCGGCGATCCCCGGCGCCTCACGGTCCAGCACCGCGCGCGTCGCTTCCGGCGT
>DASRDS010000095.1:0-30902 GCA_035652495.1 Gemmatimonadaceae bacterium
TATCGCTATACCACGAATCCCGAGGTCGCGACTGGCGACGGGTACGCCATCGCGCATCGGGCCGGCGCCAAGCTCGCGGACATGGAGTTTGTGCAGTTCCATCCGACGGCGTTGGACACGCCCGAGAATCCGCTGCAGCTGATTTCTGAGGCCGTCCGCGGCGATGGGGCGATTCTGTTGAATGGCGAGCATCGGCGCTTCATGCCCGATCGCCATCGACTCGCCGAATTGGCGCCTCGGGATGTGGTCGCGCGGGAAATTTTTAGGGAGCGCGCCGAGACCGGGGCGGTATTCTTGGATGCTCGGAAGATCGGGGACTTTGATACCCGGTTTCCGGGGATTTTCGCGATCTGTAAGGCTCGCGGGATCGATCCGCGTAGCGACCTCATCCCTGTAACACCGGCCGCTCATTACATGATGGGCGGGGTTGTGGTCGATTTGCAGGGTCGAACGACGCTACAGCGGTTGTATGGGTGTGGAGAGGTCTCCAGAACGGGAGTCCACGGGGCCAACCGGCTGGCATCGAATTCGCTGCTGGAAGGGCTCGTGTTCGCCGAGCGCGTAGCGCGTGATCTGGCGACAGTCGAACCCTTATCGGCGGCCGTCCCGGAGATCGCCCCCTGGACCGTTCCCCAACTCATCGATCGCGGCGCGGCGCAGGTTGCGGCGGGGCGCATCAGGACCGTGATGTGGGACGATGCGGGTATCGCTCGGACCGCGAAGGGTCTTCGGGCCGCGATCGAGCAGCTGACCGAGATCGGGCAGCGGCTTCCCGACGGGGCGACCGAGGAAGCCAACATGATCGACACCGCGCTCCTCATCGCCGAGGCGGCGCTGCTTCGCCAGGAATCGCGTGGCGGGCACTATCGCGCGGATTTCCCGCGCGCCAAGGACAAATGGCGGAAAAAACACATCGAGTTCTAACCCAGGAAATTCGCGCGCTGGCTCGCGAGCGCAATGCGGTGATTCTGGCGCACAATTACGAGCGGCCCGAAGTCCAGGACGTCGCGGATTTCGTGGGTGATTCGCTCGGTCTCTCGCGCGAAGCAGCGAAGACTCCGGCGGACGTTATCGTTTTCTGTGGCGTGCATTTCATGGCCGAGACCGCCGCGATTTTGTCGCCGCGAAAAACGGTCTTGTTGCCAGATATGGCGGCCGGGTGTTCGCTCGCATCGACCATCGATGCTGAACAACTGCGCGCCTGGAAGGCCGAATTTCCTGGCTCGGTCGTGGTATCGTACGTGAATACGACGGCGGAGGTCAAAGCAGAAAGTGATTACTGCTGTACTTCCGGAAATGCCGTGGACGTGGTCAATTCGATTCCGGCGGAGAAACCCGTCCTGTTTCTCCCGGACTTCTTTTTGGGCACGCACGTCAAGCGCGTCACTGGCCGGGCGAACATGGAAATATGGGTCGGCGAATGTCACGTACACGCCGGAATTGACCCGGAAGACATAAGAAGAAAGCGCACGGCCCACCCGAGCGCCGAGTTTCTGATTCATCCCGAATGCGGCTGCGCCACCAGCGTCGTGGAAGCGGTCTCGGCCGGAGACATCGACCCCGAGGGCGTGCAGATTCTCTCGACCGAAGGCATGATCCGTCGACCGGCCCTCTCGGAGTCAAGCGAGTTCATCGTGGCTACGGAGGTCGGAATCCTGCACCGCTTGCGCCGCGAGAATCCAACGAAGACCTTCTACGCGGCGAACGAGCGGGCGGTGTGTGCGTTCATGAAGGTCACGACGCTCGAGAAGGTTCTGGCCGCTCTGACGCACATGGAACACCGCATCACGGTCCCCGGAGACATCGCTACACGAGCGCGTCGCGCCATCGAACGCATGGTCGCGATCGGGGGACAACAAACCGCGGCCAAAGACCCTGGGGAGTAGGAGGGCTCATGGCGGAAATGCAACAGCAAGGCGGGGGAGGGAGTCTCCCTGACCGACGCACCGGCGAACGGCGCCTGTCGCGTCCTCGGACGATCACGCCGAGTGAGCTACCCGCGCTGGGGGCCGACGAGGGACGACTCGCGTTCCCGCTGCGCCAAGATGAGCTCTCCGCCATCGTGCGCCACGCGCTCGACGAGGACGGCGCGTTTCACGATATCACGACCGTGGCCACCGTCGTCAGCACGCGGCGCTCGCGTGGTATGATCGTGGCGCGCGGCCGCGGCGTCGTGTCGGGTGTGCCGCTGGCGCTCGAAGCGTTTCGGTTGCTGAATCCCAAAGTCACGATGCGCGTGGACATCGAGGACGGCGGCCAGGTGGACGTCGGCACGCCCATCATTTTCCTGAGTGGCAACGCGCGCGGGCTGCTCTCGGCCGAGCGCGTGGCGCTCAATTTCATGCAGCCGCTATCGGGCGTCGCGACGCTGACGGCGAAGTTCGTCGAGGCGGTGCGTGGGACAAAAGCCAAGATCGTCGATACGCGCAAAACGACGCCGGGCTGGCGTCTGCTCGAGAAGTACGCGGTGCGCTGCGGCGGTGGGATGAATCACCGCATGGATCTCGCGAGCTCGGTGCTTATCAAAGACAACCACCTCGCGGCCCTCGACGGGAACGTGCAGCTCGCGGTGCAGCGCGCGCGCGAAGTCGCGCCGCCGGGCGCGCGGGTCGAGATCGAGTGCGAGACCGTCGAGCAGGTGCAGAGCGCGATCGAGGCCAAGGCCGACATCATTCTGCTGGACAACATGCCACTGCCGATGCTCGCCGAGTGCGTGGCACTTGTCGATCATCGGGCGATTGTCGAGGCCTCGGGGCGCGTGCGGCTCGAGAATGTCCGGGCGATCGCCGAGACGGGCGTCGACTGGATTTCGGCCGGGTCGCTCACGCATTCGCCGCCGGCGCTCGACCTGGCACTGGATTTCGACTAGTTGAGCTTTGGGAACGCGGGCCGCGCTGCAGTCAGCACTCGGGGGCGCGTATCGCTTCGACCGAGAGCTGAGTGAAGGGACGAGCGGGGGAGCCGGAACTTTCCTCGCGACCGACCTGGCCGTCGGTCGTCCCGTCGTTCTTAAAGTCCTCTCCCGCGACGCCTCGGCGTCGGTCAGCCCGGATCGGTTCGTCACCGCGCTCGATCCGATCCGGAGTCTGACCCACCCGAACCTGGTCGCGCTCCTCGGCGCGGGCCGGGTCGACGCGCAACTCTACTACGTCACGAGCTACGTCCACGCCGAGCCGTTGCGCGCCGTGCTCGCGCGCAGCGGGAAATTGCCGACGAGTGACGTCGTGTCGATGCTCCGCGATGTGGGGCGCGCGCTGGCGCACATGCACAGTCGCGGCGTGTGCCATGGTGATATCACGCCGGCGACGTTGTTTCAGAATGGCGTCTCGACGCTGGTCGCCGATGCGGGTATCGCGCGCGTGCTCGGGCAGAGCCCATCGCCGATCTACGCTGCGCCGGACGAGCCGCCGACCGATCACCGCGCCGACCTGTATGCGCTGGGCGTCGTCGCGTACGAGTTATTGACCGGCACGCCGCCGTTCGTGGCCCGTTCCGCCCCCCAGCTCGCGTCGGCGCATGCGCTCGAGCCGCCCGCTCCCGTCACCGCGCGCCGGCCGGCGACGCCGCCCGCGCTGGCGGCAGTCGTGACCCGGCTGCTCATGAAGAACCGCGACGATCGTTTTCAGTCGGCCGAGGAACTGCTGGCCGCTATCGATGCTGTGCGGGTGACGCCGGCGGAGCGCGCCTCGGGGCCCCAGACTATCACTCCCGTTCACCCCCGACTGCCGCGGCAGAGCGGGGAGACTCCGGCCGAGGTTGACCGGAAGATTCGGCGCCGGTTCATGGTGGCCAGCGCGATTCTGGCCGTTTTGATCGCCGGAGCCCTCCTGGTGACCTGTCCGAGGCCTGGCAATTAGAGCCTGGGAACCACATTCTGCATTAGCGGCCTAATGCAGAACAATGGACAGCACTGACCGCAAAATACTGAACATTCTTCAGTCTGACGCGCGAACACCGAACGCTGAGCTGGCGCGGCAGGTGGGGATGGCGCCGTCGGCGGTCCTCGAGCGGGTGAGAAAGCTCGAGGAGCGGGGTGTGATTCGCGGGTACGAGGCGCGGCTGGATCCCAAAGCGCTCGACTTCGGTCTCTTGGCCTTTGTGCTGGTCCGCACGGACGATCGCGTGGGGAGCATGCAGTCCGAGGCGACGCTGAAGGCGATCCCAGAAGTGCAAGAAGTCCATCATGTCGCTGGACAGGACTGCTTTCTCCTCAAGGTTCGCGTGGCGAACACCGACGCACTGCAACAGCTGCTCCGCGATCAGATCGGCACCATCGACACGGTGCGCTCGACGAACACGACGATCGTGCTGCAGACCGTGAAAGAAGTGGCCACTATCCCGGTGGAAAAGCCATGACGAAAGAGACGCGGCTCAAGGTCATCATTGCGTTCGCCCTCGTATACGTGATCTGGGGATCGACGTACCTGGCGATCCACTTCGCGATCGGCACGATTCCGCCATTTCTCATGGTGGGCACGCGATTCTTGATCGCGGGCGCCGCGCTTTATCTCTTCGCGCGCTGGCGCGGCGGCGCCAAGCCGACCGCGATTCAGTGGCGCAACACCGCGATCGCCGGCGGGTTGATGCTCATGGTCGGCAATGGGCTCCTCTCCTGGGCGGAGTTGCGGGTGCCATCAGGGTTGGCCGCGCTCATCGTCGCGACCGTTTCGCTCTGGATGGTGTTGTTGACCTGGTTGGTCGGCGGGCCGCGGCCGGGACGCTATGCGATTGTCGGGATCGTGCTCGGACTCTTCGGTGTCGGGCTCCTCGTCGGTCCGGGAAAGGGCGCGGTCGATGTCGCGGGCGCCTGCGCCGTCATCGTGGCATCGATCGGATGGGCCCTGGGAACGATCTTCATCAAGCGCGTCGATCGGCCGGCGTCGACCTTCGTGATGACCGGCATGGAAATGCTCGGCGGCGGCGTCATCAACATCCTCGTCGGGCTCATGACGGGCGAGAGCGCGCACCTCCACCTCGCGGCGATCTCCCGCGAGTCGCTGCTCGGCTTCATCTACCTCATCATCTTCGGGTCGTGGGTCGGGTACTCGGCGTACACCTACCTCGTGGAGCACGTGTCGTCGCCCGCGCAGCTCGGGACGTACGCGTACGTGAATCCCTGCATCGCGCTCCTGCTCGGCTGGCTCATCGCCGGCGAGACGATCGGTCTTCGGACGGTGGTCGCTATGGGGATCATCGTCGGGGCCGTCGTCTTACTGACCATCCAGCCTGCGTCTGCTCAACGCCCCAAAGCGACCGCCTCTCCGTCGGCGTCCAGTATGGCGTCCTCGACGAAATAGCCACGAGCGGCTCTCAACGCGGCGGCGATGGTCCTTCTGGTGTCATCAACCTCGTCCTCTCGCCCGGAGAGGGCGAGTCGATTTTCGCGGAATCGACGTCCGGCGGTGACGCAAAAGAGATCGCACATCGCGATCTCGTCCTTGGCTCCATCGGCTGTATTCTCGTCGATCAAACGCTGCGTACGAGCGATGGTCGCCGCGGTCGCGTAGAGATCGATAGCCATGTTCGCGAGTCGTTCCAGCACGAGCTGCCGATCGACAATCGCGCGACGGTACTTGGTGATCGCCCGGTCCGTCTCCGCGCGCAGCTCGGCGACGTGCTTCTCGAGATAATTCTTGTGCTCCGTCAACGCTGGATGGAGCGGCACATTGAGATCGGGATGCCCGCCGAAGAACCGAGCGGAGACATAGCCCGAGACCAGCCCGAAATTCTTGATCGGTTTCCGTATGGCCGTGCCAATCTCCGCGAGTCGCTCGGCCGGCGTTTGGATGCCGTTCAACGCGATGAACAATCGCAAAATCTCGTTCGCGCCCTCGAAGATGCGATTGATGCGAGCGTTGCGGAGGAGACGCTCATAGGGGTATGGCTGGACAAAGCCGCGCCCGCCGGCGACCTGCACCATCTCGTCGGCCGCGCGCCAGACGAGATCACTCGCGAACACTTTGAGACACGCGGCCTCGAGCGCATAGTCGGCATCGGCGCGATCCATCGTCGCCGAGAGCAACCCGAGCATGGCATCGGCGGCGTACGTATCCGCGGCGAGCGTCGACAACTTGCGCTGTGTGATCTCGAAGTCCGCCAGCGGATGCCCGAACTGCACACGCTCGCTGGCGTACTGGGTCATAAGCCCGATGAGCTCCTTCGCGCCGCCAGTGCAGCCGGCGCCGAGCGACAGGCGGCCGCCATTGAGCACGTTGACGGCGACGAGGAATCCCTTGCCGACGGTGCCGAGTACGTGGTCGGCGGGCACTTGGAGATTCTCGTAGGCGAGCTGCGCCTGCGTCGAGCCGCGGATGCCGAGCTTGTGCACGGTTTCGACGACGCGGAATCCCGGCATGTCCGGGCGGATGACGAACGCCGTCGGGCGCATGACATATTCGCCGCGACGGTCGACAGGGGTCTGCGCGAATGTGGCGATGACGCCGGCACGGTGGCCGTTCCCGATCCAGATTTTACGACCGTTGAGGACCCAGTGATCGCCATCGAGTCGCGCGACCGTTTTTATATTCTGCGCATCCGATCCCGTCTCTGGCTCCGTCAGCGCATAGGCGGCCAGCGTCTCGCCACGCGCCAGCATCGGGAGATAGCGCGCTTTCTGCTCATCGTTGCCAAAGAGCACGATCGCTTTCGACCCGAGGCCGCAGTGGACTCCGACCAATACGGCCAGCGAGCCGTCGACACGGGACAGTGTCTCGAACACCCGCGCATAGGCCGTCGCGGAGAGACCGAGTCCGCCGTAGGCTTTCGGAATCGAGAGCGCGAGCCAGCCCGAGTCGGCCAGCGCGCGAATCACGTTCTCCGGAATCGTCTCTTCCGCATCGAAGCGCGCCGAGTCGATGAGACCCGACGCCTGCATCTCTCGCAGGGCCGCGATCAGGCGTCGGACTGTCCGGGCTTCGTCGGGATTTCGGGCTTCGAGGCCCGGTGGGTAGGGAAAGACGAGCGATTCGTGGAACGCGCCCTGAAAGAGGGCGCGGAGAAACGAAGGCTTGGCGTCAGGCATGCGTGAGCAGTGCTTTGAGATCCTGAGGGTCGGTCACCGGACGATCGCAGACGAATCCCCGGCATACATAGGCGGTCGGTCGGCCATCGATCGGCGGTCGATCGCGCAGCAGTTCGACGTCGGTAGCGCCGCCCGCGAGGACGAGGGTGGGCACGTACGTGGTCGCGACTATGCTGGTTAGCGAGTCCGTCCCTCCCGTCAACGCTACTTGTACGGAGCCATGGATGACCGCGTCTGCTACACCCAGCAGATACCCGAACGCCGGCGCGTGCGTTGTCATTGGCTCGGCCAACGTCGACAAGACCCACACGGCTCTCTCTCTGAGCTTGGCATCACCCGTCAGCTCGGCGAGATGCAGGTAGAGTTCGGCCGTCAGCGAGGTGCCCGATGGGACCGCATTGTCGGTCACATCGCGCGGTCTGATGATGAGCGCATCGGCATCACGCGCCGTGTCGAAGAACATGCGATGCGGTTCATCCCAGAATTGGATTTCGATCGCGGCCGCAATGGTGCGCGCCAAGTGCAGCCAACGGGCGTCGAACGTCAGCTCATACAGGCTGACAAACCCGAGCGCGACCGCGGCATAGTCCTCCAAGAAGCCGTCGATCTTGGTCACGCCATAGGCGTGCGATCGCATGACACGACCATCGGGGTGCACCATGGTGCGAGCGAGGAACTCGCCATTGGCCAAGGCTTGCGCATGATAATCGGCACGGCCGAATGCGCGCGCGGCATCGGCCATCGCGCGGAGCATGAGGCCATTCCACGAGGCTAAGATCTTTTCATCCCGCGCCGGGCGCTCTCGCTTCGCGCGAAGGGCCAGGAGTTTCGCTCGTTCGCGCTCGACGTGCATCGGCGTCGCGGCATCTGGATTGGCGACGTGGAGTACGTTGGCGCCTTCGAAATTGCCTTCAGCCGTCACACCGTAGTACAACTTTATTTCAGGGTCGTTGATTTCATCGGCGGTCCAGACGTAAAATGTCCCTTCATGCCCACCTGAATCGGCGTCGAGACTCGCGTAGAACCCGCCGCTCGGATCGGTCATCTCGCGAGCGACCCAGTCGAGCGTGCGCTCGGTGACGGCGCGCACCTCGGCGTCACCGGTCGCCTGCCAGAGATGGACGCCGAGCCGCGACAAGAGCGCGTTGTCGTACAGCATCTTCTCAAAGTGCGGGACGAGCCAAATCGCGTCGACCGCATAGCGATGGAAGCCGCCGCCGAGCTGATCGTAGATCCCGCCATGCGCCATGTGGCGAAAGGACTCGAGCGCGATGGTCGGCGGTGTGTTATGCCGGTACGCATACCGGAGCGCGAAATCCAACACCATCGCCATCGGAAACTTGGGCGCGCCCTCGAATCCGCCGTTGCGCGTATCGTAGCGCGCCTCGATGCTCCGATGCGCACGGTCGAGCGTCGCCGCCGTCAGCTCGCCCGTCGCCTCGGCCGCCGCACCGACGGCGTCGTACAGCGCGCGCAGTCGCCGCGTGGTCTGCTCGAGATCCCCGCGGCGCGTGTGGTACGCGTCGGCCACCGAGCGCAGCACGCGCGTGAACGAGGGCAAGCCATGGCGGTCCTGCGGCGGGAAGTATGTGCCACCGTAAAACGGCTCGCCATCCGGCGTCAGGAACATGGTCATCGGCCATCCCCCATGGCCGGTCATGGCCTGCACCGCCTGCATGTAGATGCCGTCGACATCGGGTCGCTCTTCCCGGTCGACCTTGATGTTGACGAATCGCTCGTTCATGATCGCGGCGGTCGCCGGATCCTCGAATGATTCGTGCGCCATCACATGGCACCAGTGACACGCCGCGTACCCGACCGAGAGGAGAATCGGCTTATCCTCTCGTCGGGCGCGCTCGAAGGGAGCGGTCGACCAGCCGTACCAGTCGACGGGATTATCCGCGTGTTGGCGGAGATACGGACTCGTCTCTCGCGCTAGCCGATTCGCCATATCTCCGGAACTTACATCACGATCGATCGCGCGGTGGGAATCGCCAGATCACCGTGTGCCTGACGCCATTCCGGTCGACCGCAATCCCGAGGATCTCGTGCCGCTCGTTGATCGCGATGGCCGCGGTCTCGGTGCCGCCTGGCAGGCCCGGGAGAAAATGCGCGCCCGTCGCGAAGTTCCAGAGGAACGCGGTGGTCGGGCCGGCGGCGGAGTCCTGATGAAATCCGACGACGTTTCCCTCGGCGTCGATACCGGTGGCCTCGCCGAGGTGACTCAGGATGCGCTGCGGCTGGCCCGGCACCCACAGGATCGCGGAGGGATCGACACCGGTGACGATCGCCCATCCCGCCACCCAGCCATTGTTGTTCACGGCCAGTCCCTCCGACTCCTCCATCGTGCCATCGTTCAAACCGATCAGCGTGTAGGATGGTGCGCCGGGAGGCCACAGCAGCGCGATCGGCGGGTCGAATGTCAGGTCGAATCCCGTCAGGTTCCGGTTCTCGGAGGTCGCCGTCAAGACACCGCAGCAGGTCTGTCTGGCGATCGAGCCATCCGGGGCCCATTCAGTCTCGAATTCGTTCACGTTCGGCATGCACATCCCGACGACATAGCCGGCGTCGCTAATGGCCCATGCCCCGCAGCCCAACGGCTCCTCGGGCGGAACTTGCGGGAACGTCGGCGGAAGGAGGGTCGTGGCGCCCTCCCGCGACCACAGGTACGCCCGCTGCGCCGTGTCGTTAATGATGCCGCCCGCTACCGTCCCCTGGTCGTTGATCCCAGCCTGAATCCCGAAGGCATTGCCGGGCCGGAAGCCTGACGGTGGGGTGAAGTACTCGATCTTGTGGTGAAATCGAAAAACGCGCGCCGTGGATCCGTTCGTAACGAAGCCGGTGATGGTGCCGTTGCGATTGATAGCCGTGGCGAAGACGTTATTGCCTTCGAGATCGGGCTCGTCGCGAATCCGGATCGTCGGATCGACCGGTAGGGACTGGGCGGACTCGGAGTGCGGGGTCGGACGGGCCATGGGATTGGAACCGTCCGAGCAAGCGACGGCGAACAACAGGACAGCGGGAACCGACAAACGCCACGACATAGATGCCCCGGAGCAAGAAATGGGTGAAAGGAAACGTCAGAACAGCATCAGGAATGCCAGGTCGTTTGTGAGCACACGATCGTGACAGACCGGTACGCATGGTGGGTCATCGGCATCGCCACGGTTCTTCGCCTCGTGATGGCGGCGATCGTTCCGATCGTGCCTGATGAGGCCTATTACTGGGAATGGTCGCGGCATCTCGCGGCGGGATACTTCGATCACCCGCCGATGATCGCGCTCATCATCCGCGCGGGGACGCTGATCGCGGGCGACACGGCGTTCGGTGTGCGCTGCATTGCCGTGCTCATCGGCAGCATCGCGACGGTGGCCGCCGTCGCGCTTGCGCAACGATTTGGTGGCACAGTCGCGGCGCGGCGTGCCGCGTGGGCTGTGCTTGCTATGCCGCTTGCCGGCGCCGGCCTGGTGCTCGCGACGCCGGACGTGCCACTATTGGCGGCGCTCGCGATCGGTCTCCTCGCCGTTGATCTGGCGATCAGGTCATCGGACACCGGACCTCGGCTCGCTTCACTCGGCTGGTGGATCGTTGCGGGACTCGCACTCGGGTGCGGGATGGACTCGAAGTACACCGCCGTCTTGTTCGGCGCCGGGATCGCGCTCGCTCTCGTCGCTCGCCAAGACCTGCGCGTGCAGTGGCGCTATCCAGGACCCTATGTCGCGATAGTGGTCGCGGCGCTGGTGTTCTTGCCCGTCGTGTTCTGGAACGAAACTCATCAATGGGTCTCATTTCGCTTCCAGCTATCGCATGGGCTCGTGCCAAAAGGGCACAGCACGGTGATCGGTCGCGAGCTGTCTTTGCTCGGCGGTCAGCTCGGGTTGGTCTCGCCGATTCTTTTCGTTCTCATCATCTGTGCTGTGGCCCGTGCGTTGAGACGTAGCCAGCCGACGAGGGTGTTTGTCGTCGCGGCCGTGGCGACGTTTCTCGCGGCATTCTTCCTATATAGTGCGACGCGGCGCTCGGTCGAACCGAACTGGCTCGCGCCCGCGGTGCTCGCCGGGACGATCGTCTGGGCGGCGAAGCGCACCATCTTTACGGGATGGGAGAAAGCCGGACTGGCGCTCGGTGTGGCGTTAGTCGCGGCGATTTATGTCCAGGTGATCGTCCCGTGGCTCCCGCTCCCGGCGCGCCGAGATCCGACGGCGCAAGGCGCGGGGTGGGCGTCGATGGCGCGGGAAATCGATGGGATGCGCCAGAACGCGTGGATCGCGACCAATCGTTACCAGGACGCGGCCGAACTGGCGTTTCATCTGAAAGGCCACCCGACGGTGTTCTCGCTCAACCTGGGCGGTCGCCCGAACGAATATGACCTGTGGCCACAGGTATCCGACAAAGCCCACGTCGGCGACACTTTACTCGTCGTGATCCCCGACGAAGCGAACACGCCCGACGCGATCATCGCGCTCTTGCCGCACTGCGGCTCGATGGCCCGTGGCGAGAGCGTCGAGCTCAGGCGTGGGCGCGAGGTTATCGGCACACGCCGGATCTGGACCTGCGCCGGCTGGCTCGGGACTCCACTTCCTCGCACTATCTATAATTCTTCGACATGACCACCACGTCCTCGACTCCGACCGTCCCCCGAGACCTCGACACCTACTTCTCGGCCAACCGCCCGCGCATCGAGCGCGAGCTGTTCGATTTTCTGCGCATTCCGTCCGTCAGCGCGAAGTCAGATCACAACGCCGACACCCGCCGCGCCGCGGAGTGGATCTCGAACTCGATGAGCGCCGCCGGGCTCGCGAGCGAAGTGCTTCCGACGGCTGGCCATCCCGTCGTCCTTGCCGAGTGGCGGGGTGCCGGGCCGAGCAAGCCGACGGTGCTCGTGTACGGGCATTATGATGTCCAGCCGGCTGAGCCGCTCGAGCTCTGGACGTCGCCGCCGTTCGAGCCGACGGTGCGGGATGGGAAGATTTTTGCGCGCGGGTCGGTCGACGACAAAGGGCAGCTGTTCGCGCACGTCAAGGCGCTCGAGGCGCACCTCGTCGTCCGGGGTCGGTTGCCGATCAACATCGTCGTGTTGGCCGAGGGTGAGGAGGAGGTCGGCAGCGATAACCTGGCGCCCTTCGTCGAGCAGCATGCCAAGCGCCTCAAGTGCGATGCGGTCGTCATCTCTGACTCGGCGATGTTCGCGCCCGGGCTGCCTTCGATTCTCTCGTCTCTCCGAGGGCTGGCCTACTTTCAGATCGATGTGCAGGGTCCCGCGCAGGATCTACACAGTGGGATGTATGGTGGTGCCGTGGTGAACCCTGCTACGGCGCTCGCCCGCATCATTGCGACGTTTCATGATGCGAATGGGCACATCGCCATTCCCGGTTTTTATGATAAGGTCCGTGACTGGGAACCGTCGGCTCGCGCCGATATCAAGAAGCTCCCCTTTGATGACGCGGAGTTCTTGCGTGACGTGGGGGCCCCGTCGGTCAATGGCGAGGCGGGGTACTCAACGTTGGAGCGCATCTGGT
The DNA here is from genome assembly GCA_035652495.1 of Gemmatimonadaceae bacterium. GTDB lineage: Bacteria > Gemmatimonadota > Gemmatimonadetes > Gemmatimonadales > Gemmatimonadaceae > DASRDS01. The sequence goes on from DASRDS010000095.1 coordinate 12,541, forward strand.
CGCGACCGACGTGTGAGATCAACGGGTTGTTGAGCGGCTATACCGGCGAGGGCAGCAAGACCGTGCTGCCGGCCAAGGCGATGGCCAAGGTCAGCTGTCGTCTGGTTCCCGATCAGGATCCCGCCGAGATCGGCCGCTTGATGGAAGCGCATGTGCGGCAGGTGGCGCCCGCGGGAGTGCGCGTCACCGTGCGGCAGATGCACGGCGGCCGGCCGTGGCGCGCGAAGCTCGATGGCCCGGTGTTCGAAGCGGCGAAACGCGCGCTCGCCGCGGCGTTCCGCCGGGAGCCCGTGATTCAGGGCGAGGGCGGCTCGATTCCCGTCGTCGACGACTTCGCGCGCATCCTAGGCGCACCGGTGTTGCTCATGGGCTTCGGGCTGCCTGGTGAGAACGCCCACGCGCCCGACGAGTGGATGAGCGTCGAGAACTACGAGCTCGGGATGCGCGCGTGCGCTACGCTGTGGGACGAGATGGGCCGGTAGGCACCTCGCTCATGAGGCCGAGGAGGTTGCCCTCGCTGTCCCGGAACGCGCCCATCCAGACATCGCGATCCCCGAGGGAGGCGATCCGGTGTGGCGCCTCCTCGAACTTCACGCCGCGCGCGCCGAGCGCGGACGCCTCGGCCTGGATGTCGGCGACGTCGTAATACAGGATCGACGTGCCGACGCCTGTCGGGAGCGGCTCCGAGGGCTTGTCCAGCATCAGCCGGACGCCCGATAGGTCGAAGAACGCGAGGCCTGGTGGGGCTTGGAAGAGGAACGTCATGCCGAGCGTGTCCCGGTAGAACGCGACGGCGCGATCGAGATCCTGCACGATCACGGCCACTTGCTTTATTCGGGTCAGCATAGTTAGTTAGGCTAACTAATATTATCGCATGGCGCAAGAGGAGCAGATTGCCGACCGCCTCCACTCCGCGGCGATTCATGTGCTGCGGCTGGTCCGGCGTGAGGACGAGACGAGCGGGTTGACCCCGCCACGGCTCTCGGCCCTCTCCGTCGTCGTGTTCGCCGGGCCCATCAGCCTTCGCGACCTGGCGGCCGCCGAAGGGGTGACGTCGCCGACCATGACACGCCTCGTCGACGGACTGGAGGCCGACGGGCTCGTCGTGCGTCGCGACGATCCCGCCGATGGGCGCGCGATTCGTATTCGCGCGACGGCCAAGGGGACGAAGCTCTTGATGAACGCGCGCGCTCAGCGCGTGGCCGTGCTGACCGCTCGCGTGGCGCGGCTCAGCGCCAGCGATCAGGAGCTCCTCGGCCGGGCGGCCGAGGTTATGGAACGGATCGCGCGATAGCCTGCGGTTGTGCGCTAGCCTTCGGCTGCTTGTACTCGAACCGCTGACCGCGAAAGTTCCGGAACACGACCTTCTCGTCCGTGATCTCTTCCACGTACTCGGGAAGGAGCGGCACCTTGCCGCCGCCGCCCGGGGCGTCGATCACGAAATGCGGAATCGCGAGACCTGACGTCCAGCCGCGCAGTGCCTCGATGATTTCTAGGCCCTTCTGGACCGTCGTCCGGAAATGCTCGCCGCCGGCGACCTGGTCGGCCATGTAGATGTAGTAGGGGCGGACGCGGGCTTTGAGCAGCGCGTGCATCAGGGCTTTCATCACGACGGGGTCGTCGTTCACGCCTTTGAGTAGCACGGTCTGACAGCCGAGCGGCACTCCCGCCTTGCTCAATCTGTCCAGGGCTGCGACGGACGCCGGGGTCAGTTCATCCGGGTGGTTGAAATGCGTGTTCATGTACACCGGATGGTACTTCTGCACCATCTCACAGAACTCAGGAGTAATTCGCTCGGGCAGATGCGAAGTAATTCGGCTGCCAATGCGAATAATCTCGATATGGGGGATGGCTCTCAGCTGCTGAAACAGATACTCGAGTCGGCGATCCGATAGCATCATGGGATCGCCACCACTCAAAATCACATCGCGTATCTCGGTGTGCTCTCGGAGATAGGCGAACGCGGAATCGTATTGGTTCAGTGGGATCTTTTCTGGATCGCCAACTTTCCGACGCCGCGTGCAAAATCGACAGTACGAGGCGCAGACCGGCGACACCAAGAACAACGCACGATCTGGATAGCGATGCGTGATGTTCGGCACCGGTGAGTCGCCGTCTTCATCCAGCGAATCAACGATCCCGTCCACAACGTCGAGCTCTTCGACCGTTGGGACATACTGCCGCCACATGGCGTCGCCCGGCTGTTTGATGAGATCAAGCGCCGCCGGCGTAATGCGCATCTGGAAATTGTCGAACGCGGGCCCAAGCGCCGGAACGTCGATGATATCAGAACCGAAACGCTCGGCGAGCTGCGCCAGGGTCGCGACACTCCGGTCCTTTAAAATTTGCTGCCAATCACTCATACCGCACCAAACCGTTTGGTGAACAACACCCGATCGTCGTCCGGCGCATAAAAACTCCGGACCCGAGCCGCCTCGGCGTACCCGAGCTTTTCATAGAAGGCCCGGGTCGAGGCATAGGTGGGACGACCCGAAGTCTCCACGATCAACATTCGCGCATTCCACCCGGCAAGCCGGGTCTCGACTTCAGCCATGAGCGACCGCCCGAGCCCCACGTTCTGATGCGCCGGATGCACCGCGATCCAATACAGGTCATATCCGCGATCGGTTCCGAGCGTCGGCCCGAAGCAGACATAGCCGAAGAGCCGCGCGGCGTCGGTCGGGTCGAATGTGCCGAGGAAGATGTAGTCGGGATCCCCATCAGCCTCGTCCGGCGGGAACGCCTCGTCGAACACCTGCATCGCGACTTCCGTCTCGGCGGCGGTGAACGCGCCAGTTTCGAGGACGAGCTTCTCCAACGCCTCGCGATCAGACCGTAAGAGCGGTCGGGTCGCCGTCACCCGTTGGCGACCCCGGACAGCTGCTGGGTGAGCGTCCAGTCGTCAGGCCGGACGTTATCCCGGACCGCCAGCGCATGCGTCGCGATGAGACGGACGAGCGCGGGATAGTCGATGCCGGCCGTGAGCGCCATGCGGGCAAGGCCGGCGGTGGGGCTGACATCGGGATTCGCGTTGACCTCGAGGACCCACGGACGCCCGTGACGATCGATGCGCATGTCGACCCGGCCGTAGCCGGTGCCGCCGACGGCGCGCCAGGCCGCTCGCGCGATCGCCGCGACCTCCGCCGTGAGCTCATCGCCGAGAGCGGCCGGGCAATGCGGCGCGGCGCCCAGATCTTCGTCGGAGCCGGTCACCCATTTGGAGCGATAGGAGACGATCCGCCACAGTCCGCGCGGCATAGAGGAGAAATCCAGCTCGGCGATCGGCAGCACCAGGTCGCCGACGATCCCGACGTTCACCTCGCGGCCATCGATGTAGCGCTGCACGATGACCTCGTCCCACCGCTCATGCATCGCGTCCACGCGTTCGGCCAACGCCCGCGCCGTCCGAACGACCGAGCGCTGCTCGACGCCGAGCGAGGCATCCTCGGCCGCCGGCTTGCAGATCGCCGGGAATCCGACAGCCGGCAATCCCGCGCCACCATCGCGACGGACGATCGCCCACCGCGGGACCGGCAGGCCCACGCGGTCGAGCATCGTGTTCACGAGATGCTTTCTGAGGCACAGCGTCGTGGTCGCGCTCGAGCTACCGGTGTACGCGAGTCCCATGAGCTCGAGGGCGGAGATCACCGCCGGCTCCAGCGCGGCCACGCCATCGACGCCTTCGCAGAGATTGAAGGCGAGGTCGAACTTGGCCTTTCGGACGCGCTCCATCCATCGGGCGTCGGGATTCACCGGAATCCGGACGGCCTCGTGGCCGTCCTCGGCGAACACCCGCTCGACCGCCTCGACGGCCTCGAGGATCAGCATGTCCGGGGTCTTGCCGAGTGCTGACAACCCGTCGAAGAGAATCGCCACTTTCATGCGGCACCTCTCGCGGCAAAGCGCTTCGGGCTGGCCACTTTCTTAAGAGCAACGCCCTGCCGCTGCGCGGCCAGCATCAAGCACGTCTGAATCAGTTCGTTGTACGACATCCCCGCGGCGCGGGCGGCCTTTGGGAAGCAGGAATTATCTGCCGGATCCGGCAGAATGCCGGGCAGCGGATTGATCTCGACGACACAGGGCACGCCGTCGGCGTCCAGACGGACGTCGACGCGCGACCAGTCGCGGCAGCCGAGGACGCGGTACGCGGAGAGCGTCACGCGCTCGATCTCGGAGCGGAGCTCATCATCAATCGGCGCCGGGCAGGCGAAGATGTTCAAGGGATTCTCCGGCCGATCCCACAACCACTTGGCCTCGAACCCATAGATCGGCAACGCCCCGGCCGGCAGCGCGCCGAAATCGATGCCCACGATCGGGAGAACCTGGGCGTTCCCGCCATTGCCGAGGACCGCGCAGGTGAACTCATCACCGGGTAAATACTCCTCGACCAGCACCGGCTGCGAGTACTTGTCGAGCAGGAATCTGACCTGAGCGTCCAGCTCCGCCGGCGTCCGGCAGAGGTTTCGCTCGGTGATCCCTTTCGACGAACCCTCGTGCAACGGCTTCGCGAAGAGCGGGAAGCGGAGTCGGCGGAGGCGCGTGAGACCGCCGGCCAGATCGTCGACGTCATGGACGACCTGGAACGCGGCGGTCGGGATGCCGTGGTACGAGAGGACCTCCTTGGTCCGCGCCTTATCCAGGCAGAGGGCCAAGGTGAACGGGTCGCTGCCGGAGTAGGGAATCCCATAGAACTCGCAAATCGCGGGCACCAGCGCCTCGCGGTTCGCCCCGCCCAGACCTTCGACCATGTTGAACACGATGTCGGGCCGCGCCTCGCGCAGTTGCTCCGGGAAATCCATCGTGGCCTCCAGCCTCACCACCTCGCCGAGCGCCGAGAGGGCGTGCTCGACGGCATCGATCGTCTCCGCGTCGTCCCACTCGGCAAACTGGTCGTCGACGCCACGCTGCGCTCGCGTCGACTCATTGGTGGACCGACTAGGAGGCTCTTCCTCGCGTGCGGTCTCTTCGTCGCCCGCGTCGAGCGGCATCGCCTCGGGCTCTGGCTTCAGGTTGTACGTGAATCCGATTCGCGTCATCCGGTCCTTGCGTGCGTAGTCGTGCACGGACGAGCAAGAGCGATGCCAGTTAACAAAATGCTCGAATTGGCGGGAGTATACCGGTCGCGATTTTGTAGCGCAATGACTTTTATCACCCGACTTTCTCAGAATTCGCGAAATGCGAAAATCGTTCGCGAATCGCGGGAGCTCGGTCCGCCCGATCGTCGCAATCCGCGGCGATTTTTTTTACCGAGGGCCGCGCCGAACAGGACCGGTGTCCGAGACGGCGACCGTCTACGATCGGCGTCGGCCAACGACTTCTTGATGCTCACGCAACCGGTCACGGCAAACCGGACCGAGGTTCGAGACGCTTCCCGTCGCCGATCGGCGCTCGGTCTTCGTTCAGGCCGAAGTCCGGGTCGGTCAGGTAGATTTTCGCGAAGCGCGAAGCGCCTTCAGCGCGAAACGACTTCACCCAAAATCAGACCTTATGGAACCCCACTCGCGCCGCTTCACGCCGGTCGCTGGCTTCGTAGATCTCGAAGTCGGAGAAGAATCCGGGAGCCTCGGCCTTGAGGAGCTTCAAGACGGCCACCGCCATGCGCCGGATCTCGAGGTCCGCGCCCTCGCCGGCGCGCAACTCCAGCATGGTGCGCCAGGCGCGGGCGTTCGCGGTCACGACGATCTTGGTCTCCGTCGAGTTGGGCAGAACGCCGCGCGCCGCCTCACGCGCCATTTTCCGCCGGTGCACGCGGTCCGTGACCCACGCGTACTGTTCCATGAGCTCCCCGACGAGCCGCACGTAGGCGGCGAGCGACCGATCGATCTCCGTCTTCCACTCGGCTTCGAGCTTGTCGTCGCCGATCATGGCGGGAGGGACGACGAAGGCGGCGTCCGACTCGTCGACGTAGCGCTGGCTGAGTTGGGAATACGCGAAGCCGGCGCGATGTCGTACCAGCTCGTGGGTGAGCGAGCGGCTCACGCCCTCCAGGAGCAGGGTGTAGTTCGCGTGCTCGAGAACGCTCCCGTGTCCCTGCTTCTTGATGTTCTCCAGATAATCCCGCGTGTTGCGGCCGGCGGGATTCGCCTGGCTCATGTAGCACAGCCGGCCGGCGAACTCGGCGAGCCGCTCGGCGTCAGTGCTCTCGCCGAGCCAATGCACCGGCAGGTGAGCGGGCTCGGAAAACGACGGACGGGCGAGCAGAGTCACGACTGGGGCGCGGTAGAGCACGGATCAGGAGTTCTCGTTTAAGAGTGAGAGTCGGGACGAAGCATACGCGCGTTCGCGCTCGACGCGCGCGAGGGCGCGGGCGGCGGCCGGCGGTGGCGGCGGAAGCTCGGGGTCGTATTTGATGTCGCCGAGGGGCTGCTGCCCCGGTAACGGCACCTTCACGCCGGGGTTCAGCCGGTGGTCGGGATCGAATGCGCGCTTCACCTCGGCGAAGGTCGCGAGTGTCCCCGATTGGTGCCACACTGTGTCCAATAGCGGCGTCCGCAAGCGCCCGTCGCCATGCTCGCCGGTCAGTGTGCCGCCGAGTCGAGCGGTGAGCGCCACCACGTCCTGGAGCAGCGCCGCGACACGGTCGCGCCAGGACGGCTCGTTCACGTTAATAAGCGGATTCACGTGCACGTTGGCGTCGCCGGCGTGGCCGAAGATCACGCCGCGGACATTCTGCGCCGCCAGCGCTTGTCTGACGCCCCGGACATAATCCGCCAATCGCGCCGGCGGCACGCAGCCGTCTTCGATGAACTGCATCGACTTGAGGCCCGGGTCCAGCCGGCTCAGGATCGGGCTGGCTGCATGGCGCAGCTCCCAGAGGGCCCGCTGCGCTTTGGGCTCGGATGCGATCGTGACCCTGGTGGCCTCGCCAAGCTGGATCGTTCGGTGAGACTCCTCGAACTCAATGAGGAGCACCGCCTCGGTGCCCGGCGGCGTGTCGACCGCGGCGAAATCCAGGAACGTCTTGTCCAGCAGCTCGCACGCCGCGGCTCCCTCTTCTCTGGCCGTCGTCGCTCCGCTGACCGCCGCCTCCAATGTCGGGAACGCCGCGAACACGCTCGTCGTCGCCGTGGGCATGGCGTCGAGGCTGAGCTCAATTCCAACGAAGAACGCTAGGGTCCCTTCGCTTCCTACTAGAAGATCAATGAGGTCGCCGCCCAGATAGTAGCCGGACGAATTCTTGCGAACGGCCAGATGTTCGATTGGACCGGTCCATTGATGCGGCGTGTCTCTTCGAATGACCTCGCGTCGGCCATCGGCAAACACACAATCGAGCGCGGTGACCCATGGGCGCATGGACCCATGTAATAGTGAATGCGCTCCCGCGGCATTGGTCGCCGTCATTCCCCCGATGGTGCAAAACGCTCCACTCGATGGATCGACTGGGAGTCTCAGGTTTAAGGAAGAGACCTCAGAATTGACGTGGGCTCGGATCGCGCCCGGACCAACGACAATTCGATTGCCGACAAAGGGGCCGATTGCCTTGAGGCCGCTGACATCGACGATGATAGCGGGTCCAACCGCGCCGCCCGACATGCTGCTGCCGGAGCCGCGAGGAATCAGTGGCGTGCCGGTGGCGTGAGACCAGCGGACCAGCGCGACGACGTCGTCAGCGTCGGCCGGAACCGCTACCGCGAGCGGTGTCGCACGCGCGATGCCGGCGGCCTCGGCGTACACCGCCCGAGCCGGCAGATCATCGCGAAAGATCCCGCGAAATTCAGAGGACGGTCGGAGCGGGCGGATCAACGGTATAGTCGTAGAACCCGCGCCCCGACTTCCGACCAAACCATCCCGCCAGCACCATGCGACGGAGCAGCGGCGGCGGCGCAAATCGGGGCTCGCGATACTCGTCGAACATGATCTCGGCGATTCGACAGGCCGTGTCGATGCCCACGAAATCGAGGAGCGTCAAAGGGCCCATCGGGTGCCCAGTGCCGAGCCGCATGGCATTGTCGATGTCGACGGTGGAACCGACACCCGTCTCGACCGCGCGCACGGCATCGAGCATGTACGGGACAAGCAGCCGGTTCACTATGAACCCGGATGCGTCCTTTGCCATCACCGGCTCTTTGCCGAGCCTTCGTACGAAGTCGACCGTGGCTTCGACCGTCGCCGGGCTCGTCCCAATGGTCGGGATCACCTCGGCGAGTTGCATCACCGGGACCGGATTGAAAAAGTGCAGGCCAATGAGCCGGTCCGGCCTGCCGCTCGCCGCTGACATGGCCGCGATGGTCAGACTCGACGTGTTGGACGCAAAAATCGTCTCTGGTTTCGCCAGACGATTCAGCTCACGCCACAGATGATTTTTGACCTCGAGGTCTTCGACCACGGCCTCGACAACAATTTTCCCTACCGCCGCTGCCTGAAGGTCAGTGCCGAAGGCCAAACGAGCCAACGTAGCCGTACAGTCATCGTGAGTCAGTTTATTCCGTTCCACCGCGCGGCCGAGAGAGCGTTCGATCGCCTTGCGCGAGCGATCGGCCAGCTCCGCTGAGACCTCACGGACGTACGTGGGAAACCCCGCGCGGGCCGTGACCTCGGCGATGCCGCTGCCCATGAGGCCACCACCCAGTACACCGACCGAATCGATCATCGGCGGATGTCTCCGTGCTCGAGGCGATCGAGCACTTGCTCGAGCGCCAGTTGGGTGCGTTCGACGGTCTGACGATGCCGGCGAGCCAACGCGTATCCTCCGATGAGCCCGGCGGCCATGGGAACGGCGGCGATGGGGACGATCGCGGCGAGCGCGAAGTGGGCCACGGTACCAAGTCCGGCCACGACACCGCTCGACACGACGCCGCCGACGGCGACGCCCGCGCCCTGCTCCAGCCGCTCGTTCCGCGTCTGCGAAACGTCGGCGTCGAGCCGCACGGTGACGCGCTTATCATCTAACGCCATCGCGGTCGCCGCGATCTCAGTCGCGTATTGGAGATCGAACCGCCAGCCGCCGAACCGGCGAAACATCGCCCAGAAGTCGCGCCGCGGTTCCCAGGTCCAACGCTCGGCGTACCGGCGCTTGATCGTGAGACTCTCGTCCCGCGTGAGCGTCGCGTTGAGCGCCGCGAGCACGGCCGCGGGTGACCCAGTGACCGTGCGACTGGCCGACGCCCAGCCGGCGCCCGCCACGTGCGCACGCAGACCGCGTTCGGCCGGCACGTCGACGCGCGTGCGCTCCTCGGCGATCGCCTGGCGAATCAGGGCGGCGGACAGGCCGACCTCGGTGCCGGCGGCGATCACCTGCTCGTCGCTCAGCACATCGGGCGCGTCTTCGGTGTTGACCGACTGGTTCTGGAGTTGGGCGGCTCTGGCCAGCACACGCTCGACCGCGGCTCGGTCGAGCGCGCCGCCACTCGGAGGTGCAGGGACCGGCAGGTCGGAGGCCATACGTTCCAGGAAAAGTAGCCTATTTCAGATCCAGATCGATCTGGCGCGATAAGGCGTCCCGGATCGCGTCCGGCAGCGGAAAGGCCGCGTCCAAGTCGCGGCCGGGCGGCGACGTCCGGAGGTAATACTTCGCGTAGCCCGCGGCGAGCTCCGGCGCCGCTTTCGACAGCAGCATGTACCCGCCGCGAACGCCGAGCGCTTCGGCATACCGCTCGCCGATCCCACCATTCCGCCGCTCGGCCACGGTCGTGGCTGCCTCGATCGCTTCGGTTCCGGCCGCGCGCGCGGCGACGTGCGCGAACACGTAGATGACCTGGGCGGCGTCGCCGATGCTGTCCGGGAACGGCGCCGCGAGCGACGTTCGGCCGCTCGGCTCCTTGAACGTCAGCCCCTCGCCGTCGACCGGCAGCGACAGAATGATCTCGCCCGTCGGCTGGTGCGTCGCCGCGAGAAAGCGGTCGAACTTCGGCTCGGTGGCCCGCCACAGCGAATCCGTCGCGATCAGGATCGGGCGACGTTTGAGTTGTTCCGCTACCCACCATTGGTGATAGAACTGCGTGCGCATGCCTTGGAGGCCATGGTCGAGATTCCCCAGCCACTCGCGGGCTTCCGGCGTCGTGAAATAGTCGCCGAGTCGGGATTCGACATCGGGGGGCGGGTTTTTGCCGTGCTTCTTTTTGTCGGTCGGGGGATTCAGGAACAGATCGATTCCTGAGTGCATCTCGTCCCACGTGCCGGCATCGAGTGCCAGCACATTGGCCTCCGACAGCTTGGGCGAGTGGTCCCAGCGTGACTGCAGGCCATCATGCACCGAGTCCAGCGCGGTCAGGATGTTCTGCTGGTTTTGCGCTAGCGCGAGCTGATCGAGATAGCTGCGGCGATAGACCGGGACTTTCGCGCTCGTGTCTTCGGAGAGCTCGGCGAACGCCGTGAGCCACAGGTCGACGTGCTCACGCGTCTTGATCGGCCATCCCTGCGCATCGGCTCGACCCGGCGACATGAGACACCCGATGACGAGCGCTAGGCGCTGAAAATGGGTGTCTTTGAAATTTGTCGGGTATTTGAGACCGAATCCCAGCAATCGATCAATCGCTATATGTGCCACCCAGATCAACCCATATGGTCTGGTCGCTGGGAAAATGAGGAGTACAAATGGGCCGATGTATGTATGCACGGCGTTATACACCGTCGCGCCGGCACGAACGCCGGCTCTGTACGCGATCATCGCTACATCAGGCGCCAGAAAGAGTACGGCGAATAGGGTCCAGCTGTAGCGTCCTATAGCGTATAGGGCGGTGGCGCCAACCAGCACGCAGCCGCCTTCGATGCGAAGCAAGAACCCTGGCTTCACGACAGCGCTTCGATAACGACCGCGATCCCTTGGCCGCCGCCGATGCAGGCCGACCCGAGCGCGTAGCGTTTGCCAGCGCGGCGCAGCGCGTAGATCAGATGCACGGTGATGCGCGCGCCGGAAGCGGCTAATGGATGGCTCAGGGCGATCGCGCCGCCGTTCACATTGAGCTTGTCTCTCGGAATCTGAAGCTCACGTTCAACCGCGCATGTCTGCGCCGCGAAGGCTTCGTTGACCTCGATCAGGTCCATTTGGTCTAGCGACATCCCGGCACGCTTGAGGGCGACACGCGAGGCTGGTACCGGGCCGATGCCCATGATCTTTGGGTCGACGCCGGCGAGCCCCCACGAGACGAGGCGAGCGAGCGGCTTCAGTCCGTGCGACTTGGCGAACGTATCGGACGCGATGACCAATGCGGCGGCACCATCGCCAATGCCGGAGGCATTGCCAGCCGTGACGACACCATTCTCGCGAAAAACTGGCTTGAGCTTCGCGAGGCCCTCGGCCGTCGTATCTGGCCGCGGGTGCTCGTCGCGATCGAGCGCCCTGCCTTTGACAGCGACAGGCACGATTTCATCGCCGAACGTTCCCGATGCCATAGCGGCCGCGGTCAACTGCTGGGACCTCAAGGCGTATTCGTCGACCGCACGTCGATCGAGCTTATACTGCGTCGCGAGATTCTCGGCCGTCTCGCCCATGGAGCAGCCGCCATACGCGTCAGTCAGCGACTCCCACAGGGAGTCAGCCAGCGTCGGCGAGACGCCGAGTCGCGTGCCCCAGCGGAGCCCGCGCGCCATGTGCGGCGCCTGCGACATCGACTCGCCGCCGCCGACGAGGCAGGTGTCGGCGTGGCCCAAAAGGATCTCTTCGGCGCCGCTAACGACCGCCTGAAATCCCGAGCCGCAGAGGCGATTGAGCGTGAGCGCGGGCGTCTCGATCGGCGCGCCGCTCTTGAGCGCGACATGTCGCGCGAAGTACGGGCTGTCGGCCGTCGTCGAAATGACATTGCCGAAGATCGCCTGCGACACATCCGTTGGCGCAACGCCAGCTCTCTCGATCGCAGCCTTTGCGGCGACCACCGTAAGGTCAACGGAGGTGGTGTCTTTGAGCGCGCCGCCGAACGTCCCGAAGGGCGTCCGAGCACCCGAGAGAAACACTATATCCATAAGAGGGAAACCTATCCCTCTGGATCGCTCTCCACGAGATCGGGCGCGTGCGAGTCGATTTCGCGGCCGCACACGGGGCAGAAGCTCCAATCGACGTCAAGCTCGGCGCTGCACGCGGGGCAGAGCTTCACCGTCACGTTCTGTCCGCAGTACGGACAGAACGTGATGCGCCGCCCATCAGGCAGCGTCCCACCACAAAACGCGCACGGTCCAGAGGCGATGATCGTCGTCGGCGCCGCGGCACGCGGCGATGCGACCGGTGAGACCGTCGGCGTGATCGGCCGCCCGGACCGCCGCATCATTTCGTCGAGCTGCGTGACCGCGTCGGCCGAGATCTCGATCAACGTCGCGGCGTAGTGGCGATAGTTGATCTTGGACTTGCCGCCGAGCGCCTGCCGCATGGCGGGATCGCCGGACACGTAGCCACGCTCGCCGGCGAGCAATCGGGTCAGCGCGAGCTCGTAGTCTTCGTGCAGCTCGATGCCGAGCTCATTGCGATTCGTGCGCCACGGCACGACGCTCTGATAGACCTCGGCCACCGGAAAGGGGCTCGTTAGGTACTGCGCATACTCGGCGCGAATGTTGACGACCAGGCATCGAAAGAGCCGGTCGAGATCATCTTCAATGTTTTTTTGCATCGTCGAGCTTGTCCATCGCTCCGTCGACGTCCGTCTTCATGTTGTCGCGGTTGGAGCCACCGACCCGTGTCACCAGGCGCGCGACCACATTCTGGTCGTTTTGTTTCGCATCCTGAAACCCGAGGCTATAGCCCACGCAGAGGCCGATGACGAGCAGGATGGCGTATTTCAGCATACTCTAGCGACGCGGCAGCGCACGTGACGCAACGAATGCCTTGGCGTCAGGAAATTCCGCCAACGGGTGCAGCTTCTTTTGAGTGCCGAGCCACGCGTCGAAACCCGACGTCACGATGCCTTCGGACGCCGATTGGTCAGCCGCGGCTCGGGTGGCTAGATGATTGGCGTATTCATTTTGAGGGTGGCCATTATGTCCCTTGACCCAGCGCCACGCGACCCGATGGTCCCCTTCACTGACGGCGGCGATCGCCTCATGCCACAATTCGAGATTTTCGATAGCTCCCGTCTTTCTTTTCCATCCTCTCGCGGCCCAGCCGAAGACCCATTCTGTCAGTCCATCAATCAGATATCGGGAATCGCTCGTGAACACGACACGAGCCGGTTTTTTCAGTGACCGAAACGTCTCGATGACGGATTGCAGCGCCATGCGATTGTTCGTGGTGGCGCGCTCAGACACCCAGACATCGCGCCGTTCGATCGCCCCACTCGGGCGACGATACTCGATCAGCACTCCCGCCCCGCCGGGATTGTCACCGTCTTTGCCATTGCCGAGGCAGGACTCGTCCGCGTACGCGGCGACTAGAGGCAATTCAGACGACATCGAGCTCAGACGACATCTATAGAATCGACCTCGTCGATGAACAACGTCATGCGCTCCCCGGTTGTGGGGTGCACGGCCGAGATAGATTCCCGGCCGTCGACGAGCTGTAGGCGGGTCGGGACGACCAGGTATTCGGTCCCTCGCCGGTACACGGCGATGCGCCGGCCATCGGTGATGGCGCGCTCGAGCGCATCGTATTGAAGGTGAGTAAGCTCCGCCATTCGCCCCATAAGGTAGTTCGGCACGCGTGTTGCGCGTCATCGTTCTTCATGGCTGACGCCGCCACTGCTTTCGCGGGTCGGACGCTGATCCTACTCTCGAACCGCGAGCCCTACGAGCACGTTTCCCGCCGCGGGGAGATCGAAGTACGCTATCCCCCTGGCGGGCTCGTCAGCGCGCTCGATCCGACACTGCGTCGGACCGATGGCGTCTGGGTCGCGTGGGGCTCGGGCTCGGCCGACCGCGTCACGGCTGACGCATGTGGCCGGCTTCCGGTGCCGCCGCCGCCGGATGATCCGGCGTATACGCTGCGCCGCGTCTGGCTCGATGATGCCGACGTCGAGGGATACTATCTCGGATTTGCAAACAGCGTGCTCTGGCCGCTGTGTCACCTCCTCGTGCAGCACTATCAGTTCCGCGCCGATCAGTGGGAGCGGTATCGGTCGGTCAATGCGCGGTTCGGCGATGCGGTACTGGAGGAGGCCCGCCGCGTCGGCGGGCAGCCCATTGTCTGGATTCAGGACTACCACTTCGCTCTGGTCGCCGACCAGGTTCGCGCCAGCGCGCCTGATCTTTTTATCCACCAATTCTGGCACATCCCGTTTCCGCCGCCCGAGATTTTACACCTGCTCCCGTACGGCGCGTACGAAGCCATTCTGCACGGACTGGTCGGCAACGATCTCCTCGGATTCCACACGGAGCGATACGCGCAGAATTTCTTGAACTGTGTCGCAGATCTTTTGCCTGGAGCGTCCGTTGACCGGGACGCCCGCACCGTCTGCTACGAAGGCCGGACAATGTCGGTCGGTGCCTTCCCGATCAGCATTGACGTGGACCGCTACGAGCAATTGAGCGAGGCGCGCGATGTGGCGGCGCACGCGCAGGAGCTGCGGCGTCAGTATTCGACCGGTGATCGACAGCTGGGCGTCAGTGTCGATCGCATCGACTACACGAAGGGCATCGTCGAGCGGCTCCGGGCGCTCGATCTCCTGTGGCAGGAGTCGCCCGAGCTTCGCGGTCGCTTCACGATGCTCTTCGTGGCCACGCCATCGCGATCGGAGCTGGCGCCGTACTGTGCGCTGCAGGCTGAGATCGTGAGTCAGGTCGAGGCGATCAACCGGCGGTTCGCGACGCCGGGATGGATCCCCGTCGTCCTCGTGACAAAGAACGCGGACGCGACCGAGCTGGCGGCGACGTATCGCGCGGCCGATCTGTGTCTGGTGTCGTCCCTCCAGGACGGGATGAATTTGGTCGCCAAAGAATTCATCGCCTGCCAGGCGGACGAGCAGGGCGTGCTCGTCCTCAGTCGCTTTACGGGAGCCGCCGAAGAGATCGATGGGGCCGTCCTCGTCAATCCGTTCAATGTCGATGGGTACGCGGCCGGTATTCGGCGGGCATTGGAAATGCCCCTCGAGGAACGTCAGCGACGCATGCGTGAGATGCGGGAGCGGCTCCGCCATGCGACTATCTTCGACTGGCTCCAATCGATCGCCGACCGCGTGCACGCATTGATCGCCGCCGGGCCAGACTGCGTCACACCGACTCCGTCCACCACGTGAACTTTGATCGAGACGCGGTGGCCCCGCGTCTGTCCGGCACCCCCCTGGTACTCCTGCTCGACGTGGACGGAACGCTCGCGCCGATCGCACCGCAGCCGGCGGACGCGTCGGTGCCGCCGAGTACACACGATGCGCTGCACACCCTGGCTCGAACCAACGGCGTGATCGTCGGACTCGTATCCGGACGATCAGCGGAGGAAGTGCGGCGATTGGTCCCGATCAGCCCGACCTGGATCATTGGCAATCATGGCGCCGAGGTCGTGTCGCCCGATGGCCGCGAAACGGTCGAGCCGCGCGTGTCGGCGTATGAGGCGGTCGTCGCGGCCGCGCGCGCCGAGCTCGAGGCGAGTGGGGTGGCGGTCGAAAACAAACGATGGACGCTGACCGTTCACTATCGGAACGCGGATCCCGAGATCGTTCCCGCGCTGCGCGAGAAAGTCTCGCGCGTGGCGATCACGCACGGCCTGGCGACGCTCGGTGGCAAGAAGATTCTCGAGCTCCGGCCGCCGGTCGCCGTGAACAAAGGGACGGCGGTGCTGGCGCTCGGGGAACGCGTCGGCGCGTTCGAGCATACGGCGTCGGTGATGTACGCGGGTGACGACTCCACGGACGAAGACGCGTTTCTCGCGTTGCGTTCACGTGCGCCACGCGCGGTGACGATCCATGTCGCGGGTGAGGGATCGCCGGACACGTTCGCGGAGTATATCGTATCGGATCCACGGGAGATGGGTAGCGTGCTGGCGTGGCTGGTGGAGTTGCGACGGTGACGGACACGTTCGCCGGCCGATATGCGGCGATTTCCGACTACGGCATTATTGGCGACCTGCATACGGCCGCCCTCATCTGCCAGTCAGGATCTCTCGATTGGTGCTGCTTTCCGGCGTTCGACTCCCCGTCCGTGTTCGGGGCCATCCTGGACGCCGAGCGTGGCGGGCATTTCACGATTCGGCCGACGGGCGGGTATTCGGTCGAGCAGCGCTATCTCCCCGCGACCAATGTGCTGGTCACGAACTTCCACACGCCGGATGGTGGCATCGCCGAGCTGACGGACTTCATGCCGATCGCGCCGAGCGGCGCGGCGCGGCCGTTCGCGGAGATCCACCGGGGTGTGACGTGTGTGCGCGGTGAGGTCGAGATCCAGATCCGGTTCGCGCCCCGGTTCAACTATGGCGCCGGGGCGTCCTATGTGAATCCCCGTCGGCATGGGGTACTGGCGACGGACGCCGAGGATAAGGTTCTCACGCTCGCCGCGCCGCAGGAGCTCTGGTGGCAGCTGGATAACGGCGTCGCCAGCGCGACGATCAAGCTCATTGCCGGCGAGTCGACCTGGTTTGTGCTGCGATTTGACGACGACGAGGTTCGCCCCGTCGGGTCGTACGAGTCCGAGCGGCGGTTGGCGGACACGGTCGCGTTCTGGCGCGAGTGGGTTGGGCGGATCACGTACGATGGCCCGTATCGCGCGGCCGTCGAGCGGTCGGCGCTCGTCCTCAAGCTCCTCTGCTACGAGCCCACCGGCGCGATCGTCGCGGCGGCCACGACATCGCTGCCTGAGGAGATCGGCGGGGTTCGGAACTGGGACTACCGGTTCACGTGGATCCGGGACTCAGCGTTCGTGCTGTACTCGTTGAGCATTCTCGGGCACTCCGAGGAGGCCGATCGGTTCATCTCGTTTCTGAAACGGGTCGCGCGGAAGACGACCGATACGCATTTGCAGATCATGTACGGGATCGACGGGCGTCGGAAGCTCACCGAGGAAGTGCTCGGGCATCTCGAGGGCTACCAAGGCTCGGCGCCCGTGCGCGTCGGGAATGCCGCGTATGCGCAGCTGCAGCTGGACGTCTACGGCGAGCTTTTGGAGACCGCGTATCTCTGGAGTCGGTCCAACGAGGTCAGTGAAGGAACATGGGTCACGCTCGAGCGGCTCGTGAGTTGGGTGGCCGCGAACTGGCGGCAGAAGGACAGCGGCATCTGGGAGGTGCGGGGGACGCTCCAGCACTATGTCATGAGTAAGGTCATGTGTTGGGTGGCGCTCGATCGGGGGATTCGCATGGCGCGGGAGTTTTCGCTGCCGGCGCCGATCGAGCGGTGGGAGGTGGAGCGGGACGCCATCCATGCCGACGTCATGGAGAATGGGTGGAGTGAGCAGAAGCAGAGTTTTGTGCAATACTATGGGACGCAGGCGCTCGACGCCTCGAATCTCGTGATTCCCATGATGGGATTTTTGCCGCGCAACCACCCTCGGGTGCTCAGTACCGTCAAGGCGATCTTGAATGAGTTGACCTCTGGCGATGAGGAGATGTGTTATCGCTATCGGAACGACGACGGGTTACCGGGGGGAGAAGGGGTCTTCTCCATCTGCACGTTCTGGCTGGCCGAGGCGCTGGCGCTGGCCGGCGAGCGGGAGCACGCGGAGCGGATTTTCCGGCGCATGCTGGGACACTCCAATCACCTGGGGCTCTACAGCGAGGAGCTGCATCCTCGCACCGGGGAGTTTCTCGGCAACTTTCCGCAGGCGTTCACGCACATCTCGCTGATCAATTGCGCCCACGTGCTCGATGTGTTGGCCGAGCAGGACCGGCGTTCTTCGGGTCAGACAGCGGTCATACTCGGTGAACCAGTTTTACGCTGACGACCCTCTGACCCCCGCGCCGAGACGCGAAGCGGCCGGCCAAAGTCAGAACCATCGTAAATGGATGAGCGATGGCAGGGTGCGAACCCCCGCAAACGAAAAAGCCGACCTAAAGGCCGGCCTTTCGTAGTACGCGGACGAAAGTAAGCGTTCAGTTAGTCGCCCTCCATGTCGTACGCCAGGCCGTCGGCCTCGCGTAGCGTGTCGAGCAGGGACTCACCGGTGAGCCGCATGGCGTCCGTCAGCGGCGTCATGGAGAATCCGATGGCGCGGCGGGCGCCTTCTGGCCAATCCGGCATCGAGAGGCCCGCCACCAGGCGCTGGATCATCTGGCCGAACTCACCGAGCAAGCGGCCGGCGGTCTCGCGGAGCTGATCGAATGGGATCAGCAGATCGCGCGTGACCATCTGGCCCGTGGTCGAATCCCGCCACGCCGCGTCACCGACCGCGCCGCGTTCCGGCCAGATTCCGAGGTGGCGGACCATACCCGAGTGCTCGTCCACGGTGCGGCCTGTTTCGACCGCCGCCGCGAGCGCCAGCGCGAGCGATTCCGGCGTGGGATGCCCGTATAGGGTGACCACGTTGCGCGGCGGCCGCTCTGGATGCAGCAGCGCCGGCACGGAGTTCACGTGCGCTAACAC
>DASRDS010000096.1:0-9772 GCA_035652495.1 Gemmatimonadaceae bacterium
GCCCCGAAGGCCGAAGCCGGACACGCGTTCGCGATGCTCCAGCACATGTACTACTCGATCGTCGTCGACCAGAACTGGCTGGCGCAGCTGCTCCGCGCTCAGGGCACGTACGGCAGCCAAGCGTACGCCAACTTCAAGGCGCAGCTGGCCGCTGACGCCGAGCAGATGCGCCGGATCGATGCGGCACAGCAATCGAACTTCCAGGCGATGGACAACATCATCTCCGGGATCACCCCGACCGTCGATCCCACCACCGGCGAGCGCCACGACGTCATGAACGGCACGGGTGACTACCACTGGGTCGATGGCCAAGGACACACCACGACGACCAAGAGCTATATCGCGCCCAGCCCCTTCGACCGGCCGCTCCAGGAGATCCATCCGTAAGACGCCGGCGCGGCGTTAGTGCAGCGCTCCCATCCCGTATCGCGCCCGCGCCGTGTTCACCTGCGCCACGAACCGCTGGTCGATATGCGACCGCGCGCTCCCGCTGCGATACGTGTCCACTCCACCGTAGAGCCGACCCGCGATCCCCGCGCCCAAGCGCCCGCACTCGTCCGCCGTCGGCGACACGACCTCGCCGCCCGCCGCGAGTCCGTTGAGCTTCCGCAGCATCGCGTTGACGCTCTCGATCTGCATCGCCGCGAAGACCTGGTTCCGATGATAGCAACTGAGCGTCGTCGGCCCCTTGGGCTCGACCGCCGGAGCCGGATACCACACGGCCACGCCTCGCGCCCCGACATAACAGACATGACTCGGCGGCGCCGGCCGAATCGCCGCCCGACAGTCCGCCAACGGCGACAAGGCGTTGATCTGCCAGTCGGGAAGCCAGTCGGTCACCGCCGCCAGACACCGATGGACAGTCTGCTGATCCGGCGTGGGCTGTTCCGGATCCACGTCCCTCAGGGCGACGAAGGTCGTGACCGTATAGGGCCGCTCGCCCGCATCCCCCGGCTCCGCCCCGGGCCCGATCGCGCTCTCACGCAACCACGTGAGGGCGGGCGTGACGAGACGATTGAGCTTCTGCGACTGCGCCGCACCCGGCGGCCACGTCACCGAGACGAGCCGCGCCCCGGTAACCACATCGTGCAGGAACCCGCTGGCCAAGAGGAGATCGCGCGGCGAGGCCTCCGGCCAAGTGGCGTGGATCGTGACCACGAGCGCCGTCCCGTGCGGATAGTAGAAGCCCTCGACGAGGAGCCGCACGCCATCGATTCCGGGGATCGTCACCGTGCACGGCACCCGCCGGCGGAACGGCACGAGATAGCGCCACGCCGACCCGCCGGGCAACGCACTCAGGGTCTTTCCCCGTCCGATCTTGAGATAGCTGCGCCAGAACCGCTGTGTGCCGGCGCGGTTGGGCCATGGGGGCTCGAGGTCGGCCGGCACCGCGGTGCCACGCAGCGACTCCTCGAAGAGCCGCGCGTACAGGGCTTCGCGACCCAATCCGGCGAGCGGCGCGCCTTTGGGCTGGGGATCGGCCAGCAAGGCGAGATTGGTCTCGGTCCAGATCAACGTCACCCGGACGTCCGCGACCTTCGGTACGGCGATCGGCGCTGCAATCGTTGACGCGGTCATGGCTCTCGCGGTACACTCAGGTATCGACTTGCAACTCGGGGCCAATGGGTCGGCACGGGTCGACCCTATGGCTCCGAGGGCGGAAAATCCCAGCCTCATAGGGTCGGCCTCCGCACTTTCGGTAGCTCACGGAGCTACCCACCCTCGCCCTCCGTGGCGACAAAGTACCCGCGAAAGGATTTGGACAGGTCCTTGGCCTCGACGGACCAGGGACCTGCATGTCCGTCGACCGTACTCCACCGAATGCGGGTGATGCGGCGCTTGTCGCGATACGTGCGGAGGAACGCCGCGAGCACCGTGGCGTCGGGCTGATTGATGAGCGTCGGCAGACGCGCCTCATCGCGCGCCTGCTCGTTGGTCGGCGGGGCCGCCGGATCCCACGTGACGAGCGCCTGCGGAGCGACCCAGATCCTCGACGTGTCGGTCGGGTCGACGCGTAGCTCGAAGACCTGATCGTTGCCATCGCCGATCACGCGCTTGGTGTTCGGCACCGGCCACTTGTCCCGGGCGAGTCGCTCCAACACCGCGATCACCCCGTCGCCCTCCGTCGGCGTGATAGCCCGGCGGTGTTCCGCGTTGCTGCGGTCGACCCACCACCCGACCGCCGCGACTCCCAGGAACGCGCCCAGTCCGACGCCGATCGAGATGAGCCAGACCTGCGCGAGGTCGGTGATGTCGTAATGGTGGAGGTAGTTGCCTACCCCGAAGAATGACGCCACGACGGCGAAGAGGCCCGAGAGCGTGACCCCGAAGAGCCAGAACTCGGGCGTCACGCCACTCAACGGAAATTCGCCGGCCGCCCGCCACGGCTTATGCAGCCGCCACAGGAAACCGAACGTGACGACCATCAAGAATCCCGGCAGCAAGAGAAACGACGGGATGCCGACGGCTTTGAGCAGATCGGACTCGCCCCAAACATCGACGTCGACGTCGCGCGTGAGGATCACATCGCCCGTCGCCCGGACATGTCCGATCGTCCAGGCGAGTGGCACCGTCACCACGAAGGTCTCTTTGCCGGGCGCTAACTGACGGGCGCCCGTCAGGTAGAGTGGCACGGACACCGTGCTCCTCGCCGGCACGGTCAGTGTGCGGCCGGAGTCCAACCGTGCACCGGCGTCGACGCCGGCCTCGAGACTGTGCGACGACGCGAATGCGAGCGGTCCGACCCGGATCGTCGAATCCGTCTTATTGTGCACGACGACATACACAAGGCCGGTGTCCTTGGTCGTCACGGTCGAGACGCCACCGCTGAGCTGAAGATCCGCGACTTGATCCGGCGATGCGTATGCTCCGGTCGCGATGCGGAACGAGGCCACCACCACACCGCCGGCGTAGTCGGCGCGCAGCTGCGCGGCGAGTGGACGTACGACGTCCGTGGTGCGTTTGACGCGGAGTATCGTCGCCGAGGCATCGCCGGCGGCGAGGGTCGATGGCGCGGGCGTGGCAAACGTGCCGGTGATGCCATCGGTCGACATCAACGAGAGCCTGAGGCCGTGCACGGGCTTGTCGCCGGTGTTGCGGACAATGACGAGCGTCGATCCGGTGTCGGCCGCACCGAGGATCGCGGAATCGGGCGTGAGCGACAGCGTCACCGACTGGGCCTGGGCGATCGTGGCGCCGACGCAGACACTCAGCAACGCCCATAACCTGACCACGGCCATCTCCCCTACTTATCCGGCCAAGCCTCGCTCGGCAAGACCATATGTTCTGCCGCGGAACCATTCGCCCGGATCACGGTTTCATTGTTTGTCATTTGTAACTTGGCAATGGAGACCAGATCAATGGCAGTTCCAGCTACCCTCGGCGGCCAGTTCACCTTCCCGGGCACGCCGCTCACCGTCCACCGCATGGGCTACGGCGCCATGCAACTCGCCGGACCCGGCGTCTATGGTCCGCCGAAAGATCCCGACGCCGCCGTCGCGGTCCTGCGCGAGGCCGTCGCCGCCGGCGTCAATCACATTGATACCTCGGACTATTACGGTCCCCACATCACGAACCAGATCATCCGCCGGGCTCTGCATCCGTACCCCGCCGACCTCGTCATCGTGACGAAGCTCGGCGCGCGCCGACCCGCCGACCAATCCTGGCAACACTGGAACGCGCCCAAGGACCTCGAGGCGGGCGTGCACGATAATCTGCGCAACCTTGGGTTGGATGCGCTGCACATCGTGAATTACCGTGTCATGGGTACCGGTCACGGCACGTCCGAGGGCTCGATCGAGCCGCAGATCGCGGCGCTCGCCGAGCTTCAGCGACAAGGGCTGATTCATCACATCGGCGTGTCGAACGCGACGCCCGCCCAGGTCGCCGAGGCGCAGTCGATCGCGCCGGTCGTCTGCGTGCAGAACCATTTCAACGCGGCGCACCGCGAGGACGACGCGCTGATCGACGACCTGGCGCATCAGGGTATCGCCTACGTGCCCTTCTTCCCGCTCGGCGGCTTCACCCCGCTCCAGTCCACAACACTGAACGCCGTCGCGGCGCGCCAAGGTGTGACGCCGATGCAGATCGCGCTGGCGTGGCTGCTTCACCGTTCACCGAACATCCTACTGATCCCGGGCACATCCTCGCTCGGCCACCTGCGCGAGAACCTGGCCGCCGCCACGCTCACCCTGACCTCGGACACGCTCACCGAGCTCGATGCGATCGCCGCCGACGCTGCTCACTCGTGACCGCATCCTGGCCACGGCCGAAGACGTAATCCGTCGCTTCGGCCCAACCAAAGCCACCGTCGTCGACGTGGCTCGCGCCCTCGGCGTGAGCCACGCCGCCGTCTATCGTCACGTCGCGACTAAGGCCGAGTTGAGGGATTTGGTCGTGGGGCGATGGGTGGAGACGACCATGCCACCACTGCGGGCCATCGCGGCTGAGAGGGGCCGAGCACCCGAACGCCTCCGCCGTCTCTTCGACACGCTGATCGCGATCAAACACCGCCGCGCCGCCGAGGACCCCGAGCTCTTCGCCGCGTTCCGGACTCTCGCGCTCGACGCACAATCCGTCGCCAAACCCCACGTCGACGAGCTCATCGCACTCGCCGCGTCGATCATCCAAACCGGCGTCGCCGAGGGTTCGTTTCGCTCGGTTGATCCCCTCATCGCTGGTCGCGCGATATTGTTGGCGACTTCGCGGTTCCATCATCCCCTTCACGCCGCCGAGTGGTCCGATCCCTCGCTCGGCGCCGCGTTCGAGGATGTGTGGCGTATGCTGATGGAAGGGTTGCGCGCTTAAACTGTGCGTTTGCCAGAATCGCCGTCCTTATTGCGACGCCGGTCTCTCATATCAACCACGAAGAACCGAATCATCATCACTGCCGCTACAAGAATTGCCAGGCCTGCTGCATCAATGATGAGATCAGCAATGTCGGTCATTGTCTTCTCCACGGTGGACGAAAGCCTGCGTCACTGTACCCACGATGAAACCGAATGAGGCGACGCCAATCGAAGCAGCAAAGATCTTCTCCAGCGCTGTTGGCTTGCTGTGGACGACCAGAAATGCACCATATAGAGCGGCCGAGCCTAAGATCACGAGAAGGCTGACGTTGTTGAGTGTTTCGTATCCCTTCCGATTCCGGCTGGCCGCTTCTACATATCGCAGGTCGGACAGCGCCAGCGTACAAATAGCCAATGAAAAGAACAGCAACTCACGCGATGCTTCCGTTGCAACGGCGTCACCTTCGACGCCAATGACCTGAACGAGTAGCAACCAAAGCAAGAGCGGCAGCAGCGCGAATACGCACGCCCACAGCCACTGTTCCCAGCGGTGTTTATTCACGAGACTCGAATTGTAGGAGTTGATGGCGACGTTCGTCGCGAGACGCATCACCAAAATGCGCTCGCACAAGGATGAAAACAACGTGCATTATCCCACCGCCCGCCATCGTTCGATCATTGCGCGTTGGTGTACCCAACACGGAAAGGCCTGCACATTGCGCGCGGGGGATCGTAAAGAGCGACCGAGGCACCGCGCCCACCAACTGTCATTGTGACATTCCGCGAACTGACACCACTCGGTGGTTCAATTGAATTCGTCGTGCCGTGAGCGTTCGGTTTTACAAGCGAACGGGCCGCCAACGACCCCATGCAGCATACGACTTGCATTCGACGCCGGCATCTTCAACGTCCGAGAGTGTGTGCCGTGCCGTATTTCGGTCTTCGCAGTACATCGCTCGTGCTCGCTGTATGCGTGACGGGTTTCATAGCTGCCTGCAGCGATGCCCCCTCCAAATCCCTCACCGCACCCGGCGCTATCGACCGCGCCGTCAGCGCCGCGGCACTCGCCAACGCCACGATTCACGAGATACCGGCGCTCTTGAACCACGGCGTCAACGGCATGAACGACTCCGATGAGGTCTCGGGCGACAGCGGCGGCCGGCCGTTCAAGTGGTCGCCCGCGCACGGCATCCAATGGCTGGACACCACAGGCCTCAAATCCGCGGTCGCGACCAGCATCAGCAACAACGGCGGCGTCGCGGGATTCGCGGCCTTCGGCGACAGCAACGCTGACCACGGTGTCGTGTGGCTCCCGAACGGGAAGCCCCGGGTCTTTCCGCTCCCTCCCGACTCGCTTCCCACCTCGCCTGAGTTCAGCGAGCCCAGTTGTGGCATCGCCGCCATCAACGTGTACGGGCGGCTCGTCGGCAACTGCGTCATCAAGGACGGATTCACGAGCGCCGAGGAATTCCAATGGCACGGTCCCACCCTCAACCCGCCGCCGGGCGTGCCCGCGGCCAACCAGCTCACCTCGATCTCTGATGACGGATGGATCGGCAGCGGCAACTTTGGCGACATGTTCGGGAGTACCGGAGCCGCCATCACCTCTCCGACCGGCCAGACGTTCACCCTCAGGAATCACGACGGGCAGCTGCCCATTCTGCCGTCGTGGGTGAACGCCGTCACGCGCCACGGCTGGGCCGCCGGCGTCGACTTCGAAGGCGTCTGTGGCCAAGCCGTGGCGTGGCTCGATCACCCGGGCCAGACCTACCCCGAGTTCCGCATGGGGACGTGCGGCGAGGCGGTTGGATTGACGGACGACTGGTATGTCGTCGGCACCGGCACCGACTCCTTGAACAATCCCGCCTCACGGTGGGCGTTCGTGTGGTTCCCAGGTCCCGGCCTTCAGCGTCTGCCGGGCTTCGGCATGAGCGGCGAGACCAGCAGCGCCATCGCCGTCAACGCCAAACACCACGTGCTTGGCCAGATCACGGATGGTAGCACCGTGCACACGGTGATCTGGTACGTCGGCCCGCGGACGCCGTAACCTTCAGATGTGAGTAAGACGTACGACACTGTCATCGATATTCGCGCGGCGTCAGATCGCGTGCTGGCTATTCTCTCGGATGTCGAACGCTGGCCAGAGTGGACCTCCACGATGACGAGCATCCGCCGACTCGACGCGGGTCCATTCCGCGTCGGGTCGCGCGCCCGCGTCGAACAATCCAAGCTCAAACCCGCGGTCTGGCGCGTGACGGAGCTCGACGACACGCACTTCACCTGGACCACAAGCGGTCCCGGTATTCGAATGACCGCGCGACATGACATCGAACCGACCAAGACTGGAAGTCGCGTCACGCTGTCGCTCGAGTTCTCCGGACTGCTCGCTTGGCTCGCCGTCCGCGTTGCCGGCGAGCTGGCGGAGCGCTACATCGCGGCCGAGGCAGCGGGACTCAAGAAGCGCTCGGAGTCTTAATCGCGGGCAACGTGCGCTCGACGCGCCCTTCGCGTTCGAGGACCAGTGCCGCCGGTGTCTCGCCGTCTCCCGTGAACCGCACGGTCTCGTCGATATCATCGAGCAGCCAGAACTCCGCGGGCGCGACCGGCACCAGGATCGACGATGCTCCGCCGTCGAGATGGACCCGCAACGTGCCGTGTTCCAACCGCGTCGTCGCGCCGCGGAACCGTCCCGCGAAACGCCGCAGCGCGGACGTATCCAGCGCAATCGGATGGTCCCACGGGAGCGCGATCGGAAACGCCGGCCGACGAATCGACGCGACACAGTGCGCGTCGAGCGCGTCGGGATCCGGCTTCAGGATGAATCGCACCCAGAGCGAGTCCACACACGCGACGCCCGCGAGGCCGTCGTATCCGTGCCCTCCGCTCTGCACCACGAGGTGCCGCGACCGACTCAGTGTCTGAGCGGCCAACACGCCGTTGGCTGGAGGCGTGACGGGGTCCCATTGACCCGAGAAGACGAGCGATGGCACGGCCGAGCGGGTCGGCTCGCGGAAGCTCGGGTCGACGACAACGTGTGGCCAGGCGCGGCACGCGGCCGACTGATCGTGCAGCCGGTAGTTGCCGAGGAACGTCCCCTGCCCCAACGCAGCGCTCTTGGTCGTGTCGACGTACGGGACATCTTCGTCGCACGTCACGGCCAAGTACAGTCCCGTGTCGCCCGTCCCCAGTAGCCGGTACCGATACAACACGGCTCGTTCCGCCACCGGTGTCAGGTTCCCCGTGGCCGCGGCATGCACCACGGCCGGCACCCAGCTCGCGCTGTTCGACGAGTACAGCATGTAGCGGATGGCTTCGGCGAAGAGATTGCGGTTGAGCGCAACCGTCACGATCGCTCCGGTGCCGGGGTGCACCACATGCACCGGCACTGGCGATCGCTCGAGTTGAGCGACAACCGTTCGCATTTCCTCCGGGAGCCGGGGGAACGCGGCGTGACACGCGGGCTCCGCGGCACACTCGGCGAAGACGCCATCCACGGCGCGCTGGGCGTCGGCGGCGAACGTCTCGGGGATCGCATCCGAGGTCGGCGCGATTCCCTGTATCACCATCGACCGCACGTGATCGCCGTGCCGCTTGAGATACGTGAGTGCCG
Source organism: Gemmatimonadaceae bacterium (assembly GCA_035652495.1). Taxonomy (GTDB): domain Bacteria; phylum Gemmatimonadota; class Gemmatimonadetes; order Gemmatimonadales; family Gemmatimonadaceae; genus DASRDS01. The sequence goes on from DASRDS010000096.1 coordinate 8,398, forward strand.
CGCGGGAGCCATAGGAGATGCCGGTGATATCGAGCATCGGATAGCCGAGTGCCGCGCGGACCTCGTCGACATCATCGACGTGGTTGTTCGTTGTATAAACTGTGAGATCCGCGTGAGCGGATAGCTGCGTCGCGCATCGCGCTATCGCGTCCAACGGCAAGAACGAGCCGAGCCATCGCTGCAACGAGTCGGCGGCCCCGAACGCGTAGCAGGTGAGGGGTGACGACTCGCCCGTGCCGCGCTGATCGACCAAGAGGATGTCGTGGTGTCGATGCAGCGGGGCGAGCACGTGAAAGACGAAGTCGGCACTGTTGACCGCGGCCTCGCCCGGTCCTCCTCCGAAGTACGTCACGGCATCCGGCTCGCGCGGCGAGGTGGCCGCAGGGATCACGACGACGCGCAGCTGGATCGAGCGTCCGCGACCGGCCACGCGGTTCTCGAGGACGGACATGGTGCCGCACTTGGCGGGCACCGGCACGCCGGGGAGCCGGCACGGGGTCAACTTGAGCGGGGCGCCCGCGGTCATAAGCGCGATGACGCCAGGGAGGATGATCATCGTCAGTTATTCCTGTGAGCTGGCGCCGACCGCCACCCAGGCCAGGTCCTTGTTCGAGACCGACTCGAGCTTGAATGACTTGGCCGCCGCGGCCATTCTCGTGAGCGCCTGCGCGAGTGGCATCGGAGGCTTCGTGTCGCCCTTCTTCACCTTGTGGAATCGCACTGGGTTGATGCGGGCGACCACATAGTTGCGGAGATACGGTGACTTGAATCCGCGCTTCTGCAGCGCCTCGATGATGCGCTTCACCTGCGTATCAATCTCCTGCAGCCGCGCCGCGAAACCCTCGCGATCGCGGAGACTCACGGCCAGGCCGCGATCGCTGAAGCGATCGACCTTCTTGAGGAGCGAGCTGTACGCCCCGCCCGCGAACCGCGACGTGTGCTCGTACACGATCCCGAGCGTGAGCAGCTCCGGGCTCTCAAACTCGGCCGCGAACCGCGATTCTTTCGCATCGCGCTCCCGCTTCGCGAGACTCCGCGCCATGCGAATGACCTCGAGCGCGCGGTCCTTGAGGTTGTGCGCTTTCTCCGTGTTGAGCGCCAGGATCCGATAGGCCAGCGACTCGTCCGGCGAAATGAGCGCCGTGATCTGACGCATGCCGAGCTTCTTGGCCGCCGCCAACCTATGACGCCCGTTCGGCGTCCAGAGCCCGCCGTCGTCCCCACGCACGACGATCAGCGGATCGAGGAACGCCGAGGTCTCGTCGATCTTCTCCGCCAATCGCTTCGCGTGCGTCGGCGACAAGTCGCGCTGGAACGGCGTCGGCTGAATCGCATTCAGCGGCAACGACGCCAGTAGCATGGCGCGACCGCCCAG
>DASRDS010000097.1:0-2640 GCA_035652495.1 Gemmatimonadaceae bacterium
CATAATGATGTCCGGCTTGAAGTCGGAGATCAGCTGGACTTGCCGCTCCGTCATGCCGCCTGAGATCGGGACGACCGTGCATCCGAGGCGCTCGGCGCCATAGTGGGCGCCGAGTCCGCCGGTGAAGAGGCCGTAGCCGTAAACAACGTGCACCATCATGCCCGGCTTGCCGCCCGCGGCTTTGATCGAGCGCGCCATGAGCTCGGCCCACGTGTCTATGTCGTTTCGCGTATATCCCACCACCGTCGGCTTGCCCGTCGTACCGGATGATGCATGAATTCGAACAACACTCTCTCGTGGCACGGCGAACATGCCAAAGGGATAGTTGTCTCTGAGATCGCTTTTCGTAGTAAATGGAAACCGCTTCAGGTCTTCTAATTGTTGAAACTCACTTGGATGAACACCGGTCGCATCAAACGCGCGCCGATAATGGGGAACGTTGGCGTATGCGTGATGCAACGTCGCGGCAATACGTTGGTGCTGAAGGTTCGCGAGCGAAGCGAGCGACATTACGGAATCACACGATAGAACCGCCGATCGTCCGCGAATGCCCGCGAAACTCGGCGATCACCGTCCCATTGACGGTGACGCTCACGTCATAGATGCCGGAGCGGCCGACGCGGGATACCTCGCGAGCCGTGGCGATGAGACGGTCGCCGCGCGCGGCCGGTTTGATGAAGCTGATCGAACAATGCACGGCGACGGTGCGCTCGCCGTACGAGTTACACGCGAACGCGAACGCCGAGTCGGCGAGCGTGAAGATATACCCGCCGTGCGCGATCTCGTGCCCGTTGAGCATGGCATCGCTCAACGTCATGGCCACAGTCGCGCGCCCGGGCGAGACGTCGACCAGTTCCATGCCGAGCCCGCGCGATGCGGTGTCGGCCGACCACATCGCGTCGGCCGACGCGCGCGCCAGCTCGTCCGGCGTCACTTATTTTGGGCCTTTCTCCTTCCGGATGCGATCGTCGGGCGTCACGCCAAGCGCCGTCGCGAGATCGATCTGATGGTCCTGCTCTTCCTTGATGATCCCCTTGAGGATCTCGGCCAACGCGATCTCGCCGAGCGCTTCGGCCTGCTTGATGCGCTCGCGGTAGTTGTTGATCGTGTTGTCCTCAGCGCGCAGATCCGCCCACAACATCTTCTCGTTGTCTTCCGAGACCTCGACGGGCTTCGGCTGATGCACGGGATAGGCGCCGAGGTAGTCAAGCTGACGCGCGACGGCCAGGGCGTGATTCAGCTCCTGGTGGGCGTGCTCGACGAGCTGGTCGGCGATGTTCATGTACTGCGCCTTATCCAGCTTCTGGCTGAAGATCACGTACTGAATGATCGCCTGGTATTCACGGGCGAGATCGTCCTGCAGTCCCTGCACGAGCGCGGCGCGCTTGGAGTCTTCTTGATCTGACATGCTCGGATACTACCGGATCTCAATTGCGTAGCGCAAGAACCCGCTATGCGGTGTGTACTTATCGTAGAGGCCGCGCGCGCGATAATTCGTTTCCTTCGTGTGCCAGTAGAGGCGCGACCAGCCGCGTGCTTGACATTCGGTGACGAGCCAATCGATCAGCATCCCACCGACGCCGGCCGCGCGGCGGGACGGGTCGACGAACAGATCCTCCAAGTAACAGACCGGCGTCAGGGTCGACGTCGTTTCGTGGATGAGGTAATTCGCCATGCCGATCACGCCGGCGCGTGGGTCGTCGGCGACGATCGCCCAAACCGGTGTTGTCACATCCTGAATGCGCGACCACAAATGGCGCGTGACCGCTTCACTCGGCTCGAATTCGTAAAAGCGATTGTATGCGTCCCAGAGCTCACGCCACCGCGGCTCGTCACGCGGTTCGATTCCGCGAATTACGACGCTCATGAGCGAAGTATCGGCCGATGGGGCGGTGGCCGAAATGGCCATTTAGGGGGCGGGTACCATAACCAAAGCATAGGTAAACAGGTCGGTGTTCGGGGGCTTCCCTCCGACCTGCCGGATCATGCTGACCACCTGCCCGCGATGCAGCGAGGAATGATTGACGAGATGCATGATCAGCTTCCACCGATCGATGACACAATCCGGCCCACGCATCTCGCCAGCCAGGTCGTCCGCGCTCGCGGCTTCGATGTAGCCGCGCAAATCGTGCCATACACCGGGCCACACACGCCGCATCTCGTCGAGCGCCGTCGGCGGCGGGTCGACGGTCCCAAAATCGGCGAGCCGCGGAATGGCGTTCGCTCGTAGACACCGCACCCAGAATTCTTCCGAGATGTGAAAGTGATAAAGCGTCCGCCGAATCGTCGGATGCGATCCGCCGACGTCGCGATCGAGCTGCTCCGGCGTCAGCGACTCGCATGCGGTGAGCAGTCGCCTGGTGGCCCACTCCGTGTAGTCGACCTGAAAGAGCAGTTGTGACTTCACTCGTTCACTCGGGTGGCGGTCCGTTATAATGCGCGCGCGGGCGGATCAGCTGGCCGCTGGAATATTGCTCGATCGCATGCGCGATCCAACCAACGGTGCGGCCGAGCGCGAACAAGATGATCGGCGCGTGCCGGGGCAGCCGGTAGACGCGCGCGACCGCCGCCAGGGCAAAATCCACGTTCGGATGCTCGTCGAGCAACGTGCGCCCGGTTCTCTCCACGCGGCGCACCTGT
>DASRDS010000098.1:0-2667 GCA_035652495.1 Gemmatimonadaceae bacterium
GGCGCACCCGGGCCCAAGAGAACGGCCAAAGCCTCATAGTGTCAAAAGACGCCGGAACCCGAAGGTCCCGGCGTCTCGCGCAAGCGGGCGACCGGACTCGAACCGGCGACGTCCAGCTTGGGAAGCTGGCATTCTACCAACTGAATTACGCCCGCGACGTACTCCCTAATGTAACCAGTGGGGAGCGGTCTTCCACTGGGCCGGATCGAACAGGCCCGGGCTCAGGGGGACATCAGCCTTGATATCCGTGTACTCCTCTCTCTGAATCAGCTTGCCGCCGATGTAGAACGAGCACTCGGGCGCGATCCAGCTCCGGCCGATCGGGCGGTATTTCTTGAACTGGGAGTCGATGTAGGTCGGCGCCGAATCGGGACCTTCAACGAAGACCTGTCGCACGAGGATCAGGCGCTCGGTGTCGATCCAGACTTGGGGCGCTTTCAAGTTGCCGGTGTCGGCGCCGATGATGTAGACCGGGCGGCTGTCGTAGGTGGATTGGCCGACCTTCGACATGTCGATCTTGAGTGTCCGCAGGTCGGACAGCGTTCGATCGACGGGCACCGCGTAGACGTCGAAGAGCAGCGGAATGAGTGGGTTCCCACCCGCATCCGCTTTCTTGAGCGTGCCGTTGGACATGGTGTACGCGGAGTCGTGCGTATAGAGCGTGCCGTTGCCATCGGACGGGTTGCCGAAATCAATGCGCAGAAAACCCGGTACGGAGGCGGCCTCGTACCATGTTTGCACCGTGTCTTTCCCGGATTTCGTCGGGCGCGTCGTCTGTTGAACGAACGTCAGCGTCTTGAACCACTTGCCGACGTATTTGTCGTGCATCTGCTTCACGATATCGGCGCCAGTCGGCACCGTGAGCGGGCGCCAAGCCGATGCGATCGCGACGAGCGCGACAAGCGGCGCCCACCGCCATGCGCGCGCGGGAGTCATGTTAGAAATCCCGCTTTTTCATTTCCTTGAAAAAACGCTTCACATCCTCGGCCCCTTCAGGCTCCGGCGGAAGCGTCGAATCGTACTTCGGCGTCGCGCCCGGCTTCTTCGGCTGGGACTTCGCCGCGTTCTTCTTCGCCAGCGCGAGCAGCTTCTTGTCGTCCATGCCCGTCTCCTTAAGGCTCCCGTGAGTAAAGACGATCGCGCCAACCAATATATCACTCCACCGGTGACTCGGGTGGCAGCACGATTGGTGGCTCCTTATGTACATGACCTTCGATGTACCCCTCGATCGGTCCACCGATGATGAGTACGATCAACGCGATGACGGTTGCCACGACCGCGGGGACGAATAAACCCGCGCCGCAGGCGACGCCCAAAGCCGCCGTGAACCACAAGGCACTGGCGGTGGTCAGTCCCGTGATGCGGCTCTTGCCGCCCGAACGGTGCAAGATCACACCCGCGCCGACGAATCCGATACCGGTCACGATGCCTTGCACCACCTGCGGCACCGGAGCGCCAACGGGCGCGCCCGCCACGCCGTAGCTGACCCAGACGAACGTCGCCGAGCCCAGGGCGATGAGCGAGTGCGTCCGGATGCCGACCGGCTTGCCGTGGAGCTTCCGGTTGAGACCGATGGAGCTGCCTAAGAGCGTCGCTAAACCGAGACGCTCAACGACCATCAGTAGCTCGCCTTGCATGGCCGGGTATACTAACAGACCTGGCGCCGGCCAGCGATACGTCGTTAGCATGCGTCCCATGGTACATCCCTGGCACGATCTCGCCGTCGGGAAAGATGTTCCGCGCGAGGTCTCGGCCGTCGTCGAGATCCCGACCGGCAGCCGCAACAAGTACGAGCTGGATAAGGAAACGGGGCTCTTTCGGCTCGACCGGGTGCTCTACTCCGCCGTCTACTATCCCGGCGAGTATGGGTTCATCCCGCGGACGCTCGCCGAGGATAATGATCCGTGCGATATCCTGGTGCTCATAAAAGAACCGACGTTCCCAGGCTGCCGGATCGACGCCCGGCCGATCGGCGTGCTCAAGATGCTGGATCGGGGAGAACCCGACGATAAGATCCTCGCCGTGCCGGCCGAGGATCCGACCCAGAACTCATTTTTCGACATCGACGATCTGCCGCCGCATACGCTGCGGGAAATCGCCCATTTTTTCGAGATTTATAAGGACCTCGAGGGGAAACGCGTGCAGGTGCTCGGCTGGCAGAACCACGAGGAGGCGTTCGCCGAGGTGCACCGGTCTATCGATCGGTACGTGGCGAAGTTCGGCGTCCCGGCGATTTGAGCTCATTATGAAGATCGCGATCGGGTCGGATCACGCGGGGTTCCGGTATAAGGGCATTCTTATCGGGCTGCTTCGCGAGGCTGGGCATACGGTGGATGACTTCGGCACGAACTCCGAGGAGTCGGTCGACTATCCTCTGTTTATTCGGCCGGTCGCGGAGGCCGTGGCTGCGGGAGAATATGATCGCGGCATCGTGCTCGGAGGATCGGGAAACGGTGAGGCTATCGTCGCGAATCGCGTGCGCGGCATACGCTGTACAATCTGTTGGAACGTGGATGCGGCTCGCTTCGCCCGCGCACACAACGACTCCAACGTTCTCTCTATTGGACAGAGACTAACCGCTGAGAGCGACCTGCCGGCGATATTGACGACTTGGCTGACCACGCCGTTCGAGGGCGGACGTCACCTACGTCGCATCGAGGAGATCGA
>DASRDS010000099.1:0-12087 GCA_035652495.1 Gemmatimonadaceae bacterium
CAGGAGCCGCAGCAGATGGCCCGTCGGCGCCGGGTCTATGATCACCGTCTCGAATCGGCCTTCGGCTAGCGCTTCGCCTATCGTCGCTAGGGCGTAGAGCTCGTCGATTCCCGGCGGCGTCAGCGCGAGCAGGTCCTGTAAGATTTTTCGATCATGTGCGGCATCGAGTCCACCACCGATGAGGCGATCGAAAACGGCATCCACGCGCGCTCTGTACGCGTGCTGCATCTCGCCGAACGCCTTGCTCGCATCCGCCTGGCGCGCCCATAGGTTTGGCGCGACGGCTACCGTCTCATCGCCTACCGGTATGCCTAGGGCATCCGCTATCGAGGGGGCTGGATCCGTCGAGACAACCAGTGTCGGCTTCGCTTCGCTCGCCGCTTGAATCGCCAGCGCGCACGCGACCGTGGTTTTTCCTACGCCTCCTTTGCCGCCTACGATGGTCAGCGGCTTGATGGCAATCGACTCCTCGACGCTTCGCGTCTCGTCGCGTTGAACGCGATGCGATGAACCTGGCCAACGCGGCACGGTGACATGCGGCACGCCAGGAAGCAGTGACGCGAGCGAAGCGAGCGCATTAGCCGAGTCGCCAGCGACGTTCGAGTCGCCAGCCACGTCCGAGTCGTCAGCTAAGGCGTTAATCACAAGCGCCCCGGGCGCGAGGCCGACTGACGGGAGAGCCGCGATGTAGCGTTCGGTCTCGGCGACAACGATCGGCTCAGCACGGGTCACCAGCACGAGGCGGGTCGATGCGGGGTCCGTGAGCAGCGCGCGCAACGCGTCGACGCGCCGGCGCAACTCGGTCAACATCGCGTCCACCGCATCGGCGCGATACCGATGCGTCAGCGCGCGCACCATGAACCGGTGCTTATCCTGCATCAACTCGAGCAGATCGACGACGAGCCGAAAAGTCTGAGGCAGCGCCAAGAGTCGAAGCGTATGCCCGGTCGGGGCGGTGTCGATGATGACGCGCTGCCACTCACTCGACGCGGCGAGATCGGCGAGGGAGAGCAAAGCCATTGCCTCATCAGTCCCAGGCAAGACCGCGTCGATAAAGCCGGTGATATCGTCGCGGTCCAGGTACGTGCCGCGGTCCATGACCTCGACGAGCGTATCCCGCCACGTCGCGAGAAACGCGTCCCGCTCGACCGCCGCGTCGAGCTGCTGGGCAAATGCGCCTGGAATGCTCTTGAGAGGCGCTGGTCGTGGTCCGACGGGCTCGCCGAGCGCAGGACCCAAGGCGCGAGCGGGATCGGTCGAGAGCAACAGCACACGCTCGGTTGGAGCGGCAGCCCGAGCGAGCGCGATCGCGATGGTGGTCTTCCCTACCCCACCCTTGCCGCCAACAATAACCCAGCGCGGCAGCTCACTCAGGAGGCTGGAGACGCTCACGCCACTCGCGGACCTCACGCAGCTGCTGCATGAGCACGCCCTCGGCCTTCGCGTACTCGGCCTCGTCGATCTCGCCGAGCTCCAGTCGCAGCTGGAGCTCCATGAGATCGTTCTTGATCTGTGTATCGTCCGTCAACTCTCGCTCGGCCACTTTCTGCACCTGCCCGAGCGTCCACCGAATCCCCGCGACGGGCCCGGCCACCGGAAAGAAAATGAGCTTGCTGAGCAGCCCCACGGCCGGTCAGCTCGCGCGTTCCAGCTTCAGCTTGATGTTGACGAAGTTGTACGGCGGCCAAGGGCCGGTGTACTTGAACGTCAGCAGATCATCGTAGCGATGACTGACCTCACGCACGCACTCGTCGAACTCCTCGGAGCGAGCGCGCTCGACGAGGAAGGCCGCATTCATGATCATGCGATCGCCAATGACCTTGTTGCTCCGACTCGCGACCGCGATCGGCTTGAGCGCGTCGTGCACGTCGGCGACGAGCCGATTGCCGGTCTCCTCGAGGGCGGCCTCGACGAGTCGGCCGAGCTGCATGCGGGCGAAGTAGGTCGAGGAACTGGCGTTGTTCGTGATCTCGTCCTTGAGCCGCCGAATCTCGTCATTCTGCTGCTCGAGATTCGCGATGACCTTCTCGCGATCCCACAAGATCTTGAGCCCGAACTCGATTTTATCCTGCATCTTATCGAGCACGTCGTTGAACGCCTGATACGCGGACCGCAGCAGCTCGGTCACGTCGTCTTCGGACCGGAACAGCGTGCCGAAGCTCATGGGAATGACCGTGTACTCCCGCATGACCGTCTCGTTCACGAACTCATGCGCCAGCACGTTCTCGCGTGTCGGATCGTACAACACGATCGGCGTGTTGCTCACGACCGCCGACAAATCTTTGTATTGGACGGTATACACGCGACGGCCACCACCAATCCCAATCTCCCCAAAGTCGCGGGGACTGTCACTGCGAACGATGCAGTAGACGTACTTACCGCTATCGGTCGCCGTAGCAACAGCAGGGGTCGGCGGGATCTCCGCCGCGAGCGGAGAAATCACCGGCTCGCTCATGCGTTACAGTATACTGGCGCCATAGCGAAATGCGCCACAACTTCGTCCCATGCTGACTTATCCTCGCCTCGGCCTAGTACTTGCGGCTCTATTAGCTCTTTCGCCAGACCCGCGGCTCACCGGGTACTCAACCAGTGCGGCGCGCTCCGAACGTGACTGGGAGAAACAGTTCCAGGCACTTCCGGTCCCGGATACCATGCGCGCCTACATGCAAAGACTGAGCGCGCGGCCGCACAACGTCGGCACGCCCTACGATAAGGACAACGCCGAGTGGATTCTCGCGCGGTTCAAGTCGTACGGGCTCGACGCGCACATCGAGCAATTCGACGTACTGTATCCGACGCCAAAGGAGCGGCTCGTCGAGATGGTCGCGCCGACGCAGTTCAAGCTCGCGCTCAAGGAATCCCCGCTCTCGGTGGATCCGACATCGCAGCAGACCGCCGAGCAGCTCCCGACCTATCACGCGTACTCGATCGACGGCGACGTCACGGCGCCGCTGGTCTACGTGAACTATGGCGTGCCGGCAGACTATGCAGAACTGGCACGGCACGGCATCTCGGTCAAAGGCGCGATCGTCATCGCACGCTACGGCGGCTCGTGGCGAGGGATCAAGCCAAAAGTCGCGGCCGAGCATGGGGCGGTGGGCTGTCTCATTTACTCGGATCCCCGCGACGACGGATTTGCCGATGGCGACGTCTTTCCGAAGGGTCCCATGCGGCCAAAGGACGGCGTGCAGCGCGGCAGCGTGATGGACATGCCCGTCTATCCCGGCGATCCACTGACGCCTGGTATCGGCGCCACGCCCGGCGCGAAGCGTCTCGCGCTCAGCGAAGTGAAGACGCTGACCAAGATTCCCGTGCTGCCGATCTCGTACGGCGATGCCGAGCCGCTGCTGGCCGCGCTCAGAGGGCCCGTGGTGCCGGCCGCGTGGCGTGGCGCGCTGGCGATCACTTATCGGTTCGGCGCCCCTGGCCCCACCAAGGTGCATCTCGTCGTCAAATCCGACTGGAACACGAAGCCGCTCTATGACGTCGTGGCGCGCATTCCGGGCAGCGTGGCGCCGGACGAGTGGATCGTGCGAGGCAACCATCACGATGCGTGGGTGAACGGCGCCGAGGACCCGATCTCGGGTCAGATCGCGCTGCTCGAGGAAGCCCGGGCGTATGGCCAGTTGCTCGCCAAGGGCTGGAGGCCGCGCCGGACGATCATCTACTGCGCCTGGGACGGTGAAGAGCCTGGGCTCTTGGGCTCGACCGAGTGGGCCGAACAGCATGCGGAGGAGCTCGAGCAGCATGCGGTCGCGTATATCAACACGGACGGCAACGGCCGCGGATATTTAGGGATCGAGGGCTCGCACATCCTGGAGGCGTTCTTCAACGACGTCGCCAAGGACATCATGGACCCGGAGTCGCACGTCTCGGTCTGGAAGCGGTGGCAGGCCGAGCGACTACGGACGAGCCCCGCGGGCGATCGGGACGAAGTGCACACCCGTCCCAACCTGCGCATCGGCGCCCTCGGCTCCGGCTCCGACTACTCGGCCTTCGTTCAGCACTTGGGCGTCGCGTCGGCGAACCTCGGGTATGGCGGCGAGGATCGGAGCGGGATCTACCACTCGATTTACGACGATTTCTACTGGTACACGCACTTCGACGACACGAACTTCGTGTACGCTCGGGCGCTGGCGCAGACTATCGGAACGGCCGTAATGCGCTTGTCCGATGCTCAGCTCATCCCGTTCGACTACACGGGTCTGGCGGAGACCGTCGGGAAGTATCGGACGGAGCTCGAGAAGCTGGCCAAAGACGAGGCCGACTCGCTCAATGAGATGAATCGCGAGATTCGGGACGGCGTGTACGCGGCCGTGAGCGATCCTCATAGTCCGACGGTCGCGCCCGACTCGGTCCCGACGCCCAAGCACGTCGATTTCGCACCGCTCGAAGATGGCGTCGATGCGCTGACGCGTGCCGCCCAGCTCTATGCGGCCGCGGCCGTCGATACGAGCGGGTCCGCCCTGGACCGTGCCTCGACCGAGCAGTTGGCGTCGGTCAACGCGATCCTTATCAAGAGTGAGCGCGCGCTGACCTCGCCCGAGGGCCTGCCGAACCGGCCGTGGTATCGGCACCTTCTCTATGCGCCGGGATTTTATACCGGGTATGGCGTGAAAACTGTACCAGGCGTGCGCGAGGCCATCGAGCAGAACGACTGGGGGCTGGCGAACTCGGAGATCGTGAAGGTGGGGAAGGTCTTGAACGATGAGGCAGCGGTCGTGACACAAGCAGCCGCGGCACTGCGGGGGATGAAATGACGGAAGAGCAACGCAAGCATATCGAAAAGCGCCTGCTCGATGAGCGGGCACGGGTGATCGGGTCGCTCGAGCAGTATCGGACCCGAAAATCCGAGACCTCGTCGGATGAGGCGGGAGACGTTTCCCACTACTCGTATCACCTCGCGGACGAGGGGACGGATACGATGGACTCGGAGCTGGACGCCTCCGAGGCCGCGCGGGAGACGCGGCAGCTGGGGGAGATCGACGACGCGCTCCAGCGGCTCTATCACGACCCGCAGCGGTTCGGGAAGGACGAGCGCACCGGCGAACCGATTCCCTTTGAGCGCCTCGACATCATCCCCTGGGCCCGAACGGCGACCGATACGCACGCCAGGTGAGCTTTGAGAATAAAATGGGACCTGTGACGTAGCTCACAGGGAATTGACGCATTGCCAAGAGTCCGGTTCCCCGCCCGGGCTCTTGGTGATGCCTCTCTGTAGGGTTGCCGAGAAAATCTGGCTATCCCATTTTGTCCGCGCGCTCATCCCCCATCTTCCGTCAAACGAGGCAACGCATGAACAAAGTCCTTCGTGCCCCGCTCGCCGCCGCGCTAGTTCTCTCGATGGCATGCTGGCACGCCATCATCACGACTGGACGCGCCGAGAGCTCCACGGTCATCGAGCACGCGTGGGCCAGCTCCTTCGTCTACGGCCTGGTGCCGCCTGATCCCGTCGATGTGGAGCAGCAGTGCAAGTCCGGCGTCGCGAAAGTCGAGACGCAGCACAGCTTTTTGAACGGCCTCGTGGCGTTCCTGACGTTGTCGATCTATACGCCGATCGACATCAAGGTCACGTGCGCCGGCGCGGGCATGGCGCCGAAGACGTCGATGGTGACGCCGTCGGCTGACACGCCGGAAGCCAAGCGCGATGCGATGGCCCAGGCTGTCGACCAGGCCGCGCACAGCGACGAAGCAGTATTCGTCCGTTTCTAGAAGCGCCTTCGTTATCAGGCGTCTACGTAGACACAGGAGCTAGCATCCGTACGGCCGATAGGCCGGGATGCTAGCTCCTCCCACGTCGCAGATCCCGTTTATCCAGTTCCCGGCCGAACTCGGCCCAGCTCACGCCGAGCGTAACGAGCACGCGGCGGATCTGGCGATAGCCTACATTCCGTTCGGCGCGTTCGGTCGCGCCGATGACGGTCCGGTCGATCCCCACCTTGTCCGCCAACTTTTCCTGCGAGATTCCGGCGGCCTCACGGAAGCCTCGCAGGGTGTCGCCCAACGGCTTGAGATCTGGATGTCGTGGCACGCGGCGACTCTAACATGACCGACGCGTATTCGTCGACCGTTGATATGTCCCCGGCCCAACAGTATCAAACTCTGCGACGACAGCTTGGCCGACGGTTCCATATCGTCGCCGTGTCCGTCGCGATCGGCGACACAGACGTCGTCATCGAGCGGCCCCGATCGGCGGAGGAATTGATCCGGCCCGAGGACTTCGAACATGACGAGCGGTTGCCGTATTGGGCCGAGCTGTGGCCGTCGGCCCTGGTGCTCGCCAGCAGTTTACCGCACTCCAGCGGTCGTTTATTGGAACTGGGGTGTGGTGTCGGTCTCGTGAGCGCGGTAGCTCTCATCAAAGGTTGGAATGTCGTCGCGACCGACTACTACGAAGACGCGCTCAAATTCACTCAGCTCAACGCCCTCGCGATCGCACGCAAGAAACCCGAGACCCGCCTCGTTGATTGGCGAGACATGCCGGACCTCGGGCGATTCGACGCCGTCGTCGCGGCCGATGTGCTCTACGAAAAGCCATACCCCGCGTTGATCGCGTCGGCCATCGCGCGGACGTTGGCCCCGGGCGGCACCGCCATAATTGTCGATCCGAATCGAGTGCATGCGCCGGCGTTCACACCAGCGTGTGAGGCTGAGAGGCTCGCGGTGTCCGCCAAGAAGGCGGGCAGCATGACCACGTATCGCGTGTCCCGGTCCCGCTCGTCCCGCCGGAGTCCCGCCTAGCCCGGTTTCATAGAGTCCGGGTCAAGAAAATCGTACGTTCGCCGCATGATCCTACCTCTCCTCATGCTGCTACAGTCCGGCGGCGACTGGCCAGCCTATGGCCACGACCGCGCGGGCACGCGCTATAGCCCGGTCGCCACGATCGACCGCTCCAACGTCAAGAACCTGACGATCGCGTGGACCTATCACACCGGCGAAAGCGCCCCGGAGTACGCGACCCTTCGCGAGAAGGCGTTCGAGGCTACGCCACTCGTCGTCGACGGCACAATGTACCTGAGCACCCCACTCGGCCGCGTCATCGCGCTCGACCCGGTCACGGGAACACAGCGCTGGACGTTCAACCCGCACATGAACCGCTTCGCGGCCTATGGCGATTTCGCGAACCGGGGCGTGTCGACGCGTGTCGATGCCCAAGGTCGTCGTTGGATCTACGATGCCGTCATCGACGGCCGGCTGATCGCGCTCGACGCGGCGACCGGCCGACCGATCGAGACGTTCGGTGATCATGGCACGGTGGACCTGCTCGTCGGCCTTCGCAACAACCCGGAGCGGTCCACCGAGTGGGAGATCACATCGCCGCCGGCGATCATCCATGGCCTCGTGATCGTCGGCTCCGGGATCGCCGACAACAGTCGCATCAACGCCGCGAGCGGCGAGGTGCGCGCGTACGATGCGGCCACGGGTGCGTTCCGATGGAAGTTCGATCCCGTGCCGCAAGATTCGACGGATCCCGCGTACAGCACGTGGATCGGCCCCCATGCGCACCAGACCGGCGCCGCCAACGTGTGGTCGATCATCACCGTCGACTCGGCCCGCGACCTGGTCTTCTTGCCGACGACGAGTCCGAGCGTCGACTACTACGGTGGCGAGCGGCTCGGCGACAATCGCTATGGCAACTCGGTCGTCGCGCTGCATGCGTTGACCGGCGAGGTGCTCTGGTCGTTCCAGACCGTGCATCACGATCTCTGGGACTACGACAACGCGTCGCCGTCAGCGCTCGTCACGACGCCGAAGGGCGACGCGGTACTGCAGGCCACGAAGACCGGCATGCTGTACGTGCTCGATCGCGGGACGGGCAAGCCGCTCTTCCCGGTCGAAGAGCGTCCAGTGCCGGCGAGCTCGATCCCGGGTGAGAAAGCGTCACCGACGCAGCCATTCTCGTCGATCGTCTTGAGCCCGCATCACCTGAACCTCGATAGCGTGTCGGCCGAGTGCCGGGACCTCATGAAGGGTCTTCGCAACGAGGGCATTTTCACCCCGCCGAGTTTTGAAGGCACGCTCGCGATCCCGTCGAACATCGGTGGGGCCAGCTGGGGCGGCGTCGCCTACGACCCGACGCATGCGATCGCGGTCGTCCACGTCAACACGGTAGCAGCCGAGGTGCAGCTCATTCCCACGGATAAGCTGGATCGCGTGGCGGCCGACAGTTTCGAGTCGCGCTATGGCTACGAGTACACGCACATGCGCGGCACGCCGTACACGATGCGGCGTCGGATCATCGCGCCGAACCACATTCCATGCACGCCACAGCCGTGGGGTCAGCTCGTCGCGGTCAGCATGAAGACCGGCCAGATCGTGTGGAAGGCGCCGCTCACGGTGGGCCTGGGCGGCCCGATTGTCACCGCGGGAGGCCTGGTGTTCATGGCGGGCACGGTCGATCGCAAGATCCGCGCGTTCGATGTCGAGACGGGAAAAGAACTGTGGGCCGGTGATCTGCCGGCCGGCGGCCGTGCGACGCCGATGACGTATCGCGGGCGTGATGGCCGGCAGTATGTCGTCGTGTCCGCGGGCGGCAGCGACGTATGGGGAGGGGGCGATGCTGTAGTAGCCTTCGCGCTATCGCGCTCGCGCTAGCAGGCAAAAAGCGCCTGCTAGCGGCATTCGATCGGCTGTCGCGTATTTCCGGTTAGCCTTGGCCGTTCGGCGAGCATCTAAAGGAGTCGTTGAACTAACTGCGGCCCCACTGACCTCGTCTACTGCACCGTGATGATGCCGGTCATCGTCGGGTGCACGGTGCAGTAGTACTTGTACACCCCGGGCTGCTCGAACTTCTGCGAGAACTTGCCGTCGGTATCCATCGTCGGCCCGGGCTGGAACGCATTCGTGAAGCTCGCGATGCGATGCGGGACATCGTCGCGGTTGATCCAGGTCACCGTCGTCCCGGCGGGCACGGTACGATTCGGCGGGTTGAACACGAAGTTGTCGATCGCGATTTCGTTGTCGGCGACCGGCGCGAGGGTCTTTGGCTTGCCACGGGTCGTCGATGCACCGGCGACGGCGACCGGCGTGCCCGCGAGTGACGCATCGACAATGGCGAGCGTGCCGGTGTTGGCCGCGAACCGCACGCTCGACAGACCGAGGAAGCTTCTCAGCCGGTCGGCGCCGACATCGACCGGTCCGGGGCCCGCTGCCGTTCCAGGTGCGGGCTGCGGAAAGGCCGTCGACAACGCCGTGTGGAAGGTCATGTTCCCTTCGATCTTCTGCACGGTCTGGTGAATGTGGCCATTCAGCACGGTGACGGACCCAAAGCGCTTCAAATACGCGAGCGCCTGCGCGCCATCATCGGTGCCCCAGCCCCACTGAGGATAGACGGCCCACAGCGGCACGTGCGCGAACACCACGATGGGTGTGCTCGATGGCAGGCCCTTCACGTCCTTCTCGAGCCACTCCAGTTGCTCCGACCCAAGGCTTCCCAGGCCACCGGGCTTGAGCTCCATGACGTTCACGAGACCGATGAAGTGCACGCCCGAGTGGTCGAACGAGTACCATCCGTTGCCTTGCGTCTTCTTGCCGTACCGGTCACGATAGCTCGCGCCCTGATCATTCAGCACGTCGTGTTCGCCCGGCACGTAGAAGATCTCGCCCGTTTTAGTCTTGGCGGACTTGATCATCTGATCGACGGCATCGAACTCCGTCGGCTTCGACAGGTGACTGATGTCACCCGTGTGCAGCAGGAACGCGGGTTGACTGGGCAGCGCGTTGATCCGGCGAATCGCCTCTTGGAACGTGCCGGCGACATCGGCGTTCGCCGCCTTGTCGAACCCCATATGACTATCGGAGATCTGCACGAAAAAGATGTCCTTCGCTCGCGTGTCGCCCATGGCGAACGACCGGGGCACGCCGCCCACCATCGACCAGACGAGACCCGAGCCGGCCCACGCCATGCACTCGAGGAATCCGCGGCGGTCGATCCCGTCGTTGGCGAGATCGTCTGTGATAATCTTTGACATGCCAGGGAGACCGCACCGCCATTCGGTTTATTCCGCCGCTATACTCCGGGTGTGACTGAAGACCGTTTCGCGAGGCTGATGCTGCCGCACCTGGACGCCGCGTACGCGGTCGCGCGGCAGCTGACGCGCAATCGGCATGACGCCGAAGATGTGGTGCAGGAGGCGTATTTGCGGGCGCTCCGCTACTTCGATGGATTTCGCGGGGCACAGACCGAGTCTGAACAAGAGAGCCGGGCGTGGTTGCTGACGATCGTGCGCCATACGTGCTATTCGGCGCGGCGGCGCTCGATGGATCGCGCGGAGACCATCGAGTTCGACGACCGGCTGCACTCGAATCCGCTTGGTGTCGACGAGGATCAACGGCTGACGATCGAACAGGCACTGGCTCTGCTCCCCTACGAGGCGCGCGAGGTCGTGGTGCTGCGCGAGCTCGAGGGGTTGTCGTACAAAGAAATCGCGCAGGCGATCAATGCGCCGATCGGCACCGTGATGTCGCGGTTGGCACGGGCTCGGGAACGCTTGCGGAAAGTGATTGGGGATGTCGCTGAGAGGACCACATGACGCACGACCACTTTGAAGACCAGCTCAGCGCGTATGCCGATGGCGAGCTCGAAGAGCGCGCCGAGTTGGAGACCCATCTGGCGAGCTGCGCGAGCTGCACGGCTCGCCTGGTGGAGTATCGGGCGATCGGCGATTCGCTGCGCCAGCGGGCACGCGCGGAGCCGGCGCCGGCGGCATTACGGGCGAGGGTGGAAGCGGCTATTGGCGGCGCCCAGGCGGCCGCGGCGAGCCCGTGGGCACGGCGGCGGCGGCCGATGTGGAGTCCTGGCGTCCTCGCGGCCGCGGCCGCCGTCGTGCTGGCCGTCGGGGTCGGCGTCAGTGGGTGGGGCCGGAGGGACGATAGCGTCTCCAAAGAGGTGCTTGATAGTCACGTCCGATCACTCGCGGGGGACCAAGCGCACCTCTTCGATGTTCAGTCCACGGACCAGCACACCGTCAAACCCTGGTTCTCGGGAAAACTCGACTTCGCGCCCCATGTCGTGGACTTCACCCCGGAGGGATTTCCGCTCCTCGGGGGTCGGGTGGACTTCATCGAGGGACGGCGTGTGGCCGCGCTCGTCTACGGCCGCCGGCTGCACAAGATCAACGTCTACGAGTGGCCTACCGGTGGCAACGATACCAAAACGGCAGGTGAGTTGCGTCTGGGATATTCCATGCTACACTGGTCCCACGCTGGGATGATGTACTGGGCCGTATCCGACGTGGGACCGCCCGATTTGGAAGAGTTGGCACGGAACATCGACTCTATCTCGCGGTAGATCATACTTGATGGCATTCTCGCATACTCTTCTTCCATATCAACTTCCGCGCGTGATGCGCACGCGGGCGGAACGCCTGTTCGATCAACAGCTCTGGCTCTGGAACCACGACGTCAAACATCCGTCGGGCAATCTCCTCACCGCGTACGGATTCAGCTGTGAGTGCGGGCCCGTCGTCGGTGGGACGCTTTCGTCCAGTGCCTACTCGCTGGCGATGGAGAGCGGACGGTTGATGCGGGTCTGCGAGAGCGGGATGTTCGTGACGACGGCTCCCGGCGATCCCCAGGGATCGGGCGTGTACGTCCGCCGCCTAGGGTTCGAGCCGCGCCGTACCGAGGGTGTGCGGATCGATCCCGACTCCTGCGTCCCGCTTCAGGCGACCAGGACCCGCACGCCGATCAGCCCGGGCGAGTGGCGCGAGGCCTGCACGGCCCTCTCCGAGGCGCTCTTCGGGGTCGCGACGTACGAGGACTGGGTCCTCGTGCACTTCGGGATCTCGTACCGGCGGGAGTGCCTGACGACCCGCGGCGCGGGCCTCTGCGCCTGGCGCAGCGCCACGCCGATCCAGGAGACGGCGGGCGCGTGGCGGGAGTTGGCCGACTGGTATCGCGCCGCCTCGGGGCAAGGCGGCGCACCTGCGTCCTTTACGACGCCGTCGGCGAAGCGCGCTGAATTTCGACAGTAGCCCCGCGGGTCACGCGCTCCCGTTCGGCATTCAGGTACGCGTTGGGATCGTGCTTGAGCGCCCCGTCCGGTAGCTGCGACCAGAAGGGACCGAGATCGTTCTGGATGCGGCT
>DASRDS010000100.1:0-3336 GCA_035652495.1 Gemmatimonadaceae bacterium
GCTTATGGGCTGGACCGAAGCAAAGACACGCAACCTGCTCTACCGCGGTCTGGCTGACCTGCGGCAAGCACTGACCGCCCGCGGCATTGGGCCGCGTTTGACATGAGCGAAGCGAACGATTCCGAGCTACGCGATATATACAAGCGCGGCCTCACCAACCGCGCCGACCATCCGGCGCCCGAGGCGCTCATCGCGCTGGTCACGCAGACCGGCGGCGAGGACTCGCGCCTGGCCACGCTCGACCACGTGATGTCCTGCGTGTCGTGCAAGCAGGATTTCGAGCTGCTGCGCGCGATTCACGCGGCCGATCAGGCGAACGCCGGCGCGTCCACCCTCAAATCGCCGCGCCGCCTCCCTGTCCCGTGGCTCGCCGCGGCCGTCGTCGTCCTCGCCGCCGGCGCGCTCACGCTCACCCTGCTCAAGCCATCGCCGAATCCCGTGCGCGGCGCGCCGAGTGCGGACGTAACCCTTGTTGGCGATGCGAACGGCACGCTCGTCTGGCACGCGGTGCCTGACGTCGTACGCTACGAAGTCGAGATCGTCGACGCGTCCGGGCAGACCATCTTTCATTCGCGCGTCACGGATACGACGACCGCGTTGCCGGCGAACCTTCCAGCTGGGACGCTCAGTTGGTGGGTCCGAGCGACGCTGCGAGACGGCAGCGAGCGTCGCTCGGCGATCGTTCCGATTCGCTAGGCGGGCGATCCGCTAGGCCGGCCTAAAAGAGGCCTACGGCTAGTCCAAACGTCACCGGGATGACGTTGATTTGCTTGGCGCTCTTAATGAACCCGCCGTCTTTCGTGTAAACGTTCTGCACACGACCTTCGGCGAACGCGCTGACTCGCCCCATGACAACCGCCACGCCGGCGCCTGCGTCAACTCCGAAGTTGATTCTCGACATCGTCGACGAAGCAGATGTCGAAGTCGTGGTATCGGTTATCCCGCGAATATCGAACGCGCCGACGCCAGCCGTGATGTACGGCCGCACGGGGCCGCGCAACAAGTTGATCTGCAATCCGCCGACCCCGCTATAGATCTCGCGCGAGCCGGGCGTCGTCCCCAGCACATTCTGATAATCGAACTTCTGATAGCCGAAGTTAAATCGCAGCGCCAAAAAACCCGGCAGCTGGACCAGCGCGTAAGCCTGTCCATTCATACCGGTCTTGACGATGCTGCCACCGGTGGGACTGATGTTGTTGACCGGGATCGTGGCCCCGCCACCAATCCCCAGGCTCAAGATGTACGACGATGGCTGTTGTGCAATGCCACGGGAAGCGAATAGGACCGTGGCGCAAGCAATGAGTAGCCGGCGCATGAGAGTCTCCGTTGTTTGTCTTGGAGACGTCTCACGCGCGTCGCGATTCTCATTTCGTCAAAATCTTGAGGGCGGCGTACGCGTTGACGATGCCACCGGTCGACGACAACGACCCGAACGAAACTTTCGCCCCTTCACTCGACCCGGGCTTCACGACGCTCTGATTCGTGTAGCGCGTCGCCGACTCGAGAATGATGCGCTTGAGATCCGCCGCGGTGAGGTCGGGATAGTATGCTAACAGCAGCGCCGCGAGTCCCGTGACGACCGGCGCGGCCATGCTCGTGCCACTGTCCTTCTCGTATTTGTCGCCCGGCACCGTCGACAAAATGTCGACGCCCGGCGCGAAGACGTCGACTTGCTGTTGCCCGTAGTTGCTGAACGACGCGGCGAGGCTGTCCCCCGCTTGCCACGATGACGCGCCGACCTCGATCCAATTCCGCGCGTGTCCGCTGTCGGCATACGCGGGCGTGGGGAAGTTCGGATGCGTCGAGAGATCCTGGCCATCGTTGCCGGCCGCATGCACCATGAGCACGTTGTGCGCATCGGCATACCGAACCGCCTCGTCGACGGCGGGCTTCTCGGGCGAGTACCCCTTGCCGAAGCTCATGTTGATCACGCGCGCTCCGTGATCGACGGCGAACCGGATGGCATTCGCGATATCCTTGTCGCGCTCGTCGCCATCAGGCACCGCACGCACCATCATGATCTTCACGGCCCCTGAGTCGATACTGTGCACGATCCCCGTGACATGGGATCCGTGCTTCGCATCGGGACCCATCACGTTCGAGTTGCCATAGTCCGACTGATGCACGTCGGCATAATTGTCGCCGACGATCGGCCGCGGATCGAAATCCGTGTTGAGCTCGTACTTGAGTCGCGCCTCGATCTCGTCGAGCGCATCGGCGATCACTTCCTTCGTCGCGCCCCGCTGCGCCAACACGAGGTAGAGCTGCTTCGACCGCGCCGTCTCCTGGTCAGGCGGATTCAGCGCTTTCACATTGTCCTGTGTGAGCGGCGCGGAGCCGAGCTGCCGCTGTAACACCGCGGTCGCCTTATCGAGGGCGTCCGACACTTCGCGAATGCGCTCGACCTGCTGTTGAGCGTCCGCGCGGCGCTTCGTGAGATCGGAATCAAACGATGCACACTGCGACGCATACTGCGGCGGAGGCGTACCCTTTCGGCATCGCACGACGAGCCGCGTCAGCTCGTACGTGTCCCAGTGCACGTCCTTCCCGCCGGCGCCGCCCTGGTAATCCCACCCGAACCGATACGTGTCACTCGTCCAGAGCACGGACCGCAGATCTTTGTGCGCGGTATCGACACCGCCGTCGATGACCGCCACGGTCACGACCTGCTTCGGCGTTTTGCCCGCGAGCAACTCGGCCCGCGCCTTCGAGACGCTGATGCCGGGCACGTGATCGGCTGTCTCATCCATCAGGTGCCAGCCCTCCGGCGCCGACCTGAGACCCGATGCGGGTGCCGTCGTCGGTGCCGGTGGCGGAACAACCGGAGCCCGCGCGGGAGCGGGCGTGACGGACGGGGAGGACGGCCGGCAGGCCGCCGCGAGAGCGATGAGGACCAGCGGGAACCGACGCGGCATGGTCCCCAAATATACCCGCGCGCCGCTTACGGGCACATCAAGCGGCCATCGCGCGCGGCAACGATAAAGTGAAGATCGAGCCAACACCGACTTCGCTTACCGCCGTGAGCTCACCGCCCATCGATCGCGCGAGCTCGCGGCTGATCGCCAACCCAAGTCCGGTGCCCTGCCCGACCGTCGTGCGATCGCTGCCGAGCTGAACGAACGGCTCGAAGACCGCCTCGAGTCGCTCGGCCGGAATCCCGACCCCCGTGTCGTGGACCGTGATCGCCACGGTCTGCGATTCGGGCTCCCAACCGAGCGTCACGCGACCACCGCGCGCCGTAAACTTGGTGGCGTTGCTCAAGAGATTGAGCAGAATCTGCTGCACCTTGTCGCGGTCCGCGTGAATCATCGTCGGCTCGGCGCCGATCGACGCCAC
>DASRDS010000101.1:0-1100 GCA_035652495.1 Gemmatimonadaceae bacterium
CTCTTACTCGTCGTGCTGGCTCAGACGCCGGACTCGCTCCTCGCGACGGTCCGCGCACTCGGCGGCGCGGTTCCCGGCGAGTTGCCGGTCTCGGTCAGCTATCTCAATGCGTACGAAGACTCGGGCGCCGTCGGGAACGCGGTCGACGGGGCGGGATCAGGCAAAGGCACCAGCGCGACCGGCGTGTTCCAGGTGCGATTCAAGCGCGGCTTCATCATGATCGACGCCGCCATGGACTCGTCGGCGATGCATCGGAGCCGCTCGTTCAAGGCCGACAACTTCGCGAAGATCGAGTCCGCCCTCGAGAAGGCGAACCTGATCGTCATCACGCACGAGCACGTGGACCACGTGCAGCCGCTGGTCAAATCATCGATCGCCGACCAGGTCGCGCCGCACACCATGCTCACGCGTGAGCAGATCGAAACGCTCCTTACGAAACCCAAAGTCGCGTTCACATCGATGGACTCGTCGCAGGTGAGCCGCTACCTGGTCGTCGCATACGAGCGCGCGCTGCCGATCGCGCCCGGCGTCGTGTTGATCAAGGCACCGGGCCATACGCCGGGCACGCAGATGGTCTACGTGAAGCTGGCGTCCGGCCAGGAGATGATCTTCGCGGGCGATATCGCGTGGCGGCTGCTCGGCGTCGACACGCAGAAGCAGAAGCCGGACTCGACGAGTCAGCGCATGAGTGAAGATCGCACCGCGATCGGCAAGCAGTTGGCGTGGCTCAAGGACATGGAAGCGCAGGGAATCACGGTCGTCGTAAGTCACGACCGGGACGAGCTGTTGGCGCTGGCCAAGAAGGGCATGCTCAGCGAGGGACTGGTACTCCAGTAAGCCGGATGGCGGAGCCGATGCCTTCGCCTCCGCCGAACGCCATATACGCTCGAATCACGACGCGATACGCGACGGTCACGGTCGTGCCGAGCCCGAAGTCTTGGTGGACCTTCCCAAGACTGAGGCCGACACGACCGGCGTCGTAGAACGCCATGATACCGAGCGGCCCCCACACGGGGTGACCGTACTCGGCCTGCATGAGCCAATCATCCGGTCCGCGGAACCGATAGTCGGCGAATCCGCGCAGCGTGTCATAGTTATTG
>DASRDS010000102.1:0-12897 GCA_035652495.1 Gemmatimonadaceae bacterium
CTGACCGCCAGTGGCAACGCGAAGCTCGGCCTCTGGGGAACCATCAGCCGCTAACCATCGGAGACCACACCACCATGTATCGCCGTCTTTCGCTCGCGGCCTTGATTCTCGTCGGCGCCGCGTGCTCCAGTGACAACAATAGGCCGACCGCCACGGGGCCGAGTACCGTGCGCGCCTATGATCAAGTTCAGCGACTCGGGAATCCGCTCGTCAGCGAAGTCTTTCTGGCTAAGCGGAGCCACCCGGTGCACGGGTCGCTCGGACCGGCCGATGATACGATCATTGCGCCGGAGCTCAAGAACTTCGTCGCGACCGTCGCCGGCCGTGACAGCACCGTGCAAAACACGCTCGCGGCGGTGTTGCTGCCCGATATGCTCATCGTGCAGACCGACAAAGATCCATCGACCGCCGGCTGGCTAACGTGGGCGCTCGCGAACGGCTACGGCGGCCGCAAGCTGTCGGACGACGTTACGGCCGCGGGGCTCGACGCGATTTTCGGGACCCTCATCGAAACGGCAGGCAACAGCTGTCCCGCGTTGTGCAATGACAACGTGCCCGCTCACACGGATTACCAGACTTCGTTCCCTTACCTCGGGAACCCGAACTAACTATGCGCCTCCGTCTCGCTTCGCTCGCCGTCGGCGTTATAGGGGTGGTGGCAGCGGCTCCTTTCGCTTCACCATTTCTGTCGCGGTACGCGCCGAGAACCGGGCTCCATCGCGCGGAACTCGTTTCTCTCGTTTCGCGGTACGCGTCGAGAATCGGATTCGACCCGGCGGGAATCGCTTCGTTCGTTTCGCCGAATCCGTCGCGGTACGCGTGGATTGACGGGTTGCGACGATATTCGCCGAGTATCCGACACGAAGACGCGATTCGCGGCGGAAGGCCGGTCGGCGTCTCGCAAGGGAGTGCCCCGCTAGTCATTGCGGCGCCCACGACGCCGAAGCGAAGCGAGGCGGAGGTCCGTGACCTTGATATTCAGTTTTACGAAGCACGAGCGCGACGTGATCCTACCGGAGCCATGGATCTAGCGCGCGTATCCCAGCTGTATCTCGCCAGAAGCCGCGAGACCGGCAACTATGACGATGTTCTGTCGGCCGAGCACGCGGCGAGACGCTCGTTGCGCAACCGCATCTCGCGCAATGCACTAGCCGCACAAGTCCTCGCGTCCAGTCTACTGTCAGAGCATCGCTTCGCCGAGGCGCTCGGCATGGCGCGCAGCCTCGAGTCGCTGGACCCGGACCGACTCTCCTACCGAGCGATGGCCGGTGAGATCGCGGTCGAGCTCGGACGCTATGACGAAGCGCGCGCGACGTTCGACTCGCTGAAGCACGATGCCGGCAGCCTCTCCGTCGCGCCGCGGCTGGCGCGATGGGAGGAGATCGAAGGTCACCCAGAGCAAGCGCGCGTCCTGCTCCGGCACGCAATCGCAGGCGCGCAGCTACGGCCGGATCTGCCAGCCGAGCAACGCGCGTGGTTCTGGTTGCGCCTCGGCGATCTGGATCAGCGCATGGGCATGCCCGACAGCGCCGCGCGGGCCTACGCGATGGGGCTCCAGCTGCATCCCGGCGACTATCGCATCTTCGCGGCTCGGGCGCGACTCGATGCCTCGCTGCATCAGTGGCGCGCGGCGATCGACGACGGTAATCGCGCGATCGCGGCAGCGCCCTTTGACCCGACCACGTTCGGGACAATCAGCGACGCCTACCTCGCGCTCGGCGACACCGCGCAGGCAAAAGAGTTCGAGCACGGGATGGAGATCGCGGTCTCACACCAACCCGGCGCGTACCATCGCGCGTGGAGCCTCTTCTTGCTGGATCACCATCGCCGTGTCGCCGAGGTACTCCGAAAGGCGCGTATTGAGCTCAAGACGCGGCGCGATATCTATGGCTACGACGTGCTGGCCTGGGCGCTGTATCACAACGGGCAATACGCGGAGGCCCGACGGGCGATGACACTGGCGTTGAGTCAGGGTACGAAGGACCCACTACTACTCGATCACGCGCGCATGATCCAGGCGGCACAATGATGACCTTCGAGCAACTGGGCTTCCGTCATATCGTCGATATCAGCGCGTTGGATCACATCCTCTTCTTGCTAGCCCTGGCCGCTATCTATCAGCCGCGTGACTGGCGAAAAGTTCTAACCGTGATCTCAGCCTTCACGGTAGGTCATTCGGTAACACTAGCGTTGGCGGTCACGGGCGTCGCGACGTTCCCCTCTCCGGTGATCGAGTTCCTGATCCCGGTGACGATCATGCTGACCGCGGTCGAAAACCTGATAGTCAAAGATGGCGGCAAGTATCGGCCAGTATTCGCCGGAGTATTTGGCCTGGTCCATGGCGCCGGATTCGCCAACTATCTCAGAAGTCTCTTTGTCGATCACGTAGCCTTGCCACTCTTTGGCTTCAACGTCGGCATTGAGCTCGGCCAGATCGTCGTCCTGTCAGCCATCGCGATCGTCCTAGTCGGCGTCGATCGCCTGATCCCACTTCGCTGGCGCGTAGTCGCCGTCTCCACCGTCGTCGCCATTGTCGCGACGGGTTGGGCCATCGAGCGACGCCCATGGTAATCGCGTGTCTGGTTTGGTGCTTGGCACACCCAATTCACAGCAGTCTGACGAATGTGACGTTCGACAGACCGACGTCACAGCTCACCGCGATGGTCCGAGCGTTCTCAGCGGACCTGGACAAAGCCGTAAAGAAGCGAACCGACACGACAATCGCCGACTACGCTCGAGCCGCGATCGAGCTGAGGGATGAGACAGGCCGTGTCGTGCCCACCGCCTGGTGTGGCTCCCGTCACGAGGGCGATGTAGTTTGGCTCTGCCTCCGCGCCAGCGCTCCACATGGCGCGTCCGGCCTGACGCTGATCGATCGCCTCTTGTTCGACGTCTTCGACGACCAGGTGAATATCGTGATGACCGACCACGGCAGCGTCCTATTCACGAAAGGAGACGCGCCGAGACGCTTGCCGTGAGCCAAGCTCATTGCCGACGCGGCGCGCGGCCAGCGGATTCTTCCGGCCCGACATTCAGAGTCGCGCTGAGCGGCGTGTGCTCTGACGAGTCACCGACGTAGATCACGAACTGCCCCGGGTCCACGTGCCAGCCGTGGTCCCAATACGAGAACGCGCGCGCGTTCAATGTCACCGATATGTGCTTCGTTTCTCCCGGAGCGAGCCTGACTTTCTCGAATCCTTTCAATTCCTTCGTGGGCCGCTTGATGTGCGCGGAAGGATCTCCAACATAAACCTGCGCCACGGTTGCACCCGCACGTGTGCCAGTGTTGGTCACGTCAAACGAGACGGTGTGCTGGTCGTTCACCGCCAGGTTCTTGAACGCAAACGAAGTATACGAAAGCCCGTAGCCGAAGGGATAAAGCGGCTTCGTAGACTCACCGGTGTAAAATCGGTACCCGACGAACACGCCTTCGGCGTAATTCACGTGACCCTTGGTAGCGTAATAATTGTTGTGCGTAGGATTCTCTTCCCAGCGCCGGTCAAAGCTGATAGGTAAGTGGCCTTCCGGATTGGTCACGCCGAACAATGCCTCGGCCACCGCGGTCCCGCCCTCCTGTCCAGGGTACCACGTGTCCAGCAACGCTGGAACGTGAGAAAGCCAGCCTTCAGTCGCGACGGCGCCACCGGCCGTGAGCGTGACGACAGTATGAGGGTTGGCGGCGGCGATCGTGTTGATCAGCAGATCCTGCCCCCACGGCAACGAGAACGTCCGGTCGGATCCTTCGCTCTCGTTTGATGGATCAAACCCGACTGACAGCACGACGGCGTCGGCCTGCTTGGCGATTTGAACTGCTTCAGGACTGACGAGACTATCAAGAGCCCGAATACCAAGAATCGCCCGCGGCGACTGCGATCGCGGCACCAGCGCGAGTTGCACCTGCGCAGGCTGACCGGCGGTCATATTCACGACCGCCCACTTCATCGATGCCCCCTCGGCGGCTGGTTGATCCACCGCGACGTCATCGTTCACCTTGAGACGATATCCGTCATACGCTCGGACGATGACGAGATACGGCCCCGTCGTCTTGGGTATGTAGGTCCCGGTCCAACGCACACCCCGCGCATTCCGCGGCAACGGCGTCATGCCATCCGGCGGCAGATTATCGACGCTGCCCGTGTCGATCGGCGCGCCGCTCATCGAGTCGTTGTCAAAGATCTCCTGATGGAGTCGCATACGGGTGGTGGATACGATATCGGTATCCGTCGGGATGCCCCGCGCATAGAGGACTTTGATATGGTGCGCATGCCCGTACTCACTCACACCGGAGAGAATGCTGACGGGATCAAACGCCTCGATCTGCGCGCTCCCTCCCCCACTCGGCCGCGCCGGCCACGCATCCGGCCCGATCACCGCGATCGTGCGCACACGCGTTGGATTCAATGGAAGGATGCCGCCCTCGTTCTTGAGCAACACCATACCCTCACGCGCCGTCTGGAGCGCCACCGCCCGGTCGTCGGGGCCGTAGCGCGGAATCGCGACGTCGGTCTGAGCATGATCCAGGAACCCAAACCGAATCGCGAGCCGCAGAATGCGCCGAACCTTGTCGTCGATCGTCGCGACCGACACCTGGCCGTTCTGAATCGCCGGCAGCAACGTCTTCGGATTCATGAACTGCCCCGATGGCATCTCGAGATCCAACCCGCCATTCGCCGCGGCGACCCCGTCGTACGTCGCCCACCAGTCCGACATGATGACGCCGTCAAACCCCCAATCCCGCTTCGCGACGCTGTCATTGAGCCACGCATTCTGCGTCGCATGCACGCCGTTCAGCAGATTGTACGAGTCCATGATCGCCCCAACATGCGCCTCACGAACCGCGGCCTCGAACGTGGGCAGATAAATTTCACGCAGAGCCTGCTCGCTAATGTCCGACGAAATATTGTGACGATCGTACTCTTCATTGTTCCCCGCATAATGCTTGATCGTCGCCACCACGCCCTGGGACTGCACACCCCGGATGTACCCGACCGCCGTCCGCGCGGCCAGATACGGATCCTCCCCCATGTACTCGAAGTTGCGCCCATTCATCGGCGCGCGATATATGTTGACTCCGGGCCCAAGGAGAATGTGCACGCCACGAGCGCGCGCGTCGCGGCCGATATGCTGACCGACCACCTGTGCCAGGCCGGGATCCCACGAGGCGGCGAGCCCGATGCCGATGGCGTACCCGGTCGTGGGCCCCCAGGTGCGCACACCCATGGGACCATCCGACATTTTGAGGCGCGGCCATCCGATGGACGGCAGCGACTTGATGAACATGTCATCGATACCGCCGATGAGCTCGACCTTTTGCTCGATCGACATCTTGGCCATGAGGCTATCGACGCGGCGCTCGACTGCCGCGCTGTCGTGCAGCGCGAGCAGTAAACACAAGACGAGAGGCATGCGGTGAAGATATGAAACCGTATTACGAAGTCCATGGGACTGGTTCGCCGCTCGTGCTCCTGCATGGCGCCTTCGGCAACATCCCCATGCTCGGCGACGTGCTACCGTCGCTCGCGGCAACGCGGCGCGTGATCGCGATCGAACTCGAAGGGCACGGGCACACGCCAGATGCCGGCCGGCCGATGCGGCCTGATACCTCGGCGGACGACGTGGCGGCCGTGCTGAAGGAACTCGGCATCGAGCGGGCCGACATCATGGGTTACTCGCTCGGCGCCGGCGTCGCTGTGCACGTGGCCTCTCGGCATCCAGAGATCGTCCGCAAGCTGGTCGTCGTATCCAGGGCGTACATGCGGCGCGGGTGGTCTGATCAGACGCTCGCGCAAATGGACGCGCTTGGGCCCGAGTTCGCCGAGCAGATGAAGCAGACCCCGCTGTATCAGATTTACACTCAGATCGCACCAAACCCCGAGCATTGGCCGCTGCTCGTCGCCAGGATCGCCGACGGGATCAAGGTCGACTATGACTGGACCGCCGAAGTCTCGGCTATTTCAGCACCCACTTTGCTGGTATTCGGCGAAAATGACGGCGTGCGCCCAGAGCATCCACATCAATTTTTAAAACTGCTGCGGCAGGGAGAACTCGTGATCATTCCTGGAGCCACGCATCTCACCGTGTTCACATCGCCGCTGCTCATCCCAGCCGTCACCTCGTTTCTCGATGCATAAGTGAAGGCAGTGAAAGCACTGATTCCCTGTGGCGGGCGTGGCACCCGCATGCGTTCCATTGCCGGCGACGGCCCAAAAGAAATGGTCCCAGTAGCCGGCCGCCCTGCCATCGACTGGGTGATCGACGAGTGCACCGCGAGCGGCATTACCGAGATTCTCATCGTCTCGGCCCCCGGTAAGGACGCTCTCGTCTCTCATGTCTCGCATCGACCCGATGTGCGCGTCGTCACACAGACCGAGCCTCGCGGTCTCGCCGACGCAATCCGGCTCGGCCGCGATTTCGCCGGCAATGAGCCACTCGCTGTCGCTCTGCCCGATAACATCTTTCTCGGCAACCGCCCGGCACTCGCGCAAATCATAGACGGCGCCCGGACGAATACCGTTGCCGTCGTCGAGGTGAGCGCAAGTGCAGCCGCTCGCAAGGGGGCGACATCGGTTCTGGAGGGCGTGCGTGACGGGACCACTTATGTCATCTCACACATCCCAGACAAGGGCGCCAAAGGCGCCAGCGCCGGCTATACAGCGGTGGGCCGATTTGTGTTTTTCTCGGAAGCGCTCGAGGCAATTGATGTCGTCGAACGCACGATTCCAAGTGGAGCGGAATTAGACGACGTACCACTGATGCAGTGGCTGCTGGCGCGAGGGCAACTGGAAGGCCGGGTAATCGAAGGCGATTTCTTGGACGTCGGACTGCCGAGCGGTTATGCCGCGGCGAATGAGCGACTCAGCCGTGCTCGATCCGCGCACCAGCCGCCGCATGCGTAATCCACCCGGCTCCCGCGCCCAGCGTCGCAAGCGCGCGCGGATTGCCAACGGCGATAGCGCACCCGCCCCACCCGGCGCCGGTCAGCCGCGCACCCGTGATCCCCTCGGTGCGGCGCGCACGCTCGACAAATGCATCGAGCTCAGGCGAAGAGCACTCGTAGTCCACGCGTAAAGATTCGTGCGAGGCAAACAAAGCCTCGCCGGGAATCGAGCCACCGATACGAAGCGCGTCCACGACCTGCCGCACGCGCGCCATCTCAGTGACAACGTGGCGCGCCCGCCGATCGAGCGGCGGTGGCAGATGCGCTTCGTGCAGCAACTCGAGATCGGCCGCGGCCAGATTCGGCAGCGCTGGCCGGAGCACGCGCAGCCGCGTCAGTGCCGCCTGGCACTCGGCCCGCCGCTCGTTGAACGCCGAGTCGGCGAGCGCGCGGCGGACGCCGGTGTCGTAAATCAGGACCGCGTCGTCGAACGGCACGTGATCGTAGCCGCCGGTATCACATCGGATGTGCACCGCTTGATGCACCGCGCCGAGCGCGGACGCTTGCTGATCCATGATACCCGACGCCACACCGACAAACTCACGCTCCGCCCGCGTGCCGAGCAGCGCGAGCTTGCTCGGCGCAATCTCGTGACCGAAGAGGTTCGCGAGCGCCAAAGCCGTCGCGGTCTCGAGCGCGGCCGACGAACTGAGCCCGGCACCCACCGGGACGTCACTGGTCACCGCGATCTGGAAGTCGGTGATCTCGTAACCCGAATCAATAAACGCGCCGGCTACGCCGGCTACGTAATCCCACCATTGCTTCGCCCGCGCGAGGTGATTGACCGAGAACGTACCGAGGAGTGCCTGCTGCGCCGATACAGCAGTGCTGACGCCCGTACTCTCCACCGGTGCGATCGCGACGGTCGTACGATGCGCGATGGCGATCGGAAGCACATCGCCACCGTTATAGTCGGTGTGCTCCCCGATCAGATTGACCCGCCCAGGCGCCGAGGCAATAACGCGCGGCTCAACCCCGAACTGCCGCCGAAAAAGCTCAGCCGCCGTCAATAGCGTCAATAGAAGATGAGATTCAGCGCGGCAGCGAGAGCCAGGACGATGATGCCAAGCGTCACCGGCCGTTCGATCCACGGCAAATGCTTCTCGGTGATCTTGGGCGTCAACGAGTAGACCAGCCCCTTGAGCTCCTCGTCCGGCCGCGGCTTCGTCAGCAGACTCACGACGATCGTGACGACGAAGCACGTAGTCCAAGCCACGATCGCGGTCCAGAACGTCTGCCCCAGCTCACTGCCGTACGTGTGGTAGACGCCGAGATACCCGCCCTTGATGCCCGGCACGGCGCCGGCCGGCAGTGTCAGCCCATGATGCACGGCCGCGGCGACGGTGCCGGACAAGAGCCCGATAAACGCACCGTGCCCGGTAGTCCGCCGCCAAAACATGCCGAGAAAGAACGTCGCGAACAACGGCGCGTTCACGAACGCGAACACCAGCTGCAGCAGATCCATGATGTCGTTGAACGAGGCCGCGACGTACGCGGCAGCCACCGAGAGGGCGATACCCGCAACCGTGAGGATCCGGCCGAATTGCAGATAGTGCTCGTCGGTCGCCTCCTTCCGGATGTACGCCTGATAGATGTCGTACGTCCCGACGGTATTGAACGCGGTCACGTTGCCCGCCATTCCCGACATGAACGACGCGAGCAGCGCCGTCATGCCGATGCCGAGCATGCCAGTCGGAAAGAACTTGATTAGCATCATCGGCGTCGCCAGATCGTAATCGAGGACCTGGTGGCCAGGGGCGCCCTTAAACGGAATGATCCCGATGCTCGCCGCGATCATGCCGGGCAGAATCACCAGAAACGGAAACAGCATCTTCGGCACCGCGGCGATGAGCGGCGTACGCCGCGCCGCCGTCATCGACTCGGCCGCCAGCGCGCGCTGCACGACGAGAAAATCCGTCGTCCAGTACCCAAACGACAACACGAACCCGAGCCCCATCACGAGCCCGAACCACTCCACGCCGATGGGATTCTCGGACGCGTGAGCCATGTACTTCCACGTATGCGTGAACGCCCCAGCGGGGAGCCCGTGCGACACCGACAGCTCGCTCAGTCGCGTCTGGAGTCCCTGCCACCCACCCGCGGCCAGATACCCGATGATCGCGAGCGGCAGAAATCCGAACACGATCAGCACGAACTGCATCACTTCATTGTAGATCGCGCTCGTCAACCCACCGAGGATGATGTAGCCGAGCACGATGAGCGCGCCGACCCAGATGCTGACGTTGAAGTTCCAACCGAGGAGCAGGTTGAACAGCTTGCCCATCGCGTACAAGCTGATCCCCGATGACATGATCGTCATGATCGCGAACGTGAACGCATTCAGCGCCCGCGTCTTTTCGTCGAATCTCAATCTCAAATACTCGGGCACCGAGCGAGCACGGGAGCCGTAGTAAAACGGCATCATAAACAACCCGACGAACACCATCGCCGGGATTGCGCCCACCCAATAGAAGTGGCTCGTCGCGATACCGTACTTCGCCCCCGATGCGCCCATGCCGATCACTTCCTGGGCGCCCAGGTTGGCCGAGATAAATGCGATGCCGGTAACCCAGGCGGGGAGCGAGCGACCCGAGAGAAAGAAGTCGCTGCTCGTTTTCGTCTGCCGGCGGAGGCCCCAGCCTACGCCCAGGACGAAAACGAAGTAGACGCCGATAATGGCGTAGTCGATAGTGCCCAGATGAACGGTCGGCATGCGGATAACTTATCCGCGTCGCCACCGATCGATAGAGAGTGCATCGGGGCCGGCCAGTATCAGGGCGACCAGCCCGGTGGCCCGAACACCGGACCTGATGGCGTCAGGCCGATCGTGTTGACCGCACTGAATCCATAGTGAAAGTTGACCGTGAGCATCGCGCCGATCATGGAACAGATCAGGGGGATGCTCACGATGGCCACGAATGCGCCGACACAGAGCGCGAGGCCCCCGAGCAATTCGAGCAGTGTAACCGACCACGCCGCCAAGGCGGGGAACGGGACGCCCGCCCAGCCCAGCAGCTTCGCGAAGCTCTCCGGTCCTCGGCTGAGTTTCGCCCAGCCATGAGCCATGAAGCCAACGCCCATGACGAGCCGGAGCGCGACCGGCGCCCAGCGTGGCACCACCCACCGCATACTGTCTACTTCTTGAACTGGGACAGATACTTGCCGTAGCCCTCGGCCTGCAGGCTGTCGACCGGGATGAACCGCATCGCAGCCGAGTTCATGCAGTAGCGGAGGCCGGTCGGCGCGGGACCGTCGTTGAACACGTGCCCCAGGTGCGAGTTGGCGCCGGCCGATCGCACTTCCGTGCGGTCCATCATGAGCGAGTGATCGGCGTCCGTCTTGATGTTCGACGGCTCGAGCGGCTTCGTGAAGCTCGGCCACCCGGTGCCCGACTCGAACTTGTCGTTGGACGAGAAGAGCGGCTCGCCCGAGACGACGTCGACATAGATGCCGGGTTCGTGGTTGTTCCAGTACGGATTGTCAAACGGCCGCTCAGTCGCGGCGTGCTGCGTGACCTCGTACTGCGCCGGCGTCAGTCGCGCCTTGAGCTCCTCGTCGAGCAGCTGCGCCGCGATCTTGTCCTGGGTTTTGTAATCACCCTCGCCGGCGTGGTGATAGCGGATGCGACCGTTCGCGTCGACAATGTAGACGGCAGGCCAGTACTGGTTGTGAAACGCATCCCAGATCTTGTGGTCCAGGTCGAGCGCGACGGGATACGCGACGCCAAGCTGCTTGACGGCCGCCTCGACATTCGCGGCGGACTTTTCCTCGGGCAACTCGGGGGTGTGCACGCCGACGACGACGAGCCCCTTGCTCCGATACTTCGCCTCGAGCTCCTTGACGTGCGGCAGCGCGTTCAGGCAGTTCCGGCACATGAAGGTCCAGAAGTCGACGACAACGACCTTGCCCTTAAGCGCGCCCGGGGTGAGTGGCTGACTGTTGATCCAGCCGGTCGCCCCGTCGAAGCCGGGGAACGGGCCTTCGTCCGGGAGGCCGTGGTGCGTCAGGCCGAACGCGGCCGTGAGGCTGAGGGCGGCACCGAGTATGGCGTAGCGTAGCATGGTCATCTCCTCCACTAAATCTAATTACACGTCACCACACGCTTGGCCAGGACCAAGAGTCGCGTCGCGGCGAAGTCCATGGGTGGCACTCGGCTCGCCCTATGTGCAAGCGCCGCGCTGCACCAAGCCACCGGCTAAAGTGAGGCGGGGGAAAAGCTTGGCATATCCACGGCCGGTTCGATGAAACGCCGGAGCGAGCCGACGAAACGGGGCCATGAAACAGGGTCGTAGCTTACGGCGGGAGGCGCTCTGTCTTTTCAACGCACGCTGCTCTTACTGATCGCGCTCGCCGTGCTCGCCGGCACGGTGCCCGCGGGGATCATTCTCGACCGCTGGCTCGCCGGCGCGCTCGAGGAGCGCGCCCGCGAGGATCTGGCGGCGGCGCCAAGGATCCTGGCCGATCGGAATGCCGCGATCGGTGAAGCCATGGTCATGCATGCCCAGGCCCTGGCCAGCGTGCCGGAGCTTGCCACCGCATTCGCGGCCGGGAATCGCGGCGCCGCGCGTCAGGTGCTGGCGGTCGGTCCAACGGCCGCCAACGCCGGCGAAGAGCCGCTGCTCGTCTCACGCGACGGCTCCGCCTGGGCGGGCATGCCGCCCACCGCCGCGCTCATCGAGGCGACCCGGCAGGGCAAAAACCCGGTCGCCGTGCTCGCCAGTGGCCATCAGCTCTATGCCATCGCACTGGCGCCCGTCACCGCTCATGGCGCCTGGGTGGGCGCCGCTGGCGTCACCCGCCCGTTCGATCGGGGTACCGCCGAGATGCTCGGCGGCCTGACGCGGTCCGATGTCATCATTGTGGCACCCGACACCGCCATCGCGGGTGCGACGACGAGCGACTCGCTCGCCGCTGCCTTGGCGCTCCGGGTCTCGCGGACCGACTCTGGCGACGAGATGCGGATCGGCAACGGGCGATATCTGGTGGCCGCCGCGAAGATGGCACCAGGCGTCACCGTGCTCTTCATCCGCGATCTGGGACGCGAGCTCGCGCTCGTCCCACGGTTGCGGCGCGTCCTCACCGCGAGCGGCGCATTAGCCCTCGCCGTCGCGCTCCTCCTCGGCGCGGTCCTGGCCAGTCGCGTCACGGCCCCCGTGCGCACACTGGCCGATGCCGCCGACCGCCTGGCCGCCGGCGACTTCGGCGCACCGCTCGCCTATTCCGGCGCCATCGAGGTGAGACGCCTGGCCCAGGCGTTCGACGCCATGCGGCGTGCGTTGGCGGCGCGACTGGCCGAGGCCAAGGAGCGATCGGAGAAGTTGTCGATGCTGCAGGCGCAGCTGATGCAGCAGGATCGGCTGGCGGCGACCGGGCATCTGGTCGTGCAGCTGGCGCATGAGATTCGGAATCCGGTGGCGAATATCCGAAACTGCCTCGAGGTCATTCGCCGGCGGTCGGGCGATGCCGACACACTGCAATTCACGGATCTCGCCATAGAGGAGCTGATGCGCATGCATGCGTTGGCCGAGAATCTGTTGGACTTGAATCGGCCGCGTGACGCGTCAGGAGCGGTCAGTGATCCGACGGTTGTCGTGCGCGAGGTCGAAGCGCTGCTCAAGCTCGATGGCTTGGCGGTGATCGAGGTGCACACCAATGGCTCGAAAGTGAAAGCAGCAATTGGCCCGGATGCACTAAAACAGATTCTCCTAAACCTGGCTCGGAACGCGCGAGAAGCGAGCGCAGCGAGCTTAATCATCACGGTCGAAGCGATGAATGACCTGGTACGCATAGATGTCGCCGATGATGGCCCGGGCATCCCGGCTCACCTGCTGCCGCGCATATTCGACCCATTCTTCACCACAAAGACCGCCGTACATGGCGTGGGCCTAGGGCTATTCGTAGCGGAAGGCCTGGTGCGCTCGGTGGGCGGGAGCCTGACCGCACGAAATCGATCACCGGAA
>DASRDS010000103.1:0-14051 GCA_035652495.1 Gemmatimonadaceae bacterium
AATGCTCCGGCGAGAACGATCGACGTGTATCGCATGGCGGTGCCTTGCCTCCTCAGGGGATTGCGGGATTCCTTTGTTTCCCAGCGGTATCTAATAGCGGCGCTTTGTCTTACGCAATCGCGATCTTTCTATTGCGGGCGCGATGAATTGGGTGTGACGTCTATCACTGCATTCGGTCATAGTGCCCGCAATCTTGCTCGCCATGGCGACAACGTTGTTCACGGAAATGCCGGCGGCTGTCATCGAGGCGCTCGCCGATGTGGTTGGTGAAGAACCGAGCCCTTTGAGACCGCTGACCGTCCCACGGTCGCCACTCCCCGGCTTGGGTCCGCTGGCGCGTCTGCGGCTCGAAGTGCGGTTGTACTTACTCAGCGCGCGGCAAACCGGACTCGACGAGCGCGCGGCGCGTTGTGCGCTCCTTCGTGCCGTCGACGCGGTTATGCCGAGCTCCACGCCCGAGTGGAGCACGCATTTGCTACGCGAGGAAGTCCATCGCTGGTGTTCCGAGGTCTACACCGACTAGACTCTTCCCGAATGCGAAAACGCATCGGGCTGCTGCTTCCGCTCCTCGCGGCGTGTGCCCATCACGCGACTGTTAGTCCCGCAATAGCTAAGGCGAACGCCGTCACCGTTGGCGAGTTTCAATACACCGCCAAAAATGGCGGAGCGAACGTGTGGGGTCCGCTCCAAGTTCAGGTCACTGTAACAGCGACCAACGTGACGGACAAACCCGCGCCGATCGACGTGCTCGGTGGCAACTGCGCCGTCCTGATTCGCATCTTCAAAAAGTCCGATCGCACCGGTACGCCGGTCTACGACGCCTCGAACGGCGCCGAATGCTACGTCAAGCCCGTGCACGAGCGCGTCCAACCGCACGAGTCGTATACCGCGCAATCCGGCCGTTACGGACCCGGCATCGACATTCCTCCTGGACGCTACTACCTGTCGGCACTCGTCGTCCCTGCCGACCGCGAAAAACCAAAAATCGAAGTCCCGGCTGGCGATTTCGTAGTGCGGCGATAGGTCCAACCACTTCTTTAAGTTGGATCGTGAAGCAATCAGCTATTCGGGTATTACGCGGCGCCAATCGACCGTAACTAACAGGCGTGATCCCCGCCGACCCTGTAGCCTTGCGACATGCCCCGACAAAGAGGATCTTCTCTCGCCTATGGATGCGCCGCCTTCAGCCATCGCGCATCTCCCGTTTCTCGAGGCGCTCGCCGGAATGACGGAGTCGTCCCCCCGGTGGCAGCCCACACTGGCGGGATTTCTGACGCTTCGCTTCGTCGAGAAATGGGCGGACACCACCGACGGTGCGCCCGCGCCTTTGCTCAAAGAAATCAACGCCGTGCACCGCGCGGTCGACGAGGTCGACGACCCGCGCATCCGCGAGCTGCTCGACGACATCATCACGGCCACGACGCGCTCCTGGGGCCAGCAATCCTCGGCCGTCACGGCCGCCGTGTTGAACTACGCGCAGCACCTGCGCGAGCTCGAGGCGTGGTCGCTCGCGGCCGACGCGTTCGACACCTTCGTGCGCCACGCGCTCACGAGCGACGAGCGCCAGTTCCTGCCGATCGCCTATGTTCGACTCGGCGCCTGTCAGCGCGTCGCCGGCGACAGCGACGCCGCGCTGGCGGCGTACGAAGCCGGCGGGGAGTGCGCCGAGCGAGCCGGTGATATCCAGACCGCGCTCATGGCGCGCCTGGGCGCCGCCCACGTGATGAAGGATCGCGGCAATTATCCGGCGGCCGAGCTAATGCTGGACGATGTCATTGCGAAAGCGTCGGGCGTCGAAGCGCTCGCCGACGTCCTGGCGCGCGCCAAGCACGATCGCGGCGTCGTCGCGACCGACCGCGGCGACACCGAGCGCGCGGTCGTGCTGTACTACGAGGCGCTCAACGCATACAAAGATGAGCGCGGCCGCCAGCGCGTCTTGGTCGATATCGCGTACAACCTGACGGCGCTCGGCCTCGTCGACGCCGCCCGCGACGCCTTTCGGGCGCTGTACGCGTCCGCCACCGAGTCCTACGGCCGCGCGATCGCCGCGATCAATCTCATGTACCTGGCGCAACTCGGCGGCCGCGAGCTCGAGTTCGAGCTCTTTCGACGCGAGCTCGCCACCTCGGCGCTGCCGCCACGCGGCACCGCGCATTACTTCCTGTATGCCGGCGAAGGTCTGCGCCGGTTTGGCCGCAACGAGGCCGCGCGTGTGGCGTACGGGCGAGCGCTGGAGATCGCGACCCGGCACAGGTTCAACGTGATTCTGCTGCAGGCCGACGGGGCGCTCGAGGCCATGCGCCGGCATGAGGCGCTGCCGCCGACTCCTATCCTGGTCGGTGAGGAGCCGGCGTCAGTCGCTCATGTCATCAAAGCGGTTCGCGAGTTGTGCGAGCAGGCCATCGCCCCGCACTAGAGCGCGACTGCGCTCTAGCGGCAGCGCGTATCGCTCCCCTGGCTCATTCCGCCGCCGCCGTGACAGGCTGACGCGTTGGCACCGGTGACATAGGCCGTCGCCGCAATTACCGCTGCCGCGATCAACGCGAGCAGTCGCATGCGCCCTCCAGATCGTTGTTATGATCCAGACGGCCTCGGCCATATGTGCGTTACGGCCCCTTTGGCTTGATCTCAAATACGACGGGCCAACGCTTTCCCGTGACGAAAATCCGGTCGCCGGCGGAGTCGTAAGCGATGCCGTTCGCGACGTCCGCCGAGTCAGCCTCGGCGCCGGACGGCAAGAGGCTGGTGATGTCGATCCAAGAGCTCACCGCGCCGGTTTTCGGATTGATGCGCGCGATCTGCGGTGTCTGCCACACGTTCGCCCAGATCTCGCCTTTGATCCACTCGAGCTCATTGAGCTTTTGTACCGGGAGCCCATCGGCGGTGACATTCAACGCGCTCTGCACGTGCAATGTCGCGGGATCGAGGAACCGCAGCACGCTCGTGCCGTCGCTCATGATCAGCGAGACGCTGTCGTGCGTCATGCCCCACCCCTCGCCGGAATACGTAAAGGACTTGAGGCGAGCGAACGTGACCGTGTCGTAGACGTATCCCACGCCGGTCGTCCACGTGAGCTCGTAGAGGCGGCCCTTGAAGATCGTGATGCCTTCGCCGAAATACGGCGGCTTGAGCACGTAGCGCCGAATGATCGAGTCGTTCGCCAGATTGTACGACCGAAACCCGGACTGGCCGATGATACCCGTCGCCTCGTACATAATGCCGTCGTGCACCTCGAGGCCTTCGGTGAAGGCGTTCGGATCGTGCGGCCACCGGTGCACGACGGTGACACCATACGTCCGCACGCCCGCGGCGGAGGCGGTCGAATCGTTGGCGTGCGGCGGTGCCGTCTTTGTCTCGCCGCCGGAGCAGGCCACGAGGCCGCATGCGGCCAGGATCAGCGCGAGTCTGGGCGCCATTCGAGAATGATGCCGGCGTGCACCAACCCGCCGCCAAAGCCATAGAGCAAGATCGTATCGCCCTCTTTCAACTTCCCGTCGCGCTGAGCGAGCGCCAACGCCAGCGGGATCGTGGCCGCGGACGTGTTGCCGAAATATTCGATGCTGGACAGCGTCCGCTCGACGGGAATACCCACGCGCTCACAGACGGCATCCGTGATGCGAAGATTGGCGCTGTGCGGCACGAACCAATCAATGCCGTCCGGCGTGAGATTGGCGCGTCTCAATAACTCACACACGCCCCCCGAGACCGTCTCGACCGCCCACTTATACACCTCACGCCCATTCTGCCGAATCACCGCGGGCAGCGTGTCGCCAGGCGCGGCGATTCGCTTCGATAGCCCGGTCCGGTAGAGCAGCCCACCGCCGCTCCCATCGGATCCGACGAGCGTCGCCAGCACCGTCGGCCGGTCGGATGCCTCGATCAGGGCGGCTCCCGCGCCGTCGCCGAACAAGATGCACGTCGTGCGATCGGTGTAATCCATGACTTTGGTGAGCGTCTCACCACTCAGCACCAGGACCTTCTGCTGCACGCCGCCCGACACCATGCCGTGGGCGATGTGGAGGCCGTACGCAAACCCGGCGCATGTCGCGTTGATATCGATCGCGCCGGCGCCCACGATGCCGAGGCGGTCTTGCACCTGCGACGCGACACTCGGAAACGCGTAGTCGGGCGTGGTGGTCGACAAGATCACGAAATCGACCCCCCGCAGATCGAGCGGTCGAGCCGCGGCGGTGCAGAGGTCCGAGGTGAACTCGTTCTCCGCCGACGCGCGACGCTCGCGGATACCCGTGCGCCGGACGATCCATTCGTCATTCGTATCGACGAACTTGGACATATCGGCATTGGTGACGATGCGCTCTGGCACATAGGTGCCGAGCGCTGTCAGCCGGGTACCGCGCAATTGAGGCATTTACTGAGTGGTCGTCGTCGCGTGATCGAGCTCACGAATCGTCGCGGTCGAAGGCGGTCGTTCCTTGCGCAGGCGCTGCGATACCGCCTCGGCCTGAGCGAACGCTCTCAGCAGATTCTCGCCGGCGAGCTTTCGCAGGTCCGCCTCAGTCCACCCGCGGCGCGCCAGCTCGGCGAACAGGTCTGGAAACTTCGAGACATCCTCGAGTCCGACGACGACATCGGTGATGCCATCGAAGTCGCTGCCGATGCCAACATGATCGACACCCGCCACCTGCCGTACGTGATCAATGACGTCAGCAACGTCTTTTAACGTGGCGGGGGGAGTCGGATGTGCCGTGTTCCAGGTCTTCAGCTCGCGCGAGCGCGCGGCGCTATCGGCGGGATAGCGGGCCTTGAGGTCTTTCGTGAAGACGTCTTGCGCCGAGTCGTGCTCCCAGACGGCTTTGTTGACGAAGGACGTGACAAAGGGGACCATCACGACGCCGCCGTTGGCCGGCATGCGTCGCAGGATGGAATCGGGCACGTTCCGTCGGTGGTTCACGAGCGCGCGAGCGCCGGAATGCGAAAAGATCACCGGGGCTTCGCTGACAGTCAGCGCATCGCTCATGACGCCGGGCGAGACATGCGAGATATCGACGAGCATGCCAAGCCGGTTCATCTCTCGCACGACTTCCTTGCCGAACGGCGTCAGGCCGCCGTGCTTGGCGGTGTCGAGCGCGGCGTCAGCCCAGTCGAGTGTGACGTTGTGCGTCAGCGTCATGTACCGCACGCCCAGGTCATAGTACGCCCGCAACGCACCCAGCGAGTTCTCGATCGCGTGACCGCCTTCCATGCCCATCAGCGACGCGATCTTGTGCTCCTTGAAGGCGCGACGGATGTCCGCGGTGCCCGTGGCGAATTCGAGACGCTCCGGATATTTCGCGATCATGCGGCGCGCAATATCGATCTGCTCGAGCTGGACGCGCGCGTACCCCGAATCCTTAATCTCGCCCGGGATATACACGGACCAGAACTGGGCGCCCATCATGCCCTTATCGAGTCGCTCGAGGTCGGTCATCATGGGCGTATGCTTTTTCAGAT
The DNA here is from genome assembly GCA_035652495.1 of Gemmatimonadaceae bacterium. Classification (GTDB taxonomy): domain Bacteria; phylum Gemmatimonadota; class Gemmatimonadetes; order Gemmatimonadales; family Gemmatimonadaceae; genus DASRDS01. The sequence goes on from DASRDS010000103.1 coordinate 5,452, forward strand.
CGTACGCCTCGACGTCGTGGTTGGCTTTCTCGCGAATCGTCCACGGGAGATCGTTGTGGCCGTCGATCAATGGCGTCTCTTTCAACACCTTGACGGCGAGGGCGTGGTATTGATCCTCCTGGGCAGACGCCTTGAAGGCGACCAGGAGCAGCAGGGCCAGTAGGTATCGCATGGTCTCGGAAGATATAATAAAGCCATGCTGATCTCACTCCTGCTCGCGACGGCCGTCGCCGTCGACTCGTCGTGTGATGCCACGATTACGCTGCCGCGGGGATTTTGCGCGTCGGTGTTCGCCGACAGCCTCCAGGGGCCTCGTCACATCGTGGTCGCGCCCAATGGGACAGTCTACGTTACCGTCACCTCGGGCGCGGTGGCGTTACGCGATACGAAAGGCGTCGGCCATGCCGACGTCGACGCGCATTTCGGGGATGTCGGCGGTACCGGCATTGCCCTCCATGGCGGCTATCTGTATCTCGACACGCGCACCGCGATCGTGCGGTACAAATTGGGCAAGGATGAGTTCGCGCCGACCGGGAACCCCGATACCATCGTACGCAACCTGCCGACGGGGGGGCATGGCGCGAGAAATATCGCGTTCGACCGGGCCGGCATGCTGTACGTGAACATCGGGTCGCGGACGAACTCGTGTCAGACGGCCGACCGGCAGAATAATTCGCCGGGCATCGACCCGTGCACGGAGCTCGACACGAGAGCCGGCATCTGGCGATTCCAATCGGCCAAGCTCAATCAGACGCAGGCCGATGGCGAGCACGTCGTGACCGGTATCCGGAACGCCATGGGGCTCGCGCTCAACCCGATGGATGGCAAGATGTACGCGACGCAGCACGGCCGCGATCAGCTCGCGCAGAATTGGTCGTCGATGTACGCGCAGGCCGATGGCGACGAGAATCCGGCCGAAGAATTCGTGCGCTTTCAAGACCACTCGGACTTTGGCTGGCCGTACTGCTATTACGACAATCGCTACAAGAAACTCGTCCTGGCGCCCGAGTACGGTGGCGACGGCGGCCACAAGGTCGACCGCTGCGCGTCGAAGGACGCGCCGCTGGTGGCGTTCCCGGGGCACTGGGCGCCGATGTCCCTCATGTTCTATGACGGCGGCAACTTCCCGGCGAAGTATCGCGGCGGCGCGTTCATCGCCTTCCACGGCTCGTGGAATCGCGCCCCCGATCCGCAAGCGGGTTATCGCGTGGTGTTCATTCCGTTCGCCAAAGGGAATCCATCCGGCGACTACGAGACGTTCGCCAACGGGTTTAGCGGGAAAGATCCGCTCTTGGTGCCGACGGACGCGGCCCATCGTCCCTGCGGCCTGGCCGAAGGGCCGGATGGGGCGCTGTACATCACGGACGACCTGCACGGACGTATCTGGCGAGTCGTGTGGAAGGGATAAAGCCGACCCGTGCCCAGTTGTTGGCGTCGGCTGGCAAAACGATCAAGGATCTCGTCGCCCCGGGGTTGAGCATCCTGTTCGTCGGGATCAACCCGGGGCTCTACACGGCGTGGTCTGGCAATCACTTCGCCAAACCGGGCAACCGGTTCTGGCCCGCGCTTCATGCGTCGGGCCTGACTCCGCGCCTCCTGCATCCGAGCGAGGAGCAAGCGCTTCTCACGCTTGGCATCGGCATCACGGGGTTCGTGCGTCGCGCGACGGCGACCGCGGCCGAGCTCACCGATGACGAATATCGCGCGGGCGCGAAAAGAATTCGGTCGCTGGTAAAACGAATCCGCCCGCACTGTGTGTGCTTTCTTGGGTTAACGGCGTATCGCGCGGGCTTCGACCAGCCCAAGGCGCAACTTGGGCCCCAGGCCGACGATCTCTACGGCTCGAAAGTGTGGCTGCTGCCGAATCCCAGTGGGCTCAACGCCCATTTCCAACCCGCCGACTACGCGCGGCTCTTTCGCGAGGTGCGGCTCGCGTGCATGACGCCGCGCGTCAGTCCGCCCGGAAGTACGCGCGGAAGCATCGCCGCTCGACGTGCATGACGAACATCTCGGGATCGACCCAATCCGGATGATGCGTCATGCGCTCGGCCTCCGCGGCGCGGCGCGACATGTCGCGCACATGGACGATCGCGTGCTCGGGCCGCCCGCCTTCGCGCTTGAGGTGCGAGACATACGCGCCCATCGCCAGATCGATCGCCGGCAACTCGGCGACCGGGAGCCTCACGGCACCCGCGAGCGCCACCGCGAGTCGGTCGAGCAGCGTGTTTCGCGTCAACCGCGAAAGTGGTTCATCGCTCACGAGCGGGTCGATCGTCATGCCTGTCCGTTTTGCAAGAGCAAGGCCCTCGATTGCCCCTCAAGATCCCGGTGTCGGGCTTTCTTTTGTGGCGCGGGCGCTACAGCGCTGTGAGTATCGCCCAGCGACTGATCGGCGTGTGGCGGCTGGTCTCATTCGAAGTCCACGGTCCGTCCCAGCCGATACGGCGCCCATTCGGTCCGGACGCCGTCGGCATCTTGATCTACACCGCCAATGGCACCATGGCGGGACAGCTCATGCGACCCGGCCGCACGTCGTTTGCTTCGACCACGATCACACGCGGCTCTGACGCCGAGCTAGTCGAAGCGGCGACCGGCTACGTTGCGTACGCGGGCACGTATTCTGTCACTCGAGATACCGTCATTCACCACGTCACGATGAGTCTCTTTCCAAATCTTGTCGGGACGGACCAGCATCGCCGCGTCGCCTTCGATGGTGAATTTCTGGAGCTCAGCACGCCACCGGACGCCGGCCGGGTCATGATCCTCCGCTGGCAGCGCATGACGGACGTCGATCATGTTTAGACCATGGACCTCAGGTATCCGATCGGCAAATTCCAGCGTCCCACATCGGTGGACGCCGAGACGCTCCAGTCCGCGATCAACGCCATCGCCTCGACGCCGGCTCAGCTGAGCGCGGCGGTCCGGGGGCTCACGGCGGAACAACTCGACACGCCGTATCGCGATGGCGGATGGACTGTGCGCCAGGTCATCCACCACGTCCCGGAAAGCCACCTCAACGCGTACACGCGACTGAAACTGGCGCTGACCGAGACGCATCCGACGGTCAGGCCGTACGATGAGGGGGCGTGGGCTCTCACGCCAGATGTGGCAAGCACACCGGTCGGCGTCTCGCTGTTGCTGCTCGAAGCGCTGCACGCGCGCTGGGTCACGCTGCTGCGCAACCTGCAAGCCGATCAGTGGGCGAGAACGTTCCGCCATCCCGAGTCCGGGGATTGGCGCGTTGATCAGTTTACGACGCTATACGCCTGGCACGGATCGCATCACATCGCCCACATAACGGGGCTCAGGCAACGCGCTGGCTGGTGAGCGGCTGGCGAACGCTGTATACAGCTTGCCGGTATACAGCGCGCAGCACATGTTTACGATCCTATGAGTCGGCGACGCGCGAAATCTCCGGCCGACGGTGCTCGCCTCGCCCACCATCACGCCTTCCTCGCCGCGCACGCCAGCGCCAGGGATCTGCTGTCGGCGCAGCGTGAGGCGCGAGCCGGTCTGGCCGTGCTCCGGTTGGTCGACCGCATCAAGGTCGGCGTGCCGCGCGAGCAGCGCCCGACGCCACGCGAGCTGCGCGACGCGCGCCGCGTCATCGCCGATGTCGAGCCCGCGTCCATTCGCGACACGCTCGACCGCGTCCTCGACGCCGTAACGGATGCCTGCACCGGCGCGCGCCCGTTCGTCGCCGTGCGTCTCATGGCGTACGGTCGCGTGCTCCTCAACGACTCGCGATGGGTCCAGGCCGCGGACGTCTATCAGACCTTCATCTCGCACGCCGCGACGCCCGACGACTTCAAGTGGGTGAGCGAGGCCTATCGCCGCCTCGCCTACGCCCTCCGCATGCAGGGCCTCTACGACGGCGCCGCCGCCGCGTGTCGGATGGGTCAGGCGGTCGCCGCGTCGCTCGGTGACATCGAAGCGGGCCTCCGGCTCAAGATCTCCGAGGCCGCCCTCGAGCGCGTGCGCGGCAACATCACTGGCGCCGACGCCATGCTCGTCGAGGTCATGGCGGCGGCCGAGCGTCACGGCCTCCCCGTCGTGCGCGCGTTCGCGGTGCACGATCGCGGCACGATCGCCTACGAGCGCGGCCGGCTGCGCGACGCGGTCATGCAGTACTACGAGGCCTGGCAGGCGTATGTCGAGCCGATCAACCGCGACCGCGCCTTGTCAGACATGGCGTGCGTGCTCGCGGACCTCGGTCTCCGCGATCGGGCGCGCGACGCCTTTCTCATCATCTCGGGCACGGCCGTCGAGCCCGAAACCCGAATGATCGCGATGGTCAATCTTCTGGAGTTGGCCGCGCGCGACGGGAACGAAGCGGCGTTCGAGCAGTATCGCCAGGCCCTCGCGCGCGAGACGCTGCCGGCGCGCGTCGAAGCTCGCTTCCACGTGACGCTGGCCGAGGGATACGAGTGGCTCGGACGTCCCGCGGAGGCGCGTGCCGCGCACGCGAAAGCCACCTCGCTCGCCGCGCAGCACGGCCTCGACCTCGTCGGCCTCAAGCTGCCCGCCCCAACCCTCCCGCCATCGCTCGAAGAGCAAACGCAGAACGACCTCCGCCTCGCCCTCGTCGTGCGCGCCCTGGAAGTGGCGACGGGTCACGCGGGCTTCGATCGTGCCCGAGCTCCCTGACGTCGTCGTCTACCTCGAGCGACTGACCGCGACGGTCGTCGGACAGCGACTCGAGCGGATCAAGATTCTCAATCCGTTCGTGCTGCGCTCCGTCGCGCCGCCCGTGAGCGACACGGACGGCCGTCGCGTGATCGGCGTGCGCCGCATCGGCAAGCGCATCGTCCTCGCGTTGGAGGGCGAGATCTTCATCGTCATTCACTTGATGATCGCGGGGCGCCTGCGCTGGCGACCGAAGGACAAGCCGATCCGCGGCAAGCTCGCCCAGGCGGCCTTCGAATTTCCGAACGGCACGCTGTTTCTGACCGAAGCGGGCTCCAAGCGCCGTGCGTCGATCAACCTCGTCGCCGGCGAAGCCGCGCTCGTCGAGATCGATCGCGGAGGGCTCGAGCCCCTGACGGCGGATCTCGATGCGTTCTCGACCCGCCTACTCTCCGAAAATCACACGCTCAAGCGGTCGCTCACCGATCCCAGATTATTCAGCGGGATCGGCAACTCGTACTCGGACGAAATCCTGCATCGCGCCAGATTGTCGCCGATGACGCAGACCAAGCGGTTGACGCCCGAGGAGATCGAGCGCCTTTACAACGCGATGCGGGAAACGCTGACCGAGTGGACGCGCCGGCTGCGCGAAGAAGTCGGCGAAGGTTTCCCCGAAACGGTCACGGCGTTTCGCGAGGGCATGGCGGTGCATGGTCGCTACCGCCAACCGTGCCCCGTCTGCGGATCTCCGGTCCAGCGGATCGTGTATGCAGAGAACGAGACGAACTATTGCGCCCGATGCCAGACCGGCGGCAAGCTGCTGGCGGACCGGGCGCTGTCGCGATTGCTGCGGGAAGATTGGCCGAGGTCGATCGACGAGGTGGAGTGATGTACAGCTCGTGCTTGTTCTGTAACACGAACCTCGGCCACAACGAGATCATCGATCGGTTTCCCGTCGGCGAGCGCCTCGCGTTTGATCCGGCGAAGGGTCGCCTCTGGGTGGTATGCCGGCGCTGTCGCCAGTGGAACCTCACGCCGCTCGAGGAGCGCTGGGAGGCGATCGAAGACTGCGAGCGTCGGTTTCGTGATGCGCGGCGCCGCGTGTCGACCGGCGAGATCGGCCTCGCGCGACTGCCGGAGGGCGTCGAGCTGATCCGCATCGGCCAGCCACACCTCCCAGAGCTCGCGGCGTGGCGCTATGGCCCGCGCCTTCATCGCCGCCGCCTGCAGGCGCTCGCGATCGTCGGCGCGGCCGCCGTCGTCGGCGCCGGGATCATCGCTGGCGGAGTGGCCACCGGCATCATCACCAGCGTGCCATTCGTGTTCGTGTGGAACGGCCGGCGCCTGGCACGATGGGTCTACGGCAGCCGCGTTATCGCGAGCATTCCCGACGGAACGAATCAGGCGCTGACGGTTCGCTACCGTCATGTCGAGTCGAGCCGCCTCATTGCCGCGCCTTCCGGCCGCTGGAAACTCGGCATTTGCCACGATGCGGGGATGCGCGTATTCCACGATGAAATTGCTCTGGCGCCCGCGCGCCACCTGCTCGCGGGGCTGAACACGTTCGGTGGCACCAAATCCCAACTGAACGACGCGGTGGATCTCCTCGGCGGCGTAAAGAGCGCCGACGAATACTTCGGTAGCGTGGCCACGAGCCAACGCTCGCGCCTCGAATTCGGCTTGGGCGAGCTCCCGGTCACCGTCCGTCTCGCGCTGGAAATGGCGGCGCACGAGGACACCGAGCGTCGCGCCATGGAAGGCGAGCTCGCGGAGCTCGCCGAGGCGTGGCGGCAGGCGGAGGAGATCGCGGCGATCGCTGACAACATGTTCCTCCCGCCTACCGTCGACGCCTTTTTCCGTCGGTTCGCTTAGGTGGGTCCCGTCACCGTATCGTCCGTCGGACACGACCGCGCACTGAGACAGATGGTGACCGGCGTGATATCGAGGAGCGGCGCGCCGATCTTTTGCAGGCTGCCCGTCACGACAAGTTGGATCGTGCGGGCAGTCAGGCTGCCACTTGTCATCAGCTGCTTCATGCTGAAAAGCATGAGCAGGTCTTGATATCCGTCGCCGTTCAGATCCTTGATCGACGTATAGACTGGCTTCGTGCCATTCAGCTGCAACGACGTGAGGTCGATCGTATTGGGATCGAGGTTGCCCCCGCCGGCGATCTTGACTTCGATGTACCGGTCGGGCGCCGAACCCGAAACGTATCCCGGGTTCTCATAGATGATTGGCGTAAACGGCCGCCCCCACACACCCGGCCAGACTGTGAAGACCGGCTTGAGCCCCAGTGTGACCGACCACAGGACCGCGTGCGTGACCGACGTCGACTTGGCGGCCGCGGCCTGGCCGACGATCAGAATTGAATCGCCAAGGAGGTTGCCGTTCATGCCGCGGGCCTGGGAGGCATTCATCACGGCGCCCGGAAGGTTCGGAAGAGCGTACATGCCGAAGTCGGCTCCCCAGAGGAACGCGCCGGTCCCTGCGCCGAGCGATGTGCTGTCATTACTCCAACCGACGGCCAGGTCCTCGTTATCGATATCATGGGCCGAACTGGATTGTGTCGGATGACCCGGCCACAAATTCCCCAGGTCGTGAATGCCGGTCTGATCCTGCACGAACGCGTGCAGGTACTGGTTCATGTTGTAGTACGCGCTCCCCGCGATCTGACCGTTGTCCGACACGCCGAAGGCGTAGCACGCGTTCGCTTGTGATGGGCAAAACGCAGTTGCCGATGATTGACCGGTCTGCCAACTGAATGCTGTATCGACAAAGCTCGAATTCTCGAAGCTGCCGACCATCGTGCCGGTGTTGTTGATGTCATCCACCGAACTGACGTGGCCGACCGGGGCAATAGCCGGGGTCTGCGCGACCGACGTCCCCGACGGCCAGTAGGCCATCTGTGCCCCGGCGGCCACGAGAACCCAGCCGGCGACGGTGCCGGAGTCGTTGAGACGCGCGGGATAGATCTGGTACGACAGGTTCTGGGGATTCGAGAACGTGAGATGCTGCTGCAGCCCGAAGTTCCAGACAAAGCCATCCTGCTGACCCGCGGGTGTCGTGCTCCAGCCGGTGATCGTGCCCTTGGCATTGATGCCCGTTCCGACGCTGGACGAGCCCCCGAGCGTCACGAGCGCTTGGGCGGTGGTCTGCGACGGAGGAAACCAAAGGACCGCCCGCGGCGTGAAATTGACGTCTTCGCTCGCGCCGGTAATCTGCCCCGCGTCATTCACGTCGGTCGCGTAGCTATTGACGTCGCCGGACAGCGTACCGAGGTCCGTGACCCTGACGCCCGCGACGTAGGAGGCGGCGGTGTAGAGAGACGTGAGGCACGGGTCGAAGTAGCAGAACTGCTTGTGGATACCGGACGCTCGATCGCTACCGAGGGGCCGCGTGGGGGAGTCGCACGCGGCGAGAAGCAACACGACAGCCAGCACCGCTCTCCGTTGGCGCACCTGGTCTCCTGTGTGGCTTTTGGGGGTTTAGGTTTCCAACATGGCTAAAGAGAAGTACGACGGCAAGCGCGCTTGGCGCGAAGCCCGCGCGCTCGCCTGGCGGCATCGGGGGTCGCTCTCGATCGGTCTCGTCGTGATGCTCGTCAACGTCGCGACGAGTCCCGTGTTGCCCGCATCCGGGAAGTTCTTGATCGACCGGGTGTTGACGCAGCATCAGACCAATCTGCTCGTGCCGATCATCGTGGCCGTCGGTATCGCCACGCTGATTCGCGCGGGCAGCGCGTTCGCCCTGTCGCAGATCGTGAGCATCGCCGCCCAGCGGGCAATTACAGACTTGAGAAAGCAGGTCGAGCGCCACGTGCTGCGGCTCCCGATCTCGTACTTCGACTCGACCAAGTCCGGCGTGCTCGTCTCGCGCGTCATGAACGACGCCGAGGGTATCCGTAACATCATCGGCACCGGATTGGTTCAGCTCGTCAGCAGCATCCTCACCGCACTCATCGCGCTCATCGCGCT
>DASRDS010000104.1:0-20011 GCA_035652495.1 Gemmatimonadaceae bacterium
TCCTTGAGACGAATCAGCATGCGCTCTGGCGGCAAGCCCTGATGCCGTCCCGCGCGCGCGAAGCGCCTCACGGCGCGCTCAACGCGGGACAGATTGCCCCATGGACCGGCCGCGGCACTCAGAATCGCGGCCTTCAGGGCAGCTTCATGCTCTGACATTGCGCTCATCGACACCAGAAAGTGTGGAGGACTCAACGGTCTCTGTATGCTCGACGTTTCACGTCCCTGATTTTCGACAACTGATAGCTTCCCACGCCATCGCCTCCGCCGCCTGCCACAACTCGGCCGTTACGGGTGTACAGCCCAGAACCGACAGTTGCCGCACCTCGCTCATTATTCCCACGCAGACCGCGTGAAGCAGCTCGGGCGGGAGGGGCTTGAAGACGCCCTGCTCGACCCCGGCGCAGAACATCGCGACCACCGGAGCCTTGATGCTCGCCATTTCTTGCCGCGTTTCTTCGGCGATATAGGGTGAGTCGTGGAACTGCATCATGAACGCCCAGGCCTCGGGATAGGCTTCACTGAAATCGACCGCGGCCTTCCAGAAGCCCGCGAACACGGCCCGCGGCGTATCCGCCCCGACGGTCGCGCCCGCAAGGCCAAGGGCTAAGGTCCGGCACCACCGCAGGAGGAGCGCATTGAGCAGCTCGTCTTTACTCGCGTGGTAGAGATAGAGCGTGCCGGTACCCACCCCAGCCCGGCGCGCGATCTCAGGTACCGTGGTCCCATGGAAGCCCTGCTCGACGAAAAGCGCGAGGGCAGCATCCTCTATCGCCTCACGCTTGTCGACCGCTGACTGAACGTCCATTCATTGGGAGGCTAACCGGTGCCGATGCCCTAGTCAATCACGCGGAGTGCTGCCCGGTATCCCCCGTCGCCAGGACGCCTTCGACGATCTCCACTAAGTGGGCTAATTCAAACGGTTTGGCCACGACTCGGCAGCCCGTGCGCTCGAGCGCATCTCGCACATCCGGCACAATATCGCCCGTGAGAAACACCGCGCGGCCCGAAAGGTCCGGCTGTTTCGCCGCCATGTAGGCGTAGAGGGCATCGCCCCTGATGTCCGGGAGCCGGTAGTCCAGCACAACACAGTCGACGTGCGTTTGCGCCATCACTTCCAGCGCCGCATTGCCGCCCGGCGCGACGATCACCCTGTGCCCACGGCGCGTGAACAACAGAGACAGCGACCGGGCAATGGCCGGCTCATCGTCCACGACCAAAAGATTCGCGCCCATCGCAGGCATGTTGGTGAACATAAGTCCAGCTACGACGGTCGCCAAGCGTGACGCGGCCGAAGTGAGCGGCTGTCCAACCGACTGACAGTGCTAGCCAGAGCGTAAGCCTGGCTAGCATTGTTCGCCTATGATCGGCGAGAACGTGTTGATGCCCACGTATCGCATCGATACGCGCGATATCGCGCCCGATGTATTCGTTGATTTTGGCTCAACTGATTGGAATCGCTTGACCTGGCGCGACATCGGCCGGCCATATCGCGTCGAGCGCTGGGCCGCCGAGAAGCGCTCGTGGGAGGCGGAACACGGATCGGTGATGCCGGTGAAGGAATCGTGGATACGATTCAATCGGCACTTTCACGAACTGTTCACGACTGACACCGCGGCGGCGATGAACACAACTCGCTCAGCGTTGGTTCGCGCTGCGTCTCATTTTGATTTGCACGGCATCGCGGAAACGACCAAAGAGCTGCTGCAACTCGCGGTCTGGAATCATGTGCACCGCGTCGAAGATGCCGTCTGGGACCCGCGTGGCAAGCGAGCGCTTTTTGAAGGACTGAACGTCAAGCGACCCGAGATCCTGTACTTGGGCGCGGCCGATGGCTACGAAGCGATGCAGCTGCTCGCCATGTACCCTGGCGGACACGCGGTCCTCGTGGACTACGATGATTTCTGCCGCACGGACCGGTTCGGAAAATTCCCCGAAGCGTATCCGTTCTTCGGCGACGGACACCTCTCGTATCGCGAGGACATGGCGATCGACTTCGAGGTCGCCGATATCCGGTCCCTGCGCTACGGCAAAGAGTTCGACATCGTGCTGAGCGTGGGACTCATCGAACACTTCCCCGATGCGCACAAGCACGAAGCGTTCGAGCTCCATCGTCGCTTCTTGAAGCCGGGCGGCGTCGCGATCATCACGACGCCCCGCGACCAGATCCGCGGCCGCGCGTTCTACACGATCATGGCCGATTACATGAACTACGGCTACCGTGAGCTCATGCACGTGGAGCAGCTCGGCCTGTACGCCCACGAAAATGGCCTGAACGTCCGTCGCGCCGGTTACATCAAGGCGCACAACGGTCTCATTTGTACGAGCTGCTAACCGGCTGAGACCACCGGAACATCACCGCCCGCGAGCGCGGCCTGCGTCATGGCCTGACCTCGCTTCGCCGCCCACGCCACCAACATCACCATTGCCAACGCGATTCCGATCATAATCAGCGGAATCCTCGAGAAATGGTGATAGATGATCGCGTTTGACGGATGCTTGGGATCGTACCAGACGGTCACCTCGGCACCCGTCGGATACCGATCGGCGAGCGACTGCGCCCACTGCTGGCTCGCCGACTCCTGGAGTGGCGCGAAGCGCTGCGAGGTATAGGTGGTGCCCGCGACCGAGTACTGATATGTCACGAACGGCCGATACGTCCGGTGACTCTGGCCCGGGTCCCAGGCGATGCTGGACGAGGTGACCGTCGCTGATGTCGGCACCCACGTGGCCAGCGGTGCAACCTGGGTTCCCATGATCAGAAGCAAGAACCCGATGAACACGACCGCGAATCCATAGAGGCAGCCGAGGTTCTTGACCGCGGTGACCGCCCGCGCCATCGCCGGCGACCCCTCGATCGGCAGCGCATTCCACCCCCCGATCGCGCGCGCGGCCGCGACCGCCTTGGCCTGCGTGATGCGGTCGCTGGTGAGCACCGGCGTCCACGGTACGCGGCTGTTGTCCGCACAGACGAACACGGGCCGGAACGTCGGCTGCCCACCGTTCGACGACCCGCGCGTGTTCATGACCGACATCTCGAGCGCGACATCGCGAATCTTCGCGAACGGCACCTCGATCATCGACTTCCGCCAGAGCCCCCGCCGAATGATCCGCGCGACATGCGCCGCGCCATCCAACACGATCCGATCATCCTCGGCGAACGCGAACAGTCCGAGACCCGCGAGGACGAACGCGATCCCGACGACATACGCGACCCACGGCGATCCGTGGACATTGGCCCGATTGGCGTGGGTGACCAGCACGAGCGCGCCCGCACCCAACCCGGCGAAGGCGAGACCGAAACCACGCATGTAGGTTGCGCTCTGGTGGCAGACAACGAGCCTCGGGCTCTGCTCCAGAATCTCCATACCATGCAGACGAATCGACCAACTATCCGATACGCGGTTCCGAGCGACGCCGACGCCCTCTCGACGCTCAGCGCCAAGACCTTTCGCGACACCTACGCGGCGTACAACACGGAGGAGAACATGGCCATGCACATCGAGGCCACGTTCGCGCCCCGACAGCTGCGCGCCGAGATCGAAAGCACGAGTGGATTCATCCTCGTCGCCGAGGACGGGAATGAACTGGTTGCCTACGCCGCCGTAACGCGCGAGATCGTGCCGCCCGCCGTCGGCGACGACCATGCGCTCGAGCTCAAGCGCTTCTATGTTGATCGGGCGTGGCACGGTCTTGGCGTCGCCCAGCGCCTCATGGCCGAGACGTGCAATGCCGCAAGAGAGCGCGGCGCGGCCACGATATGGCTAACCGTGTGGGATCAAAACCCTCGGGCCATCACGTTTTATCGCAAGGTCGGGTTCACCGACGCTGGGCGCATCGCATTTCAACTCGGTAACGAAGAGCAAACGGACATCCTCATGGTAAAATCCTTGTGAGAGCACTTTTTCTTTTCGGGCTCATTCCGCTCGCGGTCTCCGCCCAGGATACGACCCATTTCATGGTCTTCCACGGCGATCTGGGCTATGTCGCCACCTCCGGCAACACGCAGGTGTCGACCATCAACTTCGCGGACCAGCTCACGCTGCGCACGAGCCCCGTCAATCGCATCGATCAGACCTTCCAGGTCGTGTACGGGCAGAACAAGAACGTGGTCCAGACCAACATCTGGACGGCGGGTCTTCGCGATCAATACGCCTTTACGAAGACCGTGGGGCTGTACGGCTTGACGGGATTCGCGCGCAATACGTTCGCGGGCATCGATTACGCGTTCCAGGAAGGCGGCGGCTTCGCGTTCACGCCCATCCTGCCGAAGAAGCACTCGCTCGAGTTCGATGCCGGTATCTCGTACATCGAGCAGCAGCTGCTGCCCGACTCCACGGACCACCACGCCGACGCGCGCGGGGCGGTCACCTACAAGTACGAGTTCGCGAAGAGCGCCTACTTTCAACAGTTTGTCGAAGCGCTCCCGAATCTCGAGCACGAAAACGACTTTCGGCTCAACTCCGAGAGCGACCTCGTCGCTCCGCTCTCGAAGCATTTCGCGATCAAGATCGGCTACGGGATTCATTACGCCCACGAGCCGCCGCCAGGATTTAAGACCACGGATCGCCTTTTTACGTCGGATCTGCAACTCTCCTTCTGACGGGACGGGCTTGGCGCGCAGGTTGCCGTCAAAGTGGTCATGGAAGTGTTTGTGCGATTCACCGAGCCGATCGTGTCTCACGGGGGCACCGCGTATTACCCACGCGTTTGCGGCCGTAAGGACTCGATCGGCCGTTGGGAGGCGTGGCTGGAGTTCGAGCCGGAAAACGGCGGTCCAACCCTGAGATCCGACCGCGAGACGGTCCAGCCGAATCGCACGGACGTGTCGTATTGGGCAGGTGGCCTAACGCGCGTCTACCTGGAAGGCGCGCTGGACCGCGCCCAGACAGTGACGCACCGAAACGGACACGGCTGATAGCACGGCTCAGCTGAAGCGCGATCGATACCGGGTCGAGCGGGTGGTCCGCTGGCCCGGTTATCACTTTTGGTCCACCATGAAAGTGCTCGTCGACCCGCCCACGAAAGTCACCGCGGCATTCATCACCTCGCAGCTGTGTCCTACTAGCTCAGTGCCCATCGCGCGATAGTTTTCTCGCGCATGGCCGTACGCGTCAGGCTGTCCGGCATGATGTTCCTCGAGTACTTCGTCTGGGGCGCATGGTTCGTGACCATGGGCACCTATCTGGGCCAGACGCTCAAGTTCTCCGGCACGCAGATCGGCCTGGCCTACGGCGCCACCGCGCTGGCGGCGATGATCTCGCCGTTCTTCGTCGGCATGATCGCCGATCGATTCATGGCGACGGAGAAGGCGCTCGCCATCCTGCATCTGGTCGGCGGACTCCTCATGTACGCCGCCTCACGCGCCGTGGCGTTCGGGGCGTTCTATCCGCTGCTGGTGGCGTACGCGCTGTGCTACATGCCGACGCTCGCGCTCACGAACTCGCTGTCGTTCGACCACATGAAAGAGCCCGCGCGGGAGTTTCCGGCGGTGCGGGCGCTCGGCACCATCGGCTGGATCGTCGCCGGGTTGTTGGTCGGCGGACTGCACATCGAGCCGACCGTCGTGCCTTTGCGGATCGCGGCCGGCGCATCCATCGTGCTCGGGCTGTACTCGTTCCTGCTGCCGCACACGCCGCCGCACGCCGCGGGCAAGGCGATCACGGCGAAAGACATCCTCGGGCTCGATGCGCTCAAGCTCATGGGCGATCGGTCGTTCGCGACGTTCATCATCGGATCGTTTCTGCTGTGCATCCCGCTGCAGTTCTATTACGCGTTCACGAATCTCTTCTTGAATGAGATCGGGCTGCCGGAGCCCGCGAGCAAAATGAGCTTCGGGCAAATGTCCGAGCTTGGCTTCATGCTCTTGTTGCCACTGCTGCTCGTGCGCCTTGGCGTGAAGCGCATTTTGTTGGTCGGCATGGCCGCGTGGGCGCTGCGCTACGCGTTTTTCGCGTACGGCAATACCGGGCCACTCGTGTGGATGCTGTACGCCGGCATCCTGCTGCACGGCGTGTGCTATGACTTCTTTTTCGTGACCGGCCAGATTTACGTAGACCAGCGAGCGGCGATCGCGGTGAGAGCCAGCGCCCAGGGGTTTCTGGCGTTCATCACGCAGGGCGCCGGGCTCTACATCGGCGGGCTGCTTTCGGGTGCCGTCGTGGACGCGTTCACCGCCAACGGGCATCACGACTGGCAGACGATCTGGCTCATCCCGGCGGGACTGGCCGCCGGGATCTTGCTCCTGTTCGCCGCTCTCTTTTCTACACGCGCTCGATGATCGTGGCGACGCCCTGACCCCCGCCGATACAGAGCGTCACGAGCCCGGTGGCGAGATCGCGACGCTCCAATTCGTCGAGTACGGTGCCGAGCAACATGGCGCCGGTGGCACCGAGCGGGTGGCCGAGGGCGATGGCGCCGCCGTTCACGTTGACGCGTGTCGGGTCGAGGTTCAGCTCGCGCATGGTGTGAATCGGCACGACCGCGAACGCTTCGTTGATCTCCCACAGATCGATGTCGTTCACCGCCATCCCCGCGAGCTCGAGCGCCTTTCGCGAGGCCGGTGTGGGCGCGGTCAGCATGATGAGCGGCTCGCTGCCAATCGTCGCCATAGCCCGTATCCGCGCCCGTGCCGTGAGACCATGCGCGGCGACATACTCGGTCGATGCGACGAGCACCGCGGCCGCGCCGTCGACAATCCCGCTCGAGTTGCCGGCCGTATGCACGTGGTGCATCGTGCCCGCCTGCGGGTACTTGGCGAGCGCGATCGCGTCGAGCTCCGGGTGATCGGCGAACGCCGGCGCGAGTGCACCGAGGCCTTCCATGGTCGACGACGGCCGCGTGAATTCATCGACCGCGAGTGCGACGGCACCGGTCGCGGGATCCTTGACCGGGAAGAGACTCTTGGAAAACCGACACTCGCGCTGCGCGACCGCGGCTTTCCGCTGCGACTCGAGGGCGAACGCATCAACGTCGGCGCGCGAGATCCCGTAGAGACTCGCGATCAAGTCCGCACTATACCCCTGCGGTATCTGATGCACGCGCCCACGGAGCCGGAGGTTGCCGCCATCCTGCCCGCCGCCGTCGGCGCCGAGGGAGTAGTGCGACATGCTCTCGACGCCCCCGCCGACCGCGACCGGCATCGTGCCGCTCGCGACCGCCATCGCCGCGAAATTCACGGCCTGGAGCCCTGAGCCGCAGAAGCGGTTGATCGTGGTGGCCGAGACCTCGTCCGGCCAGCCCGCGGCCAGCACGGCGTTGCGCGCGATGTTCGCGCCCTGTTCGCCGATCTGCGAGACGCAGCCGACGATGACATCGCCGACGTCGCCGGGCTCGGCGCCACTCTTCTCAGCCAGATGGTTCAACGTCTGCGCGAACAGCTCCTGAGGATGGAACTCGGTGAGCGAACCCTTTCCACGCTTCCCCTTTCCGCGCGGCGTGCGAACGGCATCGACGATCAGTGCATCAGCCATTGGAATCTCCCTAGTCGCTTGCTATTTGCAAGTTACACCCTGTAATGTAATCGCTATGGCAACCGAGTGTCCCATCGCCCTGAGTATGGATGAGATCGGCGACAGTTGGCGCATCCTGATTCTCCGCGATGCCCTAGATGGCCGTCGACGGTTCGATGAGTTCCAGGAGAACTTGGGGATAGCGACAAACATTTTGTCGCAGCGCTTACACGCGCTCGTCTCGGACGGACTGTTGGAGCGGCGCCCGTACCAGGAACGCCCAACGCGCTACGAATACGTGCCGACGGCTAAGGCTCGGGAACTGAGGCCGGTGTTCGCGGCGCTCTTCCGCTGGGGCACCAAGTGGCTGCAATCGCGTCGCCCGGCTTGACCCTGACAATAGTGTCAACGTTTTAGGATGAGACGAATATGAAAGTCGGAGAAGTCGCCGCGCGCGCGGGCATCAGCGTCCGGTCGGTTCGCTACTACGAGCGCGCCGGCCTGATCTCGGCGACGCGACAGACAAACGGGTATCGCGAGTTCGACGAGACCGCCATCGCGCTGGCGCGGGCGATCCGGGATCTCATCGCGAGCGGATTCACGATCGACGAAGTCCGCTCGCTCTCATCGTGCTTGCCCGCGACGACGACCACGGCCGACTGCTGTACGCAGACCGCCGCGCTCTATCGCAACAAACTCCAACAGATCGATGCGCAAATGCGCACGCTCGGCGCCGTCCGGCGCCGAGTCGAAGAACGTCTAGCCTCATTATTAACCCATGATCAACGCGACTGACGCCGACTTCGCCGAGATCGTCGAGGCCCACAGTGGCCTGACGATTGTCGACTTCTGGGCCACGTGGTGCGGCCCATGCCGAGCACTGGCTCCGATCCTCGACGCCATCGCGGCCGACGGGAAAGTACGCGTCGTGAAAGTCAACGCCGATGAGAATCCCGAGACCGCCATCCGGTTGGGCGTGCGCAGCATTCCTTTGATGGTGTTCTACCGCGATGGGGAACCCGTCGGGCAGGTGCTCGGCCTCGCCTCGCGTCAGCGCATCGAGGCCGCGCTGGCCGCATGCGCCGACGCGAACTCGGTGAAGGCGTCCTGATCGTTCGCGGCACGGGCAATCCGCTCGGTGGCCTCGAGTAACCGCTCGAGGCCCGCCGCGATCGAGACGCGGAGGAAGTGCTGGCCGTCGGCGCCGATGCGACCGAACGAGTGCCGGTCCATCGTCGCCACACCGAAGCGCTCGAGCAGGAACGCCTGAAGCGCGCGCGCGGGCGTGCCGAACTGCTCGGCGATCGGCGTCGGGTGACCCTCGTCGTTGATCAGGCCGAACCGGCGACACATGCCGCCGACGTTGGGAAAGAGATAGAACGCGCCCTTGGGCGTCTGGCAGGTGACACCGGGAATCCGGTTGAACGCCGCCACGACTTTGTCTCGACGATCCTGGAACGCCGCCACCATCCGCGCCACGACCGGCGGAGAGAGCGGGCTTTCGAGCGCCGCGCGGCCCGCCTCCTGGATGAACGGCGGCACGCACGAGACGGTGTTGATCGTCAGCTGCTTGAAGACCTGCGCCTCGTCGACCGTCGGCAGGACCGCCCAACCCAGCCGCCAGCCCGTCATCGCGAAACCCTTCGAGTGGCCCGACGCAATGATCGTCCGCTCGGCCATGCCCGGCTCGGACGCGATACTGTGATGCGTGTGACCGTCGAAGATGATGTCTTCGTAGATCTCGTCCGAGTAAACGCGAACCTCGGGCCCGCACGTTCTCCGAATCAGCTTCGCCAGCTGCTCGAGATCGCTCTTGTCGAACACCCCACCGGTCGGATTCGACGGCGAGCAGAGGATGATGACCTTCGTCTTCTTGGTGATCCGCTCCGCCAGATCATCGGCGGTAAAAATGAAATTGCGGTCTTCGCGGAGCGGCAGCGGCACCGCCTTGGCGCCAACGTACGTCACCCAGGACTCGTAGATCGGAAAACCCGGGCTCGGGTAGATCACTTCGTCGCCCGGATTCACATAGGCCTGCATCGTGAAGCCGATCGACGGCTTCCCGCCCGTCGTGACGATGACCTGCGCGGGATCGACCGGGATGCCGCGCGTGCGCTTCACGTGCGCGGCGATCGCGGCGCGGAGCGGGAGGATGCCCTGCGGGTCCGTGTAGTGCGTCTTGCCCGCGTGAATCGCGGCACAACCGGCGTCGTTAATGTGCGGCGCGCTGTCGAAGTCCGGCTCGCCGATGTTCAAGCGGATCACATCTATGCCGCGAGCGGCGAGCTGCGGCGTCACGCGGGCGATATCGTCGCCGACGCGAAAAGCATTCTCCGTACCGAGGGCGGCAATGCGGCTGGCGTAGAGCGTCATACAGCAAAAATACGCTTGATTCCCTTAGTCTGCGAAGGAGTCTGGGGCCACCCGTTCCAATGGCAGGTCCGCGGGCTGGCGCGTCCAAACGGGTGGCCGGACCAGCGTTCGAGCGACCCGAGCCAGGAAGTCCTGCGGCGCCAGGTCGCCAAGCATCGAGGGAAGCACCCCGGATACCGCGCGGACTTCGTTGGCCAGCCCGCGCGTGGTCGCGTAGCCCAACTTCGCCGCGACGTCGCGGACCAGCGTTTCGCCCTGCGTGAGGTACGCGTACGCCCGCACGACGCGGGCGGCGCGAATCAGGGTCCCCGCGGACTGCCAGCCGGCGCGTGAGAGCGCCTCGTGCAGCGGCCGCCGGTGCCGCGCGCCCGCCAATCGCGCCAGCGCCGGCACGCTTTCGACCGTGGCGGGTGAGCGGAACAGCTCAGAGATGGCGCGCGAAACGGGCGTCGGCAGCCGCTCGAGCGCGGGCTGGAGCTGCGCGAGCAAAATCTCCCCGAGCTCATCGCCACGGAGATCCTCGAGATACGCGCGGAAGGGCACCGGCGCGTCGTCGAATCCCCGCAGCACGAGATGCCGGTGCCCGCGCAGCGCAAATTGCATCTGCGCGCGCATCGCGTCCGGCGACACGGTTGTGTAACTCACGACGTGGACGGATACGTGGCGATCGAGCACCGCGAGTAACTCGAGGAGCGTCTGACCGGAGACGAGCTCCGGATCGACGATCGCGATGTCGGCGGGGATGACGCGGAGCGTGTCGTCGAGCTCGTCAATCGATCGCGCCACGTGTAGCTCGTGCCGCGGACCGAGCACGATACGCAGCGACGCCGCTAAGAATTCTCTCAGAAACGAGACGATTCTTAAGCGCGTCTCATGTGGCATTTATAATACGCCCGCGCACGCGGTTGCGACGCCCCGGCACGACCTCGACCGGGATGGGTGGTTGTGGCAGAGTGGAGACCGAGATGTCTCGTCACCCACTTGTCTGGAGCTCCGTATGATTCGCCGCATTTCACTCGCGCTTGCTACTATTGCCGCACTGTCACTCGCCGCCTGTACTTCCGCTACTGCCCCTGCCTCCCACGACTGCACCGTGACCGCCGGTTCGTCCGGTCACTGCTGATCTAGCATTGCGAGCGGCCGCGCCGGAGCCTCACACTCCGGCGCCGGCCAGCTCAGCGCTCATTGTTTCGATTCGATCGCGTACCCGCTTCGTGGCTTCACCCAGCTCGAAGGGCACCGACGGTTCCGACTTCGACGGCGCCTCTGGACGAATCGCATCGCGCGCCGTCTCCGCCTGGATCAAGAGGCGGTTCAATTGGTGGCGCTCCGCGACCACGACCGCGCGGTCGAACGCCTGGCGCGCCTGTTGATCGCGAGCGAAGCGACGGAATCCCTCGCCAAGAATGATCTGATACTCGACCGCGAGACGCGGCGGCAGCGACTCTCCCGACATCGTCTGGCGATACCGCTCGAACACCGTCTCGGCGCCGTCCAGCGTCGCCAGATGCATCAGGTTGAGCATGGCGATCCAGCGGAGTGAGCGATCTTCGCTGGTGAGCTCGACGACGAGATACGTGCGACGGGCGGTATCCCGCAGCCCCATCTCCATGAACGCCGCCGCGATGTCGATCAGAATGCGGTCGCGCTGGCGTTGATCGCAGGCCTGGTCCAACGCCTGGGCGAGCAGCTCGACGGCGCGATCGAATTCCCGACGCTCAATCGAGGCGACCCCTTGGTCATGGAGCGTCGTCGCCAGCACATTCGCCAGCGCCGGCACCGCGGCCAGGTGCTGCTCGCACGCGGCGACAACCGCCGAGAAGCGCTCATCCGCTTGCGGGATATTGCCGCGACGGAGCGCCACGAGCGCCAACCCATGCTCGGCCGCGAGCTCGATGTAGCGGTCACCGTCGACCGCCGCCAGCGCGCGGGCCGTCTCATGCGCCGACTGCGCTTCCGGATAATGACCGAGCCAGCCTTCGCACAGACCAACGCGATGCCACGCGTGCATCACGAGTCGCATGTCGGGCTCTGTTATCGCCAGCGCCAGGAACGTGCGGTAGATATCCCCCGCCAGCGCCCACTCATGCGTGTCGTATAGCAGCGCCGCGTATGCAAGCAGTCGGGCCGACACCTGCGAGCGACGACGACCCCATGACTGCGTGATCGAATCGACGATCGCCGTCAACGCATTTCGCGCCGCGCCAGGCGCAACCTTGTCGATCGCGTCCCGCACCGCCGAGACCTCGCTCGGCCGCGGCGCGAGGAATCCGCGCAGCGCCTCAGACCACTTATCGACGAGACGTACGGTGACAAAGCCCGCCATCGTCGGCGTCCAGCGCGCGTCGTTCGCGTGCATGGACCCGAGCACCTCGAGGAACGCGAGGTGTTCGCCGCGATTGATGGAAATCGGCGGGCTCTGCATGGGCCACAATGTTTGTTATGACGGCGTCACAGCGCAAGCCGCCTACTATCACACCGTGAGCATTCGGGCGGAATGCGGCATGCCGACTTTCCATTAGCGTGCTCTTAAGAAACTACGCGCCGCCAGAAGTAGCCCTTGTCCAGATGACGACAACGGTGCACGCGGTGGCGCTGATGGCGCCCAATCCGTCTACGGTGCCCGTCGGCGTGAGGCGACTCTGCGCCTGTTGCGTCCTGTTCGGCAAGGTCGGCATGCCAAAGTCGCCGGGTGTCGCATCCTGCAACACCTGCAATGGCGCCGCACCGGGATGATAGACCTCCATCGCGATGATCGAGTTCGGCGTAATATGCGAGTCGATCGATCCCGGCGGCACGTCACTGAACGCCGTGCCATCCAACTCATAGAGCACGCACCCGTTCCCATGGACGGATTCGCCGAGTGGCTGGGTGACGACGGACTGTCCATTGCGCTGGGCGACCTTGAGCCCGGCAATCGTCCGCGCCAGATCGGTGAAGGTCATCGGGTCTCGGAGCTTGATTTCCCGTTCCGTCAGGAACGTGCCCGCGGTCGACCGTTCGCGTTTCGTGAATCCGACCCGGTCCAACGCCTTTTGACGCGAGGCGGTGACGTCGACGGTCGCCAAGACGGGTGGCGCGGGATTGAGCGTCACGACGATCGAGGCTGGCCTCGCCGTGGAGAGCTCGACGCCGACGTCCATGACCTGAAATCCCACCTTCCGAAACTCCAATGGACGCGATCCCGGACTCAGGCCGCGCAGCGTAAACGCGCCGCTGTCGGAGGTCACCGTTCGCGTGACGGAGTCGTAGAGCACGTCGACACCGGCGATGGCTACCCCGTGCACATCGACCACGCGGCCAACGACGACCGCGCCCGGGCTGTTCGCTTGACGTGCGCGCGGCAAACGGAGCGGCACGATGGCCAATGGCCGCGACGCCACCTCGGCCGGCATATCGCCTGTGACGGCCCCGCCCTGCTCCGCGCGAATGCTGCCGCGAGCGCCGAGTGGGACGCCGCAGACGTGATACTGACCAGAGGGCAGCACGCGCCCCTCGAGGATCGGATGCTCGCGAATGACCGAGTGCCAGCTGTAGCGGACCGTCGCATTGGTCGCCGGCTGATCGTTATCAGCCATCGTCACGCGGCCGATGATCGCGCCCGCGCCGTGCTGGCGCTCTTCGGCGGTACAATAGATGGCGATGATGCTGGGGACCGACGGTGTCGCCAGAACTACATCGGTCGAGATACCGGCAACAAAGGTCAGTTGACCCGTCCCCACCGCCACACCGAGCGAATCCAGGAGGGGATGAAAAACCCCCAGGACGTGCGGGCCTGGGGGGATACTATCGATGCGGAACCCCCCGCGGTCATCCACGGTTGCTTCGGCGCCGGTGCCATCAACGACGACCAGGGCTCCGCGAAGTGGGCCGCCATGGATGCTGTCGATGACGATGCCGATAGCCGATGCCTGTTGCGCTTGAGCAGTCGCCGCCGCCACGAGCAGCGGGACTACGATAGCAATAGTTGCCCGCATACGAATGAGATGTATAGCAAACGGTAACGCCTGGCGCTATCCCAAGTAAAACTCGCGTTTCATACGCGCGTTTGTTATATTTGAGCCATGAAAAGAAAGCGTCTTGCGATTGTGGGCGGCGCTCTGCTGCTCATTGCCATTATCGCGTGGGTCATCAACTCCCGCGCTAGCGACCTCGTGCTCACTGGAGTCGTGACGACCGACGACGTCATCGTCAGTCCCCAGGTCGGTGGTCAGATCTCCCAACTCCTGGTCGCGCAGGGCGATTCGGTCGTACCCGATCAGCTCGTCGCTAAGCTGCTCCCCTCCGAGCTAGCCGCCGACCAGGCGTACTACTCGCACAGCGCCGCCCAGGACTCGGTCAAGGTCCAGGAAAGCGAGGCATCGCTCCGGCTGCAAACGATGCAGACCGATGACCAGATCTCCCAGTCGGAAGCGCTGCTGGCCGCGGCTGTCGCGCAGCAGGCCGAAGCGGCGGCGAATCTGGCTAACGCCAAGGTCCAGCTGGATCGGTACGTGGCGCTGGCGAAGACGGGCGGCGTCGCCAAGCAAGAGCTCGACTCCCAGCAGAACGCATACGATGTCGCGCAGGCTCGCGCCGATGCGGCCGACAAACAGGTCGCGGCCCAGCGCGCCGCGCTGGCAATGGCGCGAGCGGCGTCAGAACAAGTGGCAATGAAGCGCAGTGAGCTCAACGCCGCCCGCCAGGAGCGCGACGCGGCCGTCGCCCAGCAGGCCAAGGCGAACGTTCGACTCGGCTACACGGATATTCGCTCTCCGATCGCGGGCATCGTCGATGTGCGAGCCGTCCGCATGGGCGAGGTCGTCACCGCCGGTCAGCCGATCGTCACCTTGATCAATCCCGACGCCCTCTGGATCCGTGCCGACGTCGAGGAGACGTACATCGACCGGGTCCGCATCGGCGATTCGCTGACGGTGCGCCTCCCCTCGGGCGAAGAGCGGCGCGGCGTCGTGATCTATCGCGGCGTCGACGCGGGATTCGCGACGCAGCGCGACGTCAGTCGGTCCAAGCGCGATATCAAAACGTTCGAAATCCGCGTGCGGGTCGACAACAAAGATCGCCGGCTCGCCGTCGGTATGACGTCGTACGTGCTGCTGCCTCCACGGGTGACGCACACATGACGTCTTCCGCCGGTGCCGTCGACGTTCGGGCCATTGTGAAGACGTTCGGGACGTTCACGGCTGTCGATCACATCTCGTTCGCGGTCGAGCCCGGAGAAGTCTTCGGCCTCCTCGGCCCGAACGGCGCCGGCAAGTCAACGCTGATCCGCATGCTCGTCACGCTGATCCCTCCGACCGAGGGCACGGCGATCATTAATGGCTTCGATATCACCGCGTCACCGGACGATGTCCGGCGCTCCATCGGCGTCATTCCACAGGCGCTGACCAGCGACCTCGAACTGACGCCGCGCGAGAATCTCACGATTTTCGCGAAGCTCTATGGCGTGGCTCGTGAGAAGCGCAAACGACTCATCGGTGAGCTGCTCGAGGCGGTCGAGCTGACCCAGTGGGCGGATAAGCCAGTGAAAAATCTGTCCGGCGGTATGCGGCGGCGCGTCGAGATTGCCAGAGGTCTGGTTCACGAACCGAAAATTTTCTTCCTCGACGAGCCCACGACGGGCCTCGATCCGGTCTCGAGAACCGGCGTGTGGGAGATGCTCCGAAAGATCAAAGCGGACCGAGACCTGACGGTGCTCCTGACCACGCACTACATGGATGAAGCGGACAAGCTGTGCGACCGTATCGCCATTGTCGACCACGGCAAACTCGCGGCCTTAGACACCCCGACCGCGCTCAAAGAAAGCGTCGCGGGTGCGGATACGCTGGAGATGACCTTCGGCCGAGCGCCGGCGAATTGGGCGGCGCGCGTTGGTGAGATTCCAGGCGTCGATCACGTCGCAATCGAGGGTCACGTGTATCGCATCACGACCCACAACGCCGCCGCCACTACTAGGGAAATTTTAGATGCAGCCGATGCGAGCAGCGTGACAGTCCAATCGCTTGGCGTCACCAGCGTCACGCTCGATGATGTGTTCTTGCACTTCACCGGCCGGCAGCTGCGCGACGAGCTGCAGGCGGCGTCGGCCGCCGATAGCCCCTTCGTCATGAGACGCTAGCATGCAACGCATCTGGGCACTCGTGGAACGCGACCTGCGGCGGTTCAGCAAGAGCCCCGCGCTCATTGTCATGTCCTGCATCATGCCGATCGTGCAGCTCGTCGTCCTGGGATACGCGTTCGGCGGGAAAGTCAAAGGCCTCAAGCTGGGCGTCGTCGATCAAGACCGCGGCGTCCCCGCCGTCAAGCTGCACGAGCTTTCGGGCGCCGTCGCGGCCAATGCGAAGACATTCGACGCGATCCCATACGACGACCAGGGCGCGGCGTTGCGCGAGCTGCGCAACGGACACCTGAGCGCCGTCATGACGATCCCGCCGGGATACTCTCGGCGCGTCCTCGCCAAAGACGACCCGCGGATTGCCTTGATCGAAGACAACACCGATCAGTTCGCCAGCGGCGCGCTCGAGGGAAGCGTATCAGGTATGGTACAAGCGTATGACTCCACGTCGACCGACCCACCAGCCAATCGCGTACCGGCGCAGACGTCGATGGACGTCGTCGAGGTGTACCCATACGTCCCCTATATCCAGTATCTGCTGGCCGGCACGACCGTCATGGCGATCTTCGTCATGGTGATGATCGGTGGCGGTATCATCTTCATCGATGACAAATCGCGCGGCTTGCACGAGGGCTATCTGGTCACGCCCATCAGCAAGCTGGAGCTGATCCTCGGGTTCAACATCTCGGGCACCATCAAGGCCGTCATCGCGGGGTTCGTGCTGATCACGGTCGGATCACTCATCGCCGGCATCCCCAACCCGTTCGACCCGCTCCGTCTCCTGCGGCTCGGCGTGGTGGTCATCATGACGTCCATGGCCCTCGTCAGCATGATGTTCATGCTGATGGCTCGCATGAGCGATCCGCTCATCCCCCGGGCAATGTTCGGGCTCTTGAATACGCTGCTGTGGTTCCCGAGTGGCGCGGTTTATCCACAGCAAGCATTCCCCACGTGGATGAAAGGGATCGCGGTGGTCGATCCGTTTACCTACGGGGTGCACGCGTTCAAGTGCTTGCTGCTCAAAAACACGGGGTTTGCGGCCATATGGGGCGATTTGGTCTACCTGGCGATCTTCACGGTCATCACGTTGGCGATCGCGACACGGCTCTTCCGGCGAACGCTGTGACCGACGCGAGTCCACGCGGCCAGGAGACGCGTCAACGGCTCCTCGACACGGCGATCCGGATGTTCGCCGAGCATGGGTTCGCGAAGGTGACCGTGCGGGATATCGCCCGAGCAGCCGGGGCGAACCTGGCCGCGGTGAACTATCACTTCGGCGACAAATTCGGGCTCTACATGGCCGTGCTGGAGCTCGCCGTGCAGGAGATGCGGAAGCACAGCGATGTGACGATGCAGGCGCGGCCGGGCTCGACGGCGGAAGAGCGCTTACGCCACTACATCGCGATGCACGTGCGACTCTTGATCAGCATCGACCCGGGCTCGTGGATCTTCCGGCTCATGATTCATGAGATGGCCGAGCCGACGCCGGCGACGGAGTGGATCGTGGAGCACGGATTTCAACCGCGCCTTCGCTATCTCCGCGGACTCATGACCGAGCTCCTCGGTACCACCGAGGACGACCCGCGCGTGCTGCGATGCGCGATCAGCGTTCACTCGCAGTTCTTGTTCTGTCGCCCGGACAAGTTCCGCACCGTCGCGTTCGGCGACACGCTGCCTCGCAACGAGGCGCAGATCGATGAGATGGTCGAGCACATCACGGCGTTTTCGCTGGCGGGCATCGCGGCCATCGCCGGATCCGCGATTACCTCGCGACCGTAGACATCCGCACGACCTCGAAATCCCCCGTGGAGCGCGTCTGAATCATGCCGTCCACAGTCACACTCCCCACGTCACTCACGCTCGACGCGGTCGAACAGACCCGAGAGCGTATAAAAGGCATCGCCATTCGCACGCCGCTGATCACGATCGAGGACCTCGCGCTCAAACTGGAGACCTTGCAGCCGATCGGATCGTTCAAGATCCGCGGCGCCGCGGCCGCCCTGGCCGGCGGGTCATGGCCATCGGCGTATACGGCCAGCGCGGGGAACATGGCACAGGGTGTGGCCTGGGTCGCGCGCGCCCAGGGAATTCCGGCGACCGCCATCGTGCCGGAAAACGCGCCGGTCACGAAGACCAGCGCCGTCGAGCGACTCGGCGGCACCGTCATCAAAGTGTCCCCCGAGCGGTGGTGGCAGGTGTTCGAGGAGCGCACGTACCCGGGGCTCGAAGGGCGATTCGTGCATCCGTTCGCGGATGCCGACGTGCTCACGGGCAACGCGACGATCGCGCTCGAGATCCTCGAGGACATGCCGGACGTCGATACTGTCCTGGTGCCATTCGGCGGTGGCGGCCTCGCCTGCGGCATCGCCCTCGGCCTCCGCGCGGCGGGCTCGTCGGCGCGCGTGTTCGCCTGCGAGGTCGAGACGGCGGCGCCGCTCTCGGCCTCCCTGCGCGCGGATCGCGCGAGTCGCATCGATCGACGACCGAGCTTCGTCGATGGCATGGGCGGCCAGGCCGTCCTCGAGGAGATGTGGCCGCTCGCCAAGACCGTGCTCGCCGGCGCGATCGTGAACAGCGTCGCCGAGATCGCGGCCGGCGTCCGCTGGCTCGCCGAGCGAGCGCATATCGTCGCCGAGGGCGCCGGCGGCGCTCCCGTCGCGGCCGCGCACACGGCTCAACGCGGCAAGCGGGTTGTCTGTATCATCTCGGGGGGCAACATCGATCTGCCGAAGCTCGCGACAATCTTGAATGGCGGCATTCCTTAGACGACTCGCGGCGCCCGCGCCAGAGATGATCTGGCCGCGGTGGATATTCTTGCGGGCGCTTGGGCTCATTTTTGGATCGGCCTTTTATTCGCTGTTGTTTCAGATCCATGGGCTCGTCGGGCCGACTGGCATTCTGCCCGCGACATTGTACCTCGATACGCTGCGGCAGGCGGCGCCTGGTGTCGTGCACCTGTGGGCGGCGCCCACATTGCTGTGGCTCGGCGCCGGAAACTTCGCGCTCGACGTGCTCGTGTGGTCGGGGCTCGCCGCGTCCGCTCTCCTGACCTTCAACATCTGGCCGCGTGTGACCACGGCGGCGTGCACGATCGCGTTTTTGTCGTGCATCGCGGCGCTGCAGGATTTCGCGGCGTATCAGTCGGACGGTATGCTCATGCAGGCCGGCGTCGCCGCAATCTTACTGGCCCCACCCGGTTTGCGACCTGGCCTTGGACGTGAGGCTCCGCCACCTCGCGCGGCAGTATGGCTGCTGCGGTGGGAATGGTTCTCGATTTACTTCGAGTCTGGACTTGTGAAGCTGCTGAGCGGCGATCAGCAGTGGCGGTCGCTCACCGCTATGGATCATTACTACGAGAACAATCCGCTGCCGACATGGCTTGGATGGTATGAGCAGCAGCTGCCTCACGTCATTCAGGCCGGCGTCACGTTGCTCACACTGGTCGTCGAGTTGTGTGCGCCTTGGGTTGTTTTTGCTCCGCGCCGTCCTCGGTTCTACGCGGCGATTTTCTTGACGGTGTTTCAAATTGGCATCATCACGACGGCGAACTACTGCTTTTTGAATTACCTCGTCCTCTTCCTCGGCGTGTTCTTGATTGATGTCGATAGTGAATTGAAAGCGCCAATTCGCAAAACCGGCTGGGTGAGCGTCGCAGCGCTGGCAGTGACGCTCTATGTGTCAGTCGTCGATTTCGTGGCGAGATCAGTCCCCGAGCCATTCGCGCTACCAGCGCGGCTCCTCGCGCCGTTTCGCGTGGCGAACGCGTACGGTCTCTTCGCAGTCATGACGACGGCGGAATATGAAATCGAGTTCCAGGGCTCCTTGGATGACACAACCTGGGTAGCCTATCCATTCCGTTACAAGCCGCAGGATCCCGCGTCGCCCCCTGGCATCTACGCCCCCTATCAGCCTCGTTTCGAGTGGAACCTTTGGTTCGCGTCGCTCGGTCCGTGGACCGAGTCACCGTGGGTCGTGACGACGCAGGCCCGGTTGCTGACCGGTGATCCAAGTGTATTCCATCTGTTCGCGCGCAACCCGTTCGCGACCGCGGCACCGAAGGCCGTGCGAACCGTGAT
>DASRDS010000105.1:0-40699 GCA_035652495.1 Gemmatimonadaceae bacterium
GTCACCGCCATGATCTCGTTCGGCGTGTAGTCAGAACCCATAGTTCACGCCGGGCGCCACGCGGCTCGTCGCGCGCAGGCGATCCTGGAGGCCCGGCTGCGCGGCGAGATAGGAGGCGCGATCGGGCACGCCATAGACGAACTCGTCGAGATACCGCGCGAGTTTGTCCGGGTCGCGCGAGATCGGCTCCCATTTGACATAGAAGTCGTTGTCGCGGTCGTAGTAGCCCTGGGCGTATGACGGGTGCGCGCCCCATGGTTCGACGACGACGGCGTCGACGATCATGCCGGGGACGAGCGTGCGATTCGGGTCGGCGCGTACGACGGATTCGTCGACGAGCTCTTCGACGACGACGATCACGCGACGTGAGGCAAACGCGGCTTCCTTTTGGACGCCGACCAATCCCCAGATTTGCGCGTTGCCTTGGGCATCGGCGCGTTGGGCGTGAATGATCGTCACGTCGGGCTTGAGCGCGGGGACGGTCGCGAGGGTCTCACCGGTATACGGACAGGTGACCGAGCGGATTTGTTGGTTGACGCTCGGGAGATCGGTGCCGGTGTAGTCTCGCAGCGGCCAGAATGGGAGGTTCGCGGCGCCGGCTGAGAGGCGGGCGACCATGCCGAAGTGCGAGTACTCCTCTATGGCGAGCGTCGGACTCTTGCCTTCTACCGCTCTTCTGAACGCAAACAGGGATCCCGCTCCCGGATTACCAGCCCACGAGAACACCAATTTTTTGGCGCACCCCGCCGCGATCATTTGATCATAGATCAGATCCGGCGTCAGACGGCAAAGGGTCAGATCTCGGCGACCTTGCCGAATGATTTCATGACCGGCCGCAAAGCATATGAGGTGCGTGAAGCCTTCGATAACTACGGTGTCACCATCATGCACGAACGCGCCGATCGCATCACGCATCGGCATCACCTTCGACTTCGTTTGCCGCACTACTTTATCGTCGCGAGGCACTCGTCGATGAGTTGCAGGCCCGTGTCGACATCCTGAGCGTCGATGACCAGTGGCGGCGCGAGGCGGAGGGTGCTCTTGCCGCAGCCGAGGAGGAGCAAGCCTTTCGAGAAGGCGGTGTTGACGAGATCGCGCACGGCTTGCGGGTGAGGCTCGCGGGTCGTGCGATCCTTCACGAACTCGACGCCGATCATGAGCCCGAGCCCGCGCACGTCGCCGATGCTCTCATGCCGCTTGGCCAGTTCGCGCACGCCGGCCAGGAGCTGCTCGCCTCTGGCGACGGCATTGGCGACCAGCTCGCGCTCGACGACATCGAGCGTCGCCAGCGCGGCGGCGCAGCAGACCGGGTTGCCGCCGAACGTCGACCCGTGCGAGCCCGTGCCCCAGTGCATGATCGACTCTTTCGCGATGATCGCGCCGAGCGGCATGCCGGACGCGAGACCTTTCGCGGTCAGCAGGATGTCCGGCTCAACGCCCGCGTGCTCGGCCGCCCACATCTTGCCCGTGCGGCCGACGCCCGACTGGATCTCGTCGAATACCAGCAGAATGCCGTGCTTGTCGCACAGCTCGCGGAGTGCCGTGAGATAGCCTGGTGGCGGGACGACATAGCCGCCTTCGCCCTGGACCGGTTCGACAAAGATCGCGGCCACGTCCTGCGGGTCGAGGTCGCGCGCGAACAGGTCGTGCTCGATCGACGAGACGCAGAACAGGTTGCACGACGGGAACGTCTTTGAGAAATCGCAGCGGTAGCAGTAGCCGAACGGGATGTGGTAGACCTCGGGCAGCAGCGGCGTGAAGCCCGCGTGTTGCTTGGCCTTGCTCGAGGTTAGCGACATCGAGCCGTAGGTGCGGCCGTGGAATGCGCCCTTGAAGGAGACGAGGCCGGTGCGACGCGTTGAATGGCGCGCGAGTTTGATCGCGCCTTCTACGGCTTCGGTGCCGGAGTTGGTGAGAAAGACGCGCTTGCGGCTGGGGCCTGGGGCGATTTTGGCTAGGCGCTCGCAGACGGCCGCCATGCCTTCGTAGTAGAAATCGCTGCCGCAGATATGTAGGAATTTATCGGCGGCGGATTTTATCGCCGCGATGACTTCTGGGTGACCATAGCCTGTCGACGCTACGGCTATGCCCGCCATCAGGTCTAAATAGCGGTTGCCGTCGACATCTTCGACCATCACGCCCCGACCACCGGCAATCGCCAGCGGATACTCTTTGATATACGACGTCGAGGCCCAGGCGCTGTCCCGCGATACGATATCGCGCGCCTTTGGGCCCGGCGGCGGAACAACTATGCGGGGGTAATCTCGTGCAGTGCTCATGACTCTTCAGTGCTCTATGTGCTCTACGTGTTCTATGTGCTCACTAGTGCTCTAGTTCTCTTCGATTACTGTCCGACTCTGCTCGCGCAGGAACTGCGCGACGTAGTACGGCCCGCACCCGCCTTTCCCGGTGGAACCGGACCCTTTCCACCCACAAAACGGCTGCGCCCCAGGCCACGCACCGGTCGTGGCACCCGTCCGCTTGTTCGCATAGCAGACCCCCGCCTCGACCTCGTCGAAAAAGCGATCGATCTCCGCCCGCGAGCGCGAAAAAATTCCGGCCGTGAGCCCGTATTCAGTCTTGTTCGTCTCGGCGATGGCCTCGTCGAGTCCCGAGACGATGCCGACCGCCAAAAACGGCACGAACAATTCCTCGAGAAACAACGTACTCTCGACCGGCAGTCGAGCGACGGTGGGTGCGACGAAATACCCGTGTGAACATACACCCTCGCGCGGACGCCCGCCGCCAATGAGCACCGCACCCTCGCGCGTCGCCTGGGCGACCGCGCGCTCGAAACGGGCGACGGCGCGCTCGTTGATCACGGGGCCGACAAACACATCGCGCTCGCTGGGATCGCCGATGCGCAACGCTGATGTTTTCGCGAGCACCGCGCTGAGATAGGCGTCGGCTATCGAGCGGGCGACGTATACTCGCGAGGTCGCGCTACACTTTTGGCCCGACAGGCCAAACGCCGAGCGAACCGTACCCTCGGCCGCGGCATCGATGTCGGCCGACTCGGTGACGATCGTGGCGTTCTTGCCGCCGAGCTCCAGCAGCGCGGGTTTGATCCAGCGCGAGGAGAGGCCGGTGTGGATGCGGAGGCCGACCGTCTTCGATCCCGTGAAGACGACGCCGTCGACGCCCGGGTGCTGCCAGAGTGCGTCGCCGATGTCGTCGCGATGGCCGGTGAGATAGTGGAACACGCCGGGCGGTACGCCGGCGTCGCGGTAGATCTCGTACAGGCGCAGGCCCGTCCACGGCGTGTCCTCGGCCGGTTTGTACACGACCGCGTTGCCGGCGACGAGTGCGGCGCCGGACATGCCGGCCGAGAGGGCGAGTGGGAAGTTGAACGGCGCGATGCAGGTGAATACGCCGTACGGGCGCAGCACATCCGTGTTGTGCTCGATCGGCGTCAGACTGACCATGCGGCGCGTATATCCGTCGGTCTCTTCGACCTGTGCGCAGTAGTAGTCGATGAGGTCCGCGGATTCTTCCGCGTCGCCCATCGACTCGAAGCGGCTCTTGCCGACTTCGAGCGACATCGTCGCGGCCAGCTCGAACTTGCGCTCGCGGATGAGGGCGGCGGCGCGATGCATGATGGCGACGCGCTCGCGCCAACCGCGGCGCTCCCAGTCGCGTTGGGCACGACGTGCCGCCGCTACCGCCACATCGACGTGCTCGCGCGATGCTGACGCGAATGCGCCGAGTACGACGCGGGTGTCTATGGGGGATATGTCGAGGAATGTGGGGCCTGGTGTGAGCGCGACGCCGTCTATGTAGAGCGGGTGCGTTCGGCCCGACTCGGCCCGAACGTGGGTCAGCGCTTCATCGAAGCGGCGATGGAAAGCATCCAGGTCGACGTTGGTCGACGTATACGTGATTTTGGGTGGGGCTACTGAAGTTGACATAGGGCGCTGCGGAAGCGAGCGACGAGGTCGTCGATCTCTGCTTCGGTAATGATGAAAGGGGGAGCGAGCATCGCGATGTTGTCGTTCGGCCAGATCACGAGGCCCGTATCGAGTGCCGCTTGGGCGAAGCGATCGGCTTTTATATCTGTGAATTCCACGCCTGCCAGCAGTCCCCGGCCACGAACATCGCCTACGTGTGGGAGCTCGCGGAGCTTTGATAACGCGTCGTGGAAATACGGAGCGATTTGCGCGACCCTTGCCAATAACTTGTGCGCATCCAAGTAGCGCAGGGTCGCGAGTCCTCCGGCGCACAAAACAGGGTGATGCGAGAACGTCTGCGCATGTTGAAACGCGCCGCTACCTAATCTGATCGCATCGACGATTTGCGCACCGACGACGATGGCTGAAATTGGCGCATAGCCTCCGCCGAGTCCCTTGCCGAGCGTCATGATGTCAGGCGTGATGCCATAGGGCTCGAGCGCCGACCAGGTTCCGGTGCGTCCGACACCGGTCAGTACTTCGTCCGCGATGAACAACACATCATGTTTGTCGCAGATCGCGCGGATCTGACGCCAATAATCAGGAGGCGGGACTGAGGCCCCGGTAGAAGAACCGCCGACCGGTTCCGCGATAAACGCCGCGACGGTGTCGGCGCCCTCGCTCGTGATGATTTCGTCGAGCGCCGAGGGATCGGGCGTGGAGCGATATGGGTAGGGAGCCGGCACGCGAGGGATCGGCACGAGCCAGTCGCGATACAGCGTCTTGTAGTGCTCGCGCGCCGAAGCCGAGAGCGCGAGCAACGTGTTGCCGTGATAGCTCGGCGTCTGTGCCAGAATCTTGTGCTTGGTTGGGCGATCGACCTCGACCCAATATTGCCGCGCGAGCTTGAGCGAAGCTTCGACCGCCTCGGACCCGCTGCCGAGGAAATAGACGTAGTCGAGATGCGATCGACACGCGACCTCGTCCGCGAGCGCCTCGACGGGATCGTGCGTGAACATCGTGCCGTTCACGTATCCCACGCGAGCAGCCTGCTCAGCCATGGCCGTGCCGATCTCGGCCACGCCATGGCCGATGTTCACGACGAACGCGCCGCCCGATCCGTCGAGATACCGGCGTCCCTCGCTGTCCTCCAGCCAGCACCCGTGCCCCCGCACGATCCGCGGATACTCGCGCCGCAGCTTCCTGTAAAACACATGCGAGGCCACCTTCCCAACCTAGTGGAGGCGATTGTACTTGGCGAGCGCGGCACGCAGGCGATCGTGCGGCAACGCCGGCACGCGCAGCGAGTCCGCGCCGACCATCGTCTCGGCCGCGACCATCGCGTTCACGATCGCCTCGTGCGTCGCTTCGACTGTCGCCTCGAACAAGTGATCGATACGCTCGTTCGGCAGCATCGTCAGCGTGCGCAGCTCTTTCGGATCGGCGGCGTTGGGATTCGCGGTGGAGAACGCGATGTAGATGTCGCCGGAGGAGTCGCCGCCGAGTCCTCCCGTGCGACCAACGCCGAGCGACACGCGTTTGGCGATACGCTTCAACTGATGCGGGAGCAAGGGCGCGTCGGTCGCGACGACGACGATGATGGATCCCTGATCGCCATCGCGCGCGACGCCGGCCTTGTCGCACGAGCGCGCCTCTTCCCGCGGCGGCATCGCCCAGTGTCCCGCGAAGCACGGCAGTGGCTCGGGGATTTCTTTGCCGACTGGCACGCCCGCGATCGTGAGGCGACGGCGTAGACCGTAGTTGCATTGCACGAGCACGCCGAGCGTGTAGCCGCCGTCCTTCGCGGACAGCTTACGCGAAGCGGTGCCGATGCCGCCCTTGAACTCGTGGCACACCATGCCGGTGCCGCCGCCGACATTGCCCTCGGCGACCGGCCCGCCGGTCGCGCGGTCCATCGCCTCGAACACATCGCTCTGCTTGACGTGGAAGCCGAAGATGTCATTGAGGCCACCGTCCCACGTCTCGGCGACGAACGGCAGCGCCCAGTCGGCGTCAGGGACATTCTTCACTTGCCACGCGATCACCGCGTCGTGCACCGTGCCGACGCTGACCGTGTTCGAGATGAGAACCGGGCCGCGAAGGAACCCGTTTTCCTCCAACCACGTCGTGCCCGTCATCTCGCCGTTGCCATTCAACGTGAACCATCCGCCGAATACCGGATCCGGCGAGTGATTCCCACGCGGAAAGATCGCGGTCACGCCCGTGCGAACCGGGCCTTCACCGCGGACCAGCTTTCCGTCACCATGAATCAGCGTCACCTGGCCGACGGTGACGCCGGCAACGTCGGTGATCGCATCGAGCGGGCCCGGCGTCCCATCGAACGGCACGCCCAGGTCGCGTGCGCGGGGCTTGGGCGACTGGGCCGCAAGTGACGATGCGACAAGGAGCAAGATCGCGAGGAGTGGGCGCATAGGGCGAGCAAGATCGACCGCGACATTCGTTCTGTCCACCCTTGGGTCATACATTCTCGGGACCATGGCTACTCGCAAATTTCGCATGGTCTCCGATCCAACGAAGTACCTGGCGCATGTCGGCGCGTGTGAAGGCCACGTTCGCCCCAAAGACGCCTTAGAGCCCACGGCCAGTTGCCCTCACGTCAGGGGCTGGTGTCCTCAGTGCGCAAGGAGTGCGGACGCGCCCACCAACGGGTGGCGCACTCCCGGGTGTGGAAAACACGTAGCCAAACCGCGCACTCTTGCCCGCCATGTCATCACTGTTGCTGAAGCTCGGTGTGAGCGTTCGGCAACGCCGCGAAAAGCTCGGCATCTCGCAGGAAGCATTCGCGAGCAAGTGCGGCGTGCATCGGACTTATATTGGCAAGGTCGAACGGGGCGAGCAGAACGTGTCGATGGCCAGTCTCGCCAAGATCGCCAAAGGGCTCGGCGTCCCCGCCTGGCTACTCGTGCGCGAGGCTGAGGATCAAGCAGCCTGAGCCGTAAGGGGACGAGAGGCCGCCGTCCCTACTAGTCAGTATTGCAAGGTTGCAAGGCTGTCAGGCTGCTTGCTGGCGCAGCTGCTCGAGGACAGCCGTCGTCTCGGCGTCGAGAGTCGCGAACGCCGCACGCGCGCGCGCGATGTCGCCCGCCTTGCCAGCGAGCTCAATCTCTTGGAGCAGGCCGCCGAGTCGCAGCGCACCGATCGCGCTCGAGGGCGACTTGAAGGCATGCGCGGCGTTCGCGATCGCCTTGGCATCGCCCGACGCGATCGCGGACGTGACCGCCGCCAGTCGCTCGGGCGCGGTCTGCGCGAACAGCTCCAGGATTGCTTCGACCGCCTCCTCGGCGCCCGCTTCGCGCATGGAGCGCCGAAATGCCTCGAGATCGACCGCGGGAGCGGCCGAAGCCGCCGGATCCGTCTCCGCCGGTATCGTCTCGTTTTCGTCGCCGATGCTTTCGACGATCGCGAAGAGATCGTGCGCGCGGAACGGCTTCGAGAGATACCCGGTCATGCCATTCGCGAGACACCGTTCGCGCTCGCCGGTGAGCGCATGCGCGGTCAGCGCGATGATCGGAATGTGCGCCGCGACGCCATTCCGGATGCATCGCGTGGCCTCGAACCCGTCCATCTCCGGCATCTGAATGTCCATCAAGACGAGATCATACGCCGCGCGCTTCACGGCCTCGACGGCCTCGGCGCCGTTCGCGACGACATCGACCTTGTGCCCACGCTTGCGCAGCATCGCCGCCGCGACTTCTTGATTGACGGGATTGTCCTCGGCCAACAAAATCGACAGCCGGCGCCGGCTCTCGGCGATGAGGTGCCGCGTCACGAGCTCCGGCTTCTTCTCATTCGACAGCAACGCCGCGATCATGTCGAGGAGATCGGTACGCGTGGCCGGCTTCGTGAGATACCCATCGATGCCCACTTCCTTGCACCGCTGGATGTCGCCCCGCTGGCCGGCCGACGTCAACATCAAGAGCCGCGTGCCGGACAAGCGGTCATCCTTCCGGACGTCGACGGCGAGCTCGAATCCATCTTTGCCCGGCATCTGCGCATCGATCACCGCCAGCGCGAACGGTTGGTTCTCGTTGCGCGCCTGCCGCATGGCGGCGATCCCCGTCTCGGCGCCCGACGCTTCGTCGACCGTGACGCCGGCGGCCGTCAACATGTCGCGCACGATGCGACGGTTCGTGGAGTTGTCATCGACGATGAGCATGTGCCGGCTCGCGAGCTGCGCGTGGCCGATGGACACCGTGGCCGGTTGCGATTCGTCGATCGGCATCGTGAGCGCGAACGAGAACTCGCTGCCCTTGCCTAGCTCACTCGTGACCGTCAGCTCGCCGCCCATGAGCCCGACGAGGCGCTTCGAGATCGCGAGCCCCAGTCCGGTGCCGCCGTACTTGCGCGTCATCGACGAGTCGGCTTGCGTGAATTCCTCGAAGATCGTGCCGAGTTGCTCCGGCTTGATGCCGATGCCGGTATCGCGGACGACGAAGCGAATGCGACACTGGCCCGTTGGGGCGGGCTCGGTGATGGCGGCGAGGACGACCTCGCCTTGCGACGTGAACTTGATCGCGTTGCCGACGAGGTTCGTCAGGACCTGGCGCAGCCGTGTCGGGTCCCCTTGGAGCATGTGCGGCATGTCGGCCGAGACATCCGACAAGAGCTCGACCGGGCGGTCGACGAGACGGACGGCGAGCAGGCCGGCGGTCGACTCGACGAGATAGCGAAGGTCG
The DNA here is from genome assembly GCA_035652495.1 of Gemmatimonadaceae bacterium. Classification (GTDB taxonomy): domain Bacteria; phylum Gemmatimonadota; class Gemmatimonadetes; order Gemmatimonadales; family Gemmatimonadaceae; genus DASRDS01. The sequence goes on from DASRDS010000105.1 coordinate 8,585, forward strand.
AACGGGATGCTCTCCAGCGTCACCTGCTCGGCCTCGATCTTCGAGTAATCGAGGACATCGTTGAGCAGGGACAACAGGGTCTCGCCAGCGGAGCGGACCATGTCGAGCGAACGGCGTTGGTACGACGACAGATCCGTGTCGAGCACGAGCTCCGTCAGGCCGAGCACGGCATTGAGCGGCGTGCGAATCTCATGACTCATATTCGCGAGGAACGCCGCGCGCGTGCGCGCGAGTCGCTCGGCCACCTCCTTGGCCTCGCCCATCGCTTGCTCGGAGTGGCGACGATCCGTGATGTCGAGCCACGCGCCGACGATCTCGTGCGGCGCGCCGCTGGCATCGCGGAGCAGGCGGGCCTCGTCGTGAATCCAGCGATACGCGCCTTTCGCCGGACGGAAGCGGTATTCGGTGATGAGCTCACCGTCCGTCAGGAGCTTCGGCATCTCGGCGATTACGGCGTCACGGTCATCGGGGTGGACATGCTCGTACCACCACGATGGGTCGAGCGCATCGTCCGCGTTGTGACCGATGAGACGCGACAGATTCTGGCTCACGAACGTCGGCGTGTAGGACTCGCCGTTGATCGCGGTCGCGTAGATCACCGCCGTGCTCGAGGCGACGAGCTGCTCGAAGCGCGCTTGCGCGTCGCGGAGCTCCGTGACATCGGTGTAGAGGCTGAGCACGGCCGGGCGTTCGCCGATCAGCGTCGGCGTGAGTGAGATGCGCACCTTCACCACCCGACCATCTTTCCGCCGCCGCTCCGTCTCGATCGAGACCGTTTCGCCGTTCCGCGCGCGCTCGTGGGTCCGATGCGCGACTTCGCGCAAGTGATCGGGGACGATCAGCTCCGCGATGCGGTGGTCCATCGCTTCTTCGGTCGTGTAGCCGAAGAGCGAGACGAACGCTGGATTGAGCAGGGCGATTTTGCCGTCAAAGTCGACCACCGCGATCGCGTTCGGTATGCTCATAAAGAGCGCGTGCGATACGCTGTTCTCGGCTCTAGCCGGCTCCGGCTCCGGTCGCCGGATCGAATGCTCGGCCGGAAGCTCGATCGGACGCTCAATCGGTCGCTCGATCGACTGCTCCGTCGCATGTTCGATCGTTAACGCGCGCTCATTATTCTGCCCCATGAGTCCCATTAGTTGCACGAGCGCAGCGAGTGCGACCAACAGAATCAAGGCGCCTGCGGCGCTCAACTGCCAATTTGCGAGCAGCACCGCAACTAAAGGCAGCAATGTGCCGGCGACGCCGAGACGGAAATACTGCGCACGACGGCTCAGCGACATCACGCCGATCGCCAACGCGCCGAGCGTCCCGATCATGACTGCAGCGATTTGTGGCAATGCGACCGGTGCTCCGACCGAGGATGCGATCGGTGACCCGAGCGATGACGCGTAGGAAGCGGTCCCAAGCCCGCAGCCGAGCGTGAGATAGGCGAGGGTTAACCGCCAGCCGCGGCCGAGTCGCGATAGAGCGGCCGCCACCACCGTGGTCGCGACCGCGGACGCGACCCACACTGGTGAGATACCGTTAATGTTCGCCGTGCCGAGGATCAGTAACTCGGCGATCCAGATCTCCGGCCACGCATAATCGCGCCGTGTCATTGCATCGGGGGGACGCGCGCTCACGCCACGCGTCACGCGTTTGATGTATTTGCGTCGAAGTGACTCCAGAAAAGGGTGTCGCGTCCCGATACTGTGAGCATGTTCCTCGTCAACGCCGCGCGCCGCGCGAAGCTTCCGGGCGCCGAATCGCTAACCGTGTTGCCAGGCACGCCGGCCCCGGAATCGTGGGCCGAAGTCGCGCGTCTCACCGGCACGACGCCGGAGAAATTGGCCACGCACGTCGCGCAATCGCTCAAGCTCAACGTGGCGGATCTCTCGGCGATCGAGCCCAAGGCGCTCCGATTGCTGCCGGAGAAGCTCGCGCGCCGCTATCACGTGATCCCGTTGCGCGAGACCGATCGCCATATCACCGTCGCGACCGCGAACCCGGATGATCTTGCCGTCGAGCAGGCGGTCAGTTTTGCCGCGGGCCGCGCGGTGATCTTCGAGATCGCCTCGCCGGCGGCGATCGCCGAGGCGCTCGACGCGACGTACGCCAAGCCGGAAGACGTCAGCAGCGTGCTGGATCGGGTGGTCGGCACGATGGACGCCGAGTTGGCCGATGCGGTGAAGATCGTCGACAACACGCAGCCCGAGGAGATCGCCGAGCGCGACGCGGAGTCGGAGCCGGTGGTCAAGCTCACGAGCTTGATCTTGCGCGACGGCATCGTGAACGGCGCGAGCGATCTGCACGTCGAGCCCGGCCAGAAGGGAACGGGCGTCGTGCGCTTCCGCGTCGATGGCGTGATGCGGCAGCACCTGCAGTTGCCGATGTCGGCGCTCAACCGCGTGGTGTCGCGCATCAAGGTGCTGGCGAAGCTCGATATCGCCGATCGCATGCGGCCGCAAGATGGTCGCGCGCGCATTCAGATCGAGGGCAAGACGTTCGATCTGCGCGTGTCGACCGTGCCCACGCGCGAGTCGGAGAAGGCCGTCATCCGCGTGTTGCGATCCGACACCGCCCGCCGGCTCGATGATATGGGGATGGCTGAGAACGAGCTGTCCCGCATCAAGCAGCTGCTCTCCCATAAAGAAGGGATCGTCGTGGTCACCGGGCCGACCGGTTCCGGAAAGACGACGACGTTGTATGCGGCGCTCAAGGAGCTGGCGAACGGCGAAGTCAACGTCATCACGGTCGAAGATCCGGTCGAGTACGAGTTGCCCGGCATTACGCAGATTCAGGTCGAGACGAAGCGCGGCGTCACGTTCGCGTCGGCGCTTCGAGCGGTCCTGCGACAGGATCCCGATGTCATTTTCGTCGGCGAGATTCGTGATAGCGAGACCGCGCAGATCGCGGTCCAGGCGGCCATGACGGGACACCTGGTGCTGGCGACCCTGCACACGAACGACGCGGCGAGCGCGGTGTCCCGGTTGAGTGATCTCGGGCTCGACCGCCCGAGCATTGCCGCGACGCTCCGTGGCGCGCTGGCGCAGCGACTGGTCCGACGGCTGTGCGCCCAGTGCGCGGCGCCGACGACCTCGCCGCTCCCGGAGCCCGACGCGGAGCTCAGCGTTCGATCGGGGGTCAAGCCGACGAAGCGCGCGGTGGGTTGCCCCAGCTGCGGCGGTACGGGTTACCGGGGACGCGTGCCGGTCCTCGAGGTGTTCACCGCGACGCCGGCCCTGGCGACATCGATAGCCCGCGGCGCGACCGTGCTCGAGCTGCAAGAGGCGGCCATCGCCGGCGGGATGCGCCTGCTCCGACAGACGTCGCTCGAGAAAGTCGCGCAGGGGGTGACGACGCTGAGCGAGGTCGATCGCGTGATCGGCGTCGGCGAGGGGACTCGCGCGGAGCCAACGACGCCCGCCAGCAAGATCGAAGAGCCGACGATGCCGCGCGTGCTCGTGGTCGATGATGATCCGGTCCAGCGGACGCTGGCCAAGGCCATGCTCGAGCGGAGCGGCTTCGCCGTGACCGAGGCGGACGACGGGACCAAGGCGCAAGCGTTGTTCGACGCCGGCACCGAATCGTATCAGCTCATCGTGACGGACTTGTGCATGCCGACGATGAACGGCGATGCATTGCTGACGTATATTCGGGCGAAGAACGGTCCGCCGGTCATTGTCCTCACCGGATCGGAAGACGGCCTGGCGGAGGCACGACTGATCGAGCTTGGCGCCGACGATTACGTACGCAAGCCGTTCGATCCGCCGCGCTTTGTCGCGCGCGTCAAAGCGTCGCTGAGACGCGCGGCAATGTGAGTGACGTTCTCGAGAACCTGCGGATCGTTGGTGGGCCCAAGCTGGTGCGGGAGCTGATCGAGCTCTTCGTGCGGTCGGCGCCGGAGCGGATCGCAGCCGCCAGGGCAGGGATCGAGAACGGTGACCTGGACGCCACGCAGCGCGCCATGCATTCGTTGAAGTCGAGCGCGGGTCAGCTCGGCATCACCGCCATCCAAGACTCGTGTCGCCGCGCCGAGATCTCGGCGACGAACCGGGACGCCATGGGCGCCGGATCAGCGTTAGCGCAGGTCGAAGCACTGTGGCCGGCGACGTGCGCGTGGCTCACGGAGCAAGGCCGCCTGTAGTAGTTTTTCGAGCATGACGATCTCCCGCCGTTCCTTCATTGAAGCCGGCGCGACTGCCGCGGCCGGCCTGATCCTTCCTGAAGTACCGACATCCAGCGTCTCACGACCCGGCACGCGGCCGGTCGTGATCGCGTCTATGAACGGCATCCGCGGCGTCGCCAAGGCGCACGACATGATGATGAGTGGCGCCGATCCGCTCGACGCGGCGATTCAGGGCGTCATGATCCAGGAGCTCGACCCCGAGGACCAGTCGGTCGGACTCGGCGGTCTGCCGAACGAGGACGGCGTCGTGCAGCTCGACGCGAGCGTCATGCACGGTCCCACGAAGCGCGCCGGCGCGGTCGGCGCGCTCGAGGACATCGCGACGCCATCGCTCGTCGCGAAAGCCGTCATGGACTACACGGACCACATCTTCTTGGTCGGCGCGGGCGCCAAGAAGTTCGCGCTCGAGATGGGGTTCAAGGAGCAGAATCTCCTCACCGAGAAGAGCCGGCAGGATTGGTTGCGGTGGAAGGCCAACCTCAATGCGAACGACGCCTGGCTCAATCACGACGAGGACGTCAAGATCGCCTGGACTCACGGCACGATTAACATGTGCGCCGTGAACGCCGCCGGTGACATTGGCTCGGTCACGACCACGAGCGGGATCTCGTACAAGATCGCGGGACGTGTCGGTGACTCGCCGATCATCGGCGCGGGGCAATACTGCGATAACACCGTCGGCGCGGCCGGATCGACCGGGCGCGGCGAGTCTAACATCAAAGCCTGCGGCGCCTTCTACGCCGTCGAGCTCATGCGCCAGGGCATGGATCCCGAGGCCGCGTGTCTCAAAGTCATCGAGCGCGTGATCGCGATGACCGAAAAACGGCTGCTCGATGACAGAGGACGCGCGAAGTTCGACCTCACGTACTACGCCGTCAGCAAGGACGGGCGCTACGGAAGCGCGTGCTTGTACGAGGGCACCAGGTTTGCCGTCGCTGACGCCAAGGGCGCTCGGATCGAAGAGTGTGCCTACGCGCTCAAGGCTAGCGAGCGGCCACGGTGAATGTCCTGGCGGGGGACATCGGCGGGACGAATGCGCGCCTCGCCGTCTTTGCCGTGGAGGGAACGGCTCTGCGCCCAGTGCAAGAGCGAATCTTTCCGAGCGGCCAGTATGACAGTCTGGCAACTATCGTCATCGAGTTTCGACGCGGCGCTGAGGCCCAAATTGCCGCCGCTTGCTTCGCTGTCGCGGGGCCGGTGGTCGACGGCGAGATCAAAGCGTCGAACCTGCCGTGGGTCATCAAAACCACCGAGCTCGCCGCCAAGATCGGCGTCCCTCGGACGACGTTGATCAACGATTTTGATGCCGTGGGATACGGTGTAACACGACTCGGCCCGACGGACGTCGAGACGTTACAAGCCGGAGTGCCTGATCCGACCGGTCCCTTGGCCCTTTTGGGAGCTGGGACCGGCCTTGGCCAGGGTCTCGTTCTTCGCGAGTCCACCGGCGTCCGGGTGGTGCCGTCGGAAGGGGGACACGCGACATTCGCGGCGCGGAACGATGTCGAGTGGGGACTGGAGAAGTTTCTCGCGGCGCAGCACGAGGACCATCACGTCTCCTACGAGCGCGTCTTATCCGGCGCCGGACTGGTGGCGGTCTATCAGTATCTGACCGAGAGCGGATTGGTACCGGAGACCGCGGCCGTGGCGGCCGAGATGAAGGCGCAGCTACCGGCGGCCGTGGTCACGACACGGGGCGTCGCGGGTACCGATCCCGCCTGCGTGAAGGCCGTGGAGCTGTTCGCTTCCGTCTATGGATCCCAGGCGGGCAACGTCGTCTTGCAGACGCTTTCTACCGGCGGGGTCTACCTGGCCGGCGGTATCGCCAAGCGCATGATCTCGGTACTCAAGTCCGGTGAGTTCATGAGATCATTTACGGGCAAAGGCCGTATGTCGGGGCTTCTGTCCAAGATCCCCGTCCACGTGATCACCAACGATATGATTGGACTGCTAGGCGCCGCGGTGGTCGCGGCCGCCTAGTCCGCCTGGAAGTACGCCGCGATGGTCCACTGGGACAGCGCATCACGGAACGCACGCGCGCTCCGGGACGAGGCCCCCCGGACCACGGCCTTCACGTGTTGGATCACGGTGAGGGCTGGCACACCTTCGTCACGCATCGACCGCGTGTACGCAACGACCGCTTCACGGGCCGCCGCCATACGGGCGCCGCGCTCGACACGCGGCTCGTCAGGATTGCCCGACAGCGCGTCCATCGCACGTCGAACCGCTTCGCGCATCCGGGCCAGTCTCGGACTCGCTTCTGCGGCTGATTGGGTCATGGTCTCGGGCAGCATAGACGTAAGAAGCCCCATTCAGACCATTACCGCAAGCGGTGCCTCCGTGCGCCAGAATGGCAGTGCCATCGGCGAGCGTGCTAAGTTGGTGATGTCATGCGATTGAGACGGTTGGAGGCGGGCTCGCGCGCCGTGCTCGTCGGATTGGCGCGGCGGCTGCCTCAGCCGTTGCCGCTCGAGCTCGGAGCGGACAAGCCGCCCGTTCGCGTGTTGTATCTCCGCTACGACCGGATCGGCGACATGATCCTGTCGACGGGTCTCCTTCGCGCGTTGGCGCGTTCACATCCGAATGTCGTGGTCGATGTGCTCGCGTCGCCCGCGAACGCGCCTGTGCTCGCCGGCAACCCCCACGTGCGGTCCATCGTCATCGCCGATTCGGCCTACCTCGGCGCATTCCAGCGCGTTCGGCGCGAACGGTATGACGCGATTTTGGATTGTCAGATTTTCTCGCCGTCGACGACCACGTTGATCATGATGCTGATGAGTCGGGCGCGACATCGCATCGGGCTGGCCGGCCGGGGGATCGATGCGGCATTCACTCTGCCTGTCGCCCGACCCGCGTCGGCCCGACATTACGTCGAGCATCTGGGCGCGCTGGCTTCTGCATTCGGTGTGACGAACGCAGACTGGCGTCCGGAGATTTTTTTGACCGCAGCCGAGCGGGCCTTGGGCGAGTCACGGTGGCAAGCCGGCCGCCGGCTGCTCATCAACGTCTCGGCCGGAAAAACGTCGCGCCGATGGCCCGCTGATCGCTTCGCCACGATTCTGCGCGCGGTGCGCGCGCGTGACGATCTCCGCGATGATCTCGATGTCATCGTTACGGCTGCTCCTGCTGATAGAAGCTTGGGGGAAGATTTGGCTGGCGTTGGAGGGCGTTATGTGAGCACGAGAAGCGTGCGAGAAGCGTTCGCCCTTGTCGCGACGGCTGACTATGTGCTGACACCTGATACCGCGATCGCACACGCGGCATCGGCGTTCGGAAAGCCGGCGGTCGTGATGTATATCAGGAACCGAGCGGAGGTCTGGGGCCCGTATCGGACTGGAGGGATCGCCATAGGGGCGCCCGAAGGAAACCTACAGTCGCTCCCGGTGGAGCCCGTGAGGGATGCCGTGATGGACCTCCTGCTTGAGCCGGTTTCCCACGCGCCCTAACTTGAGCGCGCCCATGCTCTCACGCGCGATCGTACGCTCCCGTGGCGCGGTCGCCGCTGTCTGGGTCCTGCTGGCCGTCGCGCTCGTGCCGTGGGCGCTCACCGCCGCCAACCACATGAACGCGAGCGCGCGCCCGAACGAGCGCGAGGCCGGCGTCGTCGAGCGCATCTTGGCCAAGCGCTTCGACGCCCCGTACGCGTCGTTCGCCGTGCTCGTGATCTCAAACATCGCTTCGCCGGCCACGCCGGAGGGGAAGACCGCGCTCCACCAGATCGTGAGCGTGCTCGACACGCTGCCGGGCGTGAAGCGGGTGCTGTCCTTTGCGAACACGCCGGACTCGGCGTTTCTCTCGCCGCGCGGGACCTTCGTCGTTGTCGGGCTCGATAAAGTCGGGAATCCGGCGCAGGAGTACATCCCGGCGATGCGGCACGCGAGCGCCGTGCTGCAGCAGGAGCTGGCGCCGCAGTTCCCGGGCATCTCCATGGGGTGGACCGGTGATGCGCCGTTCAACTACGACGTCCGCGCGGCGAGCGCGGCGGATGCGAGGACGGCCGAGCGACGCGTGTTGCCGATTACGATCGTACTGCTCGTGGTCGTGTTCGGCTCGCTCGTCGCCGCGCTGTTGCCCGCGATCGCCGGGGCGCTCGCGATTGGCCTGAGCCTCGGCGGCGCCGCCCTGATCAGTATGGTGTGGCCGCTGTCCGTGCTCTCGCACAACATCATCACAATGCTGGGGCTGGGCATCGGCGTGGATTACGCGCTCTTGACCGTGTCGCGATTCCGCGAGTCGCTGGCGCAGGGGCTGAGCGCGGAGGACGCGGCGATCGAGGCGGTACGTCGAGCGGGGCACACTATCCTTATTTCCGGCGCCGCGGTCGCGATCGGGTTCGTGGCGCTCATCGTCATTCCGATCGGCGACCTGCGCTCGATCGGCATCGGCGGACTGCTCACTGTCGTGTTCTCGGCGCTGATCGCCACGACGTTGTTGCCCGGATTACTCGCGTGGCTCGGGCCCTTGGTCAATCGCTGGAGCCTCTGGCACGTGCGGCATGTCGGCCGCGAGAATGGCTGGCGGAAATGGGGCGCTTGGGTCGCCGCGCATCCGCTGCTCGTGATCGTGGTCTGCGGCGTGCCGTTGGCGATACTCGTCGGGCAAGCGCGGCGGCTCAATGATCAGTTGCCCACCGGCGAGGACTGGTTGCCGCAGTCCATGGAATCCGCGCGCGCGGTGCGGGCGATGCGGAATATGGGGAAGATGGGTATCGTCGAGGACACGCACATTCTCCTCGAGCTGCCGCCGGGCGCGGGTCCGTTTACGGATGCCGGGTGGCAGGCGTGGCGACGCGTGGCCATCGCGGTCGAGCACCGGCCGGAGATCGCGCGGGTGCGGTCGTTGCCGACCATTCTCCATGCCGAGCATCCGAGTACGACGGTCTTGGGGCTCGTGTCCGTCGACTTGATTCGATCGTTTGTGAGTCGCGATCACAAGGCGGCGCTCATTGAGGTCGTGCCAAAGGAGAGCGCCACGCCGGCGCAGCTCACGGATTTGATCCATGAGCTGCGCGCCATGGATCCCGTCCAGCTCACCGGGCTGCGTGGCGCGACCATTCGCATCGGCGGGCTGCCGGCGCAGAATACCGATTATCAGGACGCCATCGCCGGGCACGCGATGTACGTCGTCGGGCTGGTGGTCGGCGGGACGTTCTTTGCTTTGTTGATCGGCTTTAGCTCGGTGCTGATCCCGCTCAAAGCCATCGTGCTGAACTTGATTTCAGTCGGCGCGGCGTTTGGGGCGACGGTCCTGGTGTTTCAGGACGGGCATCTCATGTCGCTCGTCGGGCTGAGCGCGCCGGTCGATGCGCTATTTCCCGCGGTGCCCGTCATCGTGTTTTGCCTCGTCTTCGGGCTCAGTATGGACTACGAGGTCTTCCTCGTGGCCCGAGTCGCGGAGGCTAATAGATCCGGCGCCGGTGTCGACGATGCGTTGGCTGAGGGTGTCGCTCGGACGGGCGGCGTGATTACGAGTGCGGCCGCCGTCATGATCGTCGTCTTCGCCTCGTTCACGCTTGGCGACTTTCTGCTCGTGAAGATCCTCGGCTTCGCCTTGGCGGTGGCCGTGTTGGTCGACGCCACGATCGTGCGACTCGGCATCGGTCCCGCTGTGCTTCGACTCGCCGGCAAGTGGAACTGGTGGCCCGGACAGAGGGGGCTACCGAGCGTAATGGTCCGCCCCGAGGAAGTGTAGCGAGACGTAGGGCTTGTCTCCCACGACCCAGCTGTCGTGCGGCACCGGCGGAATGTAAAAGAGTTCTCCAACACGCAATTCAAACACGCGTCCGTCTTCGAGCGCGGCGGTCGCGGTGCCTGACACCACGAGACCGACGTGTTCTACCGAGCATCTCGTGGCTCCTACGCCAGGGCCGACGTGCTCTGACCATCGCCATCCTGGCTGGTACGTCGCGCGGCCGATCGTGAGGCCGCCGATGCGCACGATCTCGAATCGGCCCTTCACCATCTCGCGCACTTCGTCTGGTGTCTCGAAGCGCTTGAGTATGACGTCGGTAGGAACTAGTGGAGTCGTCATGGGATAATGATTGTGCTATGTCGTCCATCGAGAATAGCGCACGGACCGGCGTGGCGCTCTGGCGCAGACGCCGATTGGAGCCGATTCTGTTTCGCGCGCCCGTGTGGCCCGAGCTCCGTTACACGCTCGTTGTCGTCGATGGCCCGGAATGTCCTCAGAAGGCCGTGTGTGGGCCGACGACCCACGCCGAGGGCGACGTATATGTCTTCGCGCCCGGGATTCCGTTCGACGCCCATGCGTTCGGCACGTCGACGTATTGGGTCGCGTCGTTTGCGCGACACGCGATCGCGTTGTGTCTCGAGGCGCGGCCGCGCGGGTTGCCGTCGCAACTGCTCTCCCGCGCTAGCAGCGTGCTCCGCTTTCATGCGGACGAAGCGCAGCTCGCGCGGTTGGTAGCCGAGCTCGAGCTGTTGCAGGGAGAGCTCGAACGTCATGCCGAGGCCGAGCATTCGGCGCTGCCGTCGTTGATCAATCTCCTGTTGACGGACGTCGCGCGGTTGCGGCCCGTGCCGAATGATCTGATGCTCTGTGATGGTGCGACTCAGCTGGTCCGCGACGTCTTTCACGTCATTGAGAGTCGCTATCGGTCACCGATCGGGCTCGCCGACGTGGCAAAAGCTGTCGCTCGCTCGCCCGCGTATCTCACGCATGCGATCCGTGAGGAGACCGGGCGCACCGTGTTGCAGTGGATCATCGAGCGCCGCATGCGTGAGGCTGAGCGATTGCTGATCGATACGGATCAGCCGCTGCAGACAATCGCGAACGCCGTGGGTTATGACAATGTCTCATATTTCATACGGCAGTTCACGAAACGGCACGGGGCGCCACCGGGCGGGTGGCGCGAGGCGCAGGTCGCGGTCGCCTAACAAAAAAAGGATCATTCGAGCGCAAGTTTCTGCATTTTTCTGACTGGCCGGTCAGATGACATTGCGGTGTGTCGATCGCACGCATTGTCCTTTTATGCTTGGTCTCCGCGCTGCCGGTCTACGCGCAGGTCGATACGACAATCTCATTGGCAGACGCCCTGGCGCACGCGGCGAATGCCAGTCCGGATGTCGCGCGTGGTAAAGCGAATGTCTGGGAAGCGCGTTCGCAACAACGTCTTGCCGTTGGCGCGTTCCTACCGCAGATCGCGTATCAAGCCAATTTCTCGAACGCGGACTTAGCCTCTCCCGAACCACCGCTGTCGCTCGCATTACCCGGTCCCACCTATGGAACCGGAGTGCTCGCGTCAGTCGACTTGTTCACAGCCGGTCGCCGCGGTGCTCAGCGCCATGCGGCCGATGCTGAACGAACCGCGGCTGATGCCTCGTTAGTTGATCGAACGTTCGGCGCTCGACTGACCGTGGAAGTCGCGTTCCTGGACGTCCTCCGCGCGGCGGACCTGATCAAAGTCTCGCAAGCGCGATTAGCGAGAGACCAAGAAGCACTGAGCGTCGCGCAGCACCGACTCGAGGCTGGGACGACCTTCAGGTCGGATGTGCTAAGAGCCGGCGTCGAGCTCTCGTCGGCAAAAGAGGCGCTGTTGGCCGCACAGGCCCAACACACCAGTGCCACATTCGAGCTCGGCCGTGTGACCGGACTCGGCCGCTCCGTCGGCGCAGATGAGGCCGACTCGACGATTGTGCGGCCACTTCCGATGCCCGATCGTGATATCGTTGATCTGATCGTATCTGGCGGCCCGTCGGTCCGTTCCGCTGACGCCAGCTTCGATGCGGCCAACGCATCGGTGCGCGCGGCGAAAGCGCAGTACTTCCCGACGATCAACGCCAGCGGCGGCTACTCCGTATACGCGCAACCAGCGACGCGCGGCTCGCTCGTCGATGGCGGCAACGCGTGGCAGTTCAGAATTGGCGTGGTGTACCCGATTTTCGACGGCTTCCAACGCGAGGACGGTGTGTCCAGAGCCGATGCCGAGGCGGATGCGGCGACCGCGACGCGGGCCGATACGAGGCGTGAGGCCCGGGCGGCGGCCGAGCGGGGACTCGCGAATCTCAATGTGGCCGGCGAGCGCATACGGCTCGCCGAGGAAGCCGTCGCGCAGGCGCGCGAAGATCTGCGCGTGCAGGACGCGCGCTATCAGGCTGGGGCGTCGACGATTCTGGACCGGCTCACCTCCGAGGCGACCCTCGTCGCGGCGGAACAGGACGCCGTCACGGCGCGATACGACTATGGCATAGCGCGCGCGCAGCTCGAGGCGCTCGCCGGCAGGAGTCTCTGACCCATGTGGCTCGTCCAACTCGGCCTCAAACGGCCCTACACGTTCGTGGTGGCCGCGATGGCGATCCTGATCTTCGGCATCGTGTCGCTGCGGAAGATGGCCACGGACATCTTCCCGAACATCGACATCCCCGTCGTCACCGTGATCTGGACCTACGCGGGCATGTCGCCGGAAGATATGGAGAGTCGCATTATCACGCCGCACGAGCGCGGCATGACGACGACCGTCGACAACATCGAGCACATGGAATCCCAGTCCATGACTGGGTACGCGGTCGAAAAGGTCTTCTTCCACCAGGGCACGAATATCAACGGCGCGATCGCCCAGATCACGGCGATCTCGCAGACGATTCTGCGCATCGCGCCGGTCGGCACGCAGCCGCCGTTCATCGTCCGGTTCAACGCGTCGAACGTGCCGGTGCTCCAGCTCGCGCTCTCCAGCCAGTCGCTCTCCGAGCAGGAGATCTACGACGACGGCTACAACTTCATGCGCACCCAGCTCGCGACCGTGCAGGGCGCGCAGCTGCCGCTGCCGTACGGTGGGAAGGTGCGGCAGATCATGATCGACATCGATCCCCAGCGGATGTACGCCAATGGGGTGTCGCCGAACGATGTCTCGAACGCCGTCAATGCGCAGAACCTCGTCCTGCCGGCTGGCACGGCGAAGATGGGCTCGCGCGAGTATCAGGTCCACCTGAACTCGAGCCCGGATGTCCTGCAACAGTTGAACGATCTGCCGATCAAGCAAGTCAATGGCGCGACGATCTATGTGCGCGATGTGGCCCAGGTGCACGACGGGTACGCCGTGCAGCAGAGCATCGTGCGCCGCAACGGCCAACGCGGAGCCCTGCTCACGGTGCTCAAGGGCGGAGGCGCGTCGACGTTGGACGTCGTGAAGCGCATCCGCGACCGTCTGCCGTCGGTCATGGCGACGCTGCCGCCGGCACTCAAAGCCGACCCGCTCAGCGATCAATCGTTGTTCGTGAAGGCGGCGATCAATGGCGTCATTCGCGAGGCGGTGATCGCGGCCTGCCTGACCGCGCTCATGATCTTGCTCTTCCTCGGCAGCTGGCGGAGCACGCTGATCGTCGCGGTGTCCATCCCGCTCGCGATTCTATCGTCGGTCATCGTGCTGAGCGCGCTCGGACAGACGATCAACAGTATGACCCTGGGCGGATTCGCGCTGGCGGTCGGTATCCTTGTGGACGACGCGACCGTGGCGATCGAAAACATCCACCGCAATGCATCGCAGGGCAAGGATCTCGAGCAGGCGATTCTCGACGGGTCGGTGCAGATCGCGGTCCCGACATTCGTGTCGACGCTCTGTATCTGCATCGTCTTCGTGCCGATTCTCTCGCTGTCGGGCGTGGCGGGATTCTTGTTCGCGCCGCTGGCCGAGGCGGTGATCTTCGCGATGCTCGCGTCGTACCTACTCTCACGGACGCTGGTGCCCACGCTGGTCAAGTATGCGTTGCTCGCCGAGCATGGGAGACCGCCGGCGGCGTTCTTCCGGCGGTTCGAGCAGTTGTTCGATCGCTTCCGGGCCGGGTATGACCGCATCCTGGCGAGCCTCATCGAGCGGCCGAAGCGCACGACCACCGTCTTCCTGGGCGGTGTGGTGGCATCGTTCCTCTTGGTCCCCTTCATCGGGCAGGATTTCTTTCCGGCCGTCGATGCGGGTCAGATTCGCGTGCACGTGCGCGCGCCGGCTGGGACTCGCATCGAAGAAACCGAGCAGCTGCTGGCGGGCATCGAGCGCGATATCCGCCGGGTCATTCCCGGGCATGATCTCGACGTGATCATCGACAACATCGGGATCGGCGGACTCGGGCTCAATCTGGCCTACAGCGACAACCCGACGATCGGCTCGACGGACGGCGAGGTACTGATCTCGCTGAAGGAGGACCGCCAGGGCAAGACGCCCGACTACGTCGACTCGCTTCGGGCGACGATCGGGCGGGACTTCCCCGGCGTGACGTTCTTCTTCCAGCCCGCCGATATCGTCGGCCAGACGCTCAACTTCGGGCTCGCGGCGCCGATCGACGTGCAGGTGGTCGGTCGAAATCGCACGCAGAACTTCGAGATCGCGAAGGGGCTGGTCCACCAGCTGAACGCAATCCCCGGCACCGCCGATGTGCACATGCTCCAGGTGGTGAACGCGCCGGATCTTCTCATCAACGTCGATCGAACGAAAGCGCAGGAGATCGGCCTGACGCAACGCGACGTCGCCAACGACATGCTCGTGACGCTGTCGTCGAACGTGCAGGTGGCGCCCAACTACTGGCTCAACCCACAGAACGGCATCAACTATCCGCTCGTCGTGCAGACGCCGCAGTACCGGGTGACGGACATGGCCGATCTCGAGCGCACGCCGATTCACTCGGGGAGCGATCAGCCGCAGCTGCTCACGAATCTGTCGCACGTGACGCGACGCAACACGCTGGCGGTCATCACGCATTACAACATTCAGCCGGTCTTTGACGTCGACGCGAACGTGGCCGGCCGCGACCTGGGCGGCGTCGCCCACGATGTCGATCGCGTGGTCGAGAAGACGCGGCAGACGCTGCCGCGCGGCACGACGATCGTCGTCCGCGGACAGGTCGAGAGCATGCGCTCGTCGTTCTTCGGCCTCGAAGCCGGTCTCGTGTTCGCGATCGTGCTCGTGTACCTGCTGATGGTCGTGAACTTCCAGTCGTGGACCGACCCAATGATCATCATCATGGCGCTCCCGGGTGCGCTCGCGGGCATTGTGTGGTCGCTGTATTTGACTCAGACAACGTTCAGCGTGCCGTCGCTCATGGGCGCGATCATGGCCATGGGCGTCGCGACCGCGAACTCCGTGCTCGTGGTCACGTTCGCGAATGAGCAGCGCGGACTCGGGCGCACCGCGATCGAAGCGGCGCTCGAGGCCGGGCACGAGCGTATCCGGCCCGTGCTCATGACGGCACTCGCCATGATCATCGGCATGCTGCCCATGGCGCTCGGGCTCGGAGAAGGTGGCGAGCAGAACGCGCCGTTGGGACGCGCCGTTATTGGCGGGTTGCTGGTCGCGACCTTCGCGACGCTATTCTTCGTTCCGGTCGTCTACGCATCCATTCGCGGGCGGGTGACGCCGCGCGACACCGGAGATGTCACTCTCGCCGGAGTCGATCGATAATGAAAGTCCGCACGATCGCTATCATCGTCCTCGTCGTCGTGGTGCTGCTCGTCGGCGGGTTGCCACGCGTCGCCCGTGCCCGGCGACTCGCGGCCGCGGCGTCGGCTCGAAGCAACAGCGCGGTGGGTGTCCTCGTCGCCACCGTGCATCGTGCCGCGGCGACATCCGATCTCGCGCTTCCCGGCACCGTCGAGGCGCTGCACGAAGCGTCGGTGTATGCGCAGACCGCCGGTTATGTGAAGCGCTGGACCGTCGACATGGGCGCCCATGTCAAATCGGGCCAGGTGATGGCGCAGATCTCGACGCCTGAAGTCGATCAGCAGCTCGAAGCGGCGCGGGCGACGCTCGCTCGGGCGCAGGCGACCCTGTTGCTGGCTCGCACGAATCTCGCTCGTTGGAAAGATCTGGTGCGCGACAGCGCGGTCTCGAAGCTCGAGCTCGACGAACACCAGGCGGCGTTCGACGACGCGAACGCCGGTGTCATGGCCGATGAAGCCGATGTCCGTCGTTTATCGGCTCTCCAACAGTTCTCGTACATCGTCGCGCCATTCTCCGGCGTGGTCACGTCGCGCTCGCTCGACGTCGGCCAGTACGTGTCGCCCAACGGCGCCGGTCCCGCGACGACGGGTATCGGACGTGGATTGTATACGTTGGCCGAGGTCGACACGGTTCGCCTCTTGGTCAGTGTGCCGCAGTCGGTCAGTACATCCATTCGTGTCGGGCAGCAGGCAGCGGTGAGTGTTGCGGAGCGGCCCGGCAGGACGTTCAACGGTATCGTGAGCCGAACATCCGAGGCATTGGATCCGGCCTCCCGGACGTTATTGGTCGAGGTGCGCATCCCGAATGGCGATGGCGCACTCGTGCCGGGACTCTACGCCGACGTCCATTTTCAAATCGACCGCAGCACGGCTCCACTCGTGGTGACGGCCAACGCGTTAGTTACGCGATCCGATGGACCGCAAGTGGTAGAAGTGGGGGCGGACAGCACGGCCCACTTTACACACGTGACGCTGGGCCGCGACTACGGGAGTCAGGTCGAACTGACGGACGGTATCACCGAGGGCGCGACCGTGGTAGTGAACCCGTCCGATGATGTGATCGAAAATGCGAGACTGCGAATCGTAGCCTACAGTGACCGGCCCAATAACGCTTCCAGCGATACGCGGGTGATAAAGTAGTTGTAGCGCGCGGTCACGAGGTCCGTGCGTGACGTGGCCTCGTTGAGCTGCGCCGTCGTCAGATCGAGAAACGTCGCGACGCCGTTCCGATACCGCGCGAACATGACGCGCAAGTTCTCCTCGGCCGTCGCGACCTCGACCTCGGCCGACCGAATGCCGGTCTCGGAGAGACGGAGGTTGGCCAACAGCGCCTCGGCCTGACTCCGCGCGAACCGGTGCGTGTCGGACGCGGCCGACCGCGCGACGTCGGCGTTGATCGAGGCCTGCTCGACGTCGTTCTCGCGGACGAACCCGTTGAACAACGGGAACGCCGTGCCGACTTCGACGAGCCAGCCCTGGCGCGTGCTGTTGATGTTGAGTGACGTATTCGCCCAGTTGTAGCCGCCCGAAAGCGTGATCGTCGGCAGATATTGCGTCTTCGCCGCATCGAGGAACGCGCGCTGCGACCGCGCGGTCTGGTCGGCGGCGGTGACGGTCGGTGCGCCGGTCACGGCGACGTTGATAATCTGTGAATCGGGTAGCGCCAACTGGAAGTTGATCACCGAGTCGACGCCCGCGACCCAGACCGCGCCATCGACGCCGACGAATCGGCCGAGTCCGTAGGCGTTCGCGGTGAGCGAGTCCTGCGATGCGATCATGGCCTGACGCGCTTGCTCGACCGCGAGTTGCGCCTGGAGCACATCGGCGCGGGTGGCGGTGCCGGCGCGCAAGTTGGCCGAGGCGTAGTCGAGCGCGCGTACGGCGTTTTGGATGCGGATCATCGACACGACCACGAGGTCGTGGCTGCGCAACACGCCGTACGCCGACTCCTCCGCGGTCAGCTGCGTCGAGTACTTCTGCGAGACGAGCGACGCATCGGCCGCGTGCGTGACGGCTTTCGACGCCGCGATCTCCGCCGGCCGCCGGCCGCCCGTGAACAGATCGTACGACGCTGAGAGCCCGGCCCAGTATGCGTTCGGCGCGTACTGTATGCTCGACGGGGGGCCGCCAACGTTGACCGCCGCCGGGGTGCTCTTCGCGTTTTGCTGCAGCGCGTTCGCGTTAAAAATCACGTTCGGCAGGAACGCACCATAGGCGACGCGTTCGTTCGAGAGGCCGGAGTGCACGTTGCCCCGCGCCTGCGCGACCGCGGGGCTATATCGCAACGCGCTGGCGACGACTTGATCCATCGTCAACGTCGCCGCGTAATGGAAGGTCGTATCGGGTGGCAGCGTGTCGGCGATCGCCTGCGCTGTCAGGCCCGGCGTCGGCGTCGCGGGAGTCTGTTGTGCATTGGCGACCCCAGCGACGCCGACCGTCAAGAAAATCCAGATCTTCATTGACTCACTACGTGCAAAACCCGAGAGACGTTGCCTGCTTTACGGCTTGCGCGGACGCGGTTGCGGCGCCGGACGCGGAGCGGGTGCCGCTGGCCGTGGTGCTGGTGCGGGCTCCGCGGGACGCGCCGCCGGTTGTGGCGGACGCGGTGGCGGAGGGGCGGGCATCGACCTCGCACCACTGGAGCGCGCCTGCACGTAATTGTTGTCGAGTGCGCGATGCTCATCCGCCTGTTGTTTCGCGACCTGTTGTGGTGTCGCGGTCGTCGGCGGATTCGCCGCTTCCTGCGCGTGCCGGTTTTCCATTTGATCTCGCTGCTGTTGATACTGCTGCTGGAGATTCCGGTTCGGCGCCGGCGCAGTCGAGATCGTGGGACGTGGTGGCGGTTGCGGAACGCGCGTCGCGGTGGCCGGACCACGCGTGGGCTCGGCGATCGGCGGACGCGGCACGGCTGGTGTCGGCCGTGGTGCTGGTGTCGCGACGAAACCAGGACGGGTGACGGGCTTTGGCGCGGCGGGCGTCGTCGCGATCGCCGGACGCGCGGGCTTGAGCGTCACGCCAGGGCGCACGGGCTCATTCGCGGGACGGACCGGGACAACCGGTGGCGCCTCGGGACGTTTGATCGATGCGATCTCGGTCGGGGCCAGCGGCCGGCCCGGGTGCGCCTCGATCAGCTTCGCCTGCTCGGCGAACGACGGCGGCGCCTTTGGCGGTTGGCGCACCGCGACGACCGTGCGGTTGGTGATGGCGGGCGGCGGACGATGCTCGGACGCGATCGGTGCGATGCTCCGCTGCGTCGGCACGAACGGCGCGGCCGATCCCAAGCGCGGCGCGTTCTGGATCGCGGATGGTGGAACGCGTACCGCATAGCGCGAGACGGGCTGGCCATTCCGGAACGCGTTGTCCGGAACGACCGTCACCGCGCCCGGCAACGAACGGTTGCGATACGTGATGTTGGTGACGTTCGTCACGTTGGTGACATTCGTAATGTTCGTCACGTTGGTGACGTTCGTGACGTTCACGTTCCGGATGTACGTGTTGCTCACGTGGTATGCCGGGTAGTACGGCTCCTCGGGCGCGAGCGGGAACCAACCCACGCCGACGCCGCCGCCGAACGACACCCCCACGTTCCATCCGCGGCCGCCGACGAACGCGACGAGTGCCGGCGCATATACGGGACGCTCGTAGACGCGACCCGGGCACCAGCCCCAGTGATCCTCGACGTACACCCAACGGCCATAGTGGAACGGCGCCCAACCCCACGGCGCATCGTCGACCCACGTCCAGCCCCACCGTCCTGTCCACACCCAGTGCCCGTAGTGATACGGGCTCCATCCAACGACGACCGTCGTCGGCGTCCACACCGGGCCGTACGTGGGATCGTCGCGCCAGTCGCCATTGCCATCGAGATCGTCATAGCCCGCGATGTCGGCGGAGACGTACCGCGCCGAGGCCGACGCCTCTTCGCGACGGTCGCGGTCATCGTTCCATTGGTCCCAGCCGTCTCCGGGGCCCAGATCGGCCAGGTCGTACGTCGGCTGGTCCGTGCCGTTCACCGTGGCTTGCTGATGCGCGTTGACATCGAACGACGAGCCGGCCGCGGTGACGCGCACCTGGCCCGAGAAGACCTTGATCGTCGAGCTGTTGCCATCGGGCGAGATGTCGATGCGATAGTTACCGGCCTGGCCGATGCCGATCGCGGCGTTTGGCGTGTCGATCTCGTCGGCGTCGCCGTTCTCGAGGCGAGGGACGCGTGCGGTCAGCGTGCCCTGCGGAATGCTCACCTGCAGCGTGTTGTCGTCGAGGTTCGCGATGTCCATCTCGGTGCCGCTGGACAGCCGGAGCCGCGTGCTGCCCACCTGCACTTCGGCCCGGGCGTTGGTGTCCGTCCATACGCGATCACCCGTCGTCAGCGGCCGATTCGGCTGTGCCGCGGCCCATTCGGTGTCACTGGCGGGACGGATCGACACAGCGCCCTGGAACATGGCGAGCCGTCCCGCGCGCGTCGGTGGGTCCTGGTCCTGCGCGGACGCCGTGACACCCGAGAGCAGAAGGGCAGTGGCCGTTAGGACGAGCAGTCTCATATGGAGTTCCTCAACTCACGCCAGATCGCCACGCGTTCGCGGGTGATCTCATTGGGTGGGTCCGTCTCGTACCACGCGGGATACTCGCCGATCGGAAATCCGCCGGTGTAGCTGGGCGGATACGTCACGTAGATCTGGTTGCCTCGCAGGCTATACTCCAAATGCACCCGGTCGCGCAGGGTGCGCGGCTCCTCGTTGTCCGACATGGACCCAAACATACTCATGACAAGCCCGAGTACGGCAGTTCTCATCTTCGAGGGGTTTGCCGACTGGGAGCCCTCGTTCGCGCTGACTGGCCTTCGACGCTGGGGGAACCGGTCGGTCAAGACATTCGGGTATGACCTGTCCCCCGTCACGTCGATGGGCGGCCTGCGCGTCACGCCCGATGCCGTGCTCGACGATCTGGTTCCCGACTCCACCGAGCTCCTGATCCTGCCCGGCGGCGACATGTGGGAACGCGAGTATCCCGCCGATCGTCTGGCTCCCATTCTATACACATTGCGAGCCAAAGCGATCCCGATCGCCGGCATCTGCGCCGCAACCATCGCCATGGCGCGCGCCGAGTTGTTTCGTGATCGACGTCACACGAGCAACGGACGCGATTTTCTCTCGCACTACGCGCCAGGCTACGAGACCCCGTCGATGTACGTGGAAGACACGCTCGCCGTCGCCGACCGCGGCGTGATCTCGGCCTCGGGTCTCGGCGCCGTCGAATTCGCGGCCGAGATCTTCACGACGCTGAAAGCGTTTCCCGACCCGGCGATCGCACAGTTTCGCGCGATGTATCGCGCTCAGGCTTCGTGAACGATCTCGTAGTGCGCGACGCGCTGATCGTAGTCGATGAGTAAGGCCTGAGCGTCGGGCGCGACCACCGCACGGTCGATATTCGCGCCCGCGAACGCGCGGATCGCATCCGTTGACGTCCACCGCGTCTCTACGACGTACTCGATATCGTGCGCGCGGGTCTGCCGGAGCAGCGTGGCGCCGGCGAATCCCTCGATGCGTTCCAGGTCCGGCAGCACGTGGTCGATGAAATGCCGGGGGTACCCGGATGGGTCGACGAGCGACGCGCGCGCGTGCCAGACACGGACGATCACGGTTGCTCGCTCATGGGCGCGGCCACCCGTTGTTGCGCCGGTCGATGTCGGGCAGGCCTTTCCGCGGGTCGAGCTCGACGCGCGTGATGTGCTTGGAGCCCGGCACGCGATACGTGAAGCGTGAACCGAGATTCCACATCTCGATCGGCAGTCGCACCGTCGACTGCGTCCCGTCATCGAACGTGATAGCAAGCTCGGCCGGCATGATCATCGTTCCGCGATTCGAAAGATACACTTTCGGTCCCACGACTGAGTCGACGGCTTGGTCGAGTCGCGCGGTCGTATAGATCCAACCCCGCCAGAACCAGTCGAGATCCATGCCGGACTCGTCGCGCATCATGCGAAAGAAGTCCGACGGCGTCGGGTGCTTGAACTGCCACGCGCGGATGTACGCGCGGAACGCGGCGTCGAAGCGATCTTTGCCGAGGACTTCATAGCGGAGCTCTTGCATCATGAGCGCGGGCTTCTGGTACGCGTCCCAGAAGAGGTCGTGCACTTCGGTCGGCTTCGTGATGATCGGTTGCTCGGCGCCCGGCACGCTATGATCCGGGTAGAGGTGCAATGGGTGGACCTCGATCGTGTCGCCGTACGCGGTGCCCGCGAAGTATTTCGCGGCGTTGCCGAGGTCGATGAAGGTGTTGAAGCCCTCGTCCAGCCATGGGTACAGTCGCTCGTTCGAGCCGACGACCATGGGGAACCACTCGTGGCCGAACTCGTGCGCGAGGACCCACTGCTGTTCTTCGCGCGACGGGCTGTTCGGCACGAAGGTCAGCATCGGGTATTCCATGCCCTCGATCGGGCCTTCGATCGTGGTCGCGTGGCTATAAGGGTAGGGGAACCATTGCTCGCTGAAGTACTGGATAGCACCTCTGGCCATCCGGTTCGCCTCCTCCCACTTGTCGGCGGTTGTTCTGTACAGGGTCTCTATCAGAATGCCTTTGTACCCACTGGCGTCCCAGCGAAAATTGGGCGCCGCGGCAAAGGCCAGGTCGCGCACGCTGTCCGCGACGAAATGCCATGTCATCGTGCCCGTTGTCTTCGGCCTGGTCTCGCTCTTTCCGACTTCGTCCTTCGCGATGATCGCCACTGGGGTCTCCGATGCCAACGCGCGTTTGAGGCGCGCGCGCTCGTTGGCGGTCAGCACCTCATCGGCGTTCGCTAATCGTCCCGTTGCCGCAACGATGTACGTCGCGGGCACCGTGATCGACGCATCGAAGTGGCCGTACTCGAGATAAAATTCACCGGCGCCGATGTACGGCTCATGGTTCCATCCATGCACATCGTCATAGACGGCCATGCGCGGATACCACTGGGCGATTTCGTAGAGCGTTCCGTCGTGACCCATGCGGCCAGCGCCCTGCTCTGGCACACGGAATGACCACGCGAAATCCAGATCGATCGTGTCGCCGGGTGCGAGCGGCTTGGTCAGGTCGATCCGCATGGTGGTCCCATAGATCGTCTTCTGCGCCTCTTTGCCTCCGACCCGCGCCGAGTCGAGTGTGAGTCCACCGGCGAACCCTTGGCAGGAGAAGTCGAATGTGCTGCCGAGGAAGACCAAGGGCGGCTGATCGAGCACGTTCGTGATGCTCGACGGCGCGCAGATGTTCTGCTCCAAAAACATCCATAAATAGGGCAACGCATCCGGCGATCTATTGACGTAATGGATCGTTTCGCGCCCGCGGACCTCGTTCAGGTCCGGATTGAGAGAGGCGCGGATCCGGTAGTCCACGCGCTGCTGCCAGTACCGGGGGCCGGGGCGGCCGGATGACGACCGGTATTCGGTCGGCGTTGGGAGGGTCAGCGCCCGAAACGGAGAGGAGTCGGCGACGCTTTGCGCGGCCAGCGGCGTGGCGGCAAGAAAGGCGATCAGGGCGGGGGCTCGCATGAGGGCGAAGATCGCACCAGGCTCAGCCCGGCGTTAGGGTTGTTACACGTTCGCCGTGTCTTAAGGGGCAGGATTGTGTAATTTCACCCTGCCGCCCACACGCTGAGTCACATGTTCCATTTGATGCTGGTGCAGGCCGTCGCGGCCGCCGCCATCTCGGCGCCGACGCCTTTCATAGTCCGCCCCTATCTCCAACTCGGTGACGCGCCGTCGGCCGAGTCGGTGACGATGGCCCTGTTGTGGCACTCGGACACCGGGTCGGCCGACTGGGAAGTCGATCTCAAGCCCGCTGGCGGGACGGTGTGGAAGCCGCAGCGGACCTTCTATCCCTCGCGCATCGAGGTCCCGGGCCTCGAGCCGTACGAGGTCTATCACGGCACGCTCGGCGATCTCACGCCGGGCTCCAAGTTCGAGTATCGCGTGAAGCGGGACGGCAAGGTCGTGTTCACGGCCACCGGCCAGGCGCGCAAAGGTCCGAACGAGCCGTACCGCGTCGTGCTGTTCGGCGATGCCGGACAGAACACGCCGGGGCAGCGCGCGGTCGCCTATCGCGCCTATCTCGAGCACCCTGACTTCATCGCGATCCCGGGCGATATCGTCTACAGCTCCGGTCGCATGAGCGAGTATCGGACGAAGTTCTTTCCGATCTATGGCGCCGATAATGCGTCGCCGACGACCGGCGCGCCGCTCTTGCAGTCGGTACCGTTCGTGGCCGCGATCGGCAACCACGACGCGAGCTATCTGCGCAACGTGAACGACTCGCTCGCGGATTTCGGGGCGTACTTCTCGTACTGGTCGATGCCGCTCAATGGGCCGAGCACGAAGATGGGCCACAATGCGCCGCTCATCGCGAGCGACTCGATGCTCGCGGGCATTATGGCGCGCGCGTACGGGCCGAACTATCCGCGTATGGCGAACTACTCGTTCGACTACGGGAATACGCATTGGACCGTGCTCGACGCCGATCCATACATGGACTGGACCGATCCGGTGCTGCGCAACTGGGTGGCGCAGGATCTCGCGCACGCGGCTGGCGCGACGTGGCGGTTCGTGATGTTCCATCAGCCCGGGTTCAACTCGTCGCGCGAGCATTTTACCGAGCAGCAGATGCGGCTCCTGTCCGACGTGTTCGAGGCGGGCAACGTCGATCTTGTGCTCATGGGGCACGTGCACAACTATCAGCGCTCGTACCCGATGACGTTCCTGCCGAAGCTGTCCGGCGATCCCAAGGTCGCGATCGACGGAACCTTGCACGCGCCGGAGTGGTACCGCACGAATGGGCGTTTGCCGTTCACGATCGATGGCGACTACAAGCTCGACCACGAATTTGACGGCGTGAGGCATACCGTGCCCAAGGGCGTCATCTATATCGTCACCGGCGGCGGTGGAGCGGAGCTCTACAATCCCGAGCAGACCGGCGATCGGGGGAGCTGGCAGCCGTTCACGTACGCCTTCGAGGCGGCGCAGCATTCGTTGAGCTCGATCGATGTGAGGGGACGCACACTCTCCTTCCGGCAGATCAGCGCGGACGGCTCGCTGCTCGACCATTTCACGGTCACGAAGCCGGTGCCGACGATCGCGGCCCGGCCGCCGAAGACGTTGGCCGCGCGTAACGGTGCGCGTTCCCCGGCTGGTTCGCCCTAACCGCCTTTGGCTGTTTGCCCCACTGCTCATCTGTGGGGCAAGCAGCGCAGGGGATCCTCGAGTCGACCTCGATGCAGCGCGCGTCGTGTATGGCGCGGAGCTCGATAGCCTGCGTGCGTCGCTCACTCGCCTGTCCACCGTTGGCGCTACCGGCACGAGGAATGTCCGTCAGGCATTCGAGTCAGCGCGTGTAGCGTACAAACGTGTCGAATGGTGGGTAGCGTACACGGACCCAGCAGTCGCCGCCGCACTGAACGCGCAAGACACCGAGGGTGGCGAAGACGACGCCGACGACGCGGCGGATTCGGCAGAAGTCGCCGCCGCCGGCGCGGTCTTCGATGTGCCAACCGGATTCCAGGCGGTCGAACTGCGCCTCTACCCGACCGTGCTGCCTGGAGCGACCACGCCAGTTGCCGCGATGCTCGCCGCGGTCGATCAGCTGCGCGTGTCCACATACGGAACCTCCTGGTCGCGCGACGCGATCTTGGAGGCCGCACGCCAAGAGCTGGCGCGTGTCGAGGCGATCGGCCTCGCGAATGGCGACTCACGTCTGGCGCACGCCGGACTGCCCGAGAGCGGGGCGGCGCTCGATGGCCTGCGTCGCGTCGTCACGCTGGTCGGCGCACCGGCGCTCGACTCCGCGCTAGGCGCTGCTTCGGCCGTGCTGGCGTCAGCGAACGACTCGACGTTCGATCGCTTACGTTTCCTCTCGCATCAGGGCGCCGCCATCGCGCGCGCACTGCGGCCAGCAAGGCGAGAGGCGTTCTGGCGTACACCGTCCCTCTTCGATTCAGCCGCGTTTGATCCCTGGGCGTTCGCCCAGGCCGATGCCCCCAATCCTGACGCGGCCGAAATCGCGCTCGGCCAATCCTTGTTCACCGATGCGCGACTCGGCGGACGGTCCGGTCGCTCCTGTGCTTCATGTCACTTCCCGTCGCACGCGTTCACGGACGGTCAAGCCGTTCATCCAACGCGTAACACCCCGACGCTATTAAACGCGGCGCTCGAGCATGATCTATTCATGGATCTGCGCGCGCCTACCCTTGAGGCGCAGGTAGCCGACGTCGTCGCGAATCCGCGCGAGATGTCCGGCGAGCCGCTCGATACCGTGGCGGCGCGGCTAGGAATGCCGTCGGTCAAAATCCAGCGGGCACTAGCGGCCTACGTTCGCACACTCGTTCGCCTGGACAGTCGATTCGATCGGGCCGTCCGAGGCGATTCGGCCGCGATGTCCGCGACCGAGCGGCGGGGGTTCACCGTGTTCATGTCGAAAGCCCAGTGTGGCTTCTGCCATATCCCGCCGTTGTTCAGCGGCATGGTCCCACCAGCGTTCAATCGCAGCGAAGTAGAAGTGCTCGGCGTCCCGCGCGCAGCCGACACCGTCCACGCGGTGCCAGATGCGGACCTCGGCCGCTACGCCATCACGCACGATGGCCGCGACCTGCACAGTTTCCGCACGCCGTCCCTGCGCAACGTGGCCGTCACCGCGCCGTACATGCACAACGGCGTCTATCGCACGCTGGATGAAGTGATCGACTTCTATGATCGCGGCGGTGGCGAGGGCATCGGCGCGCGTCTCCCGAATCAGACACTGTCGGTTCGACGCCTGCATCTCACCGCGAACGAAAAACGGGAGCTGATCGCATTCCTGGGTGCGTTGACCGATACGAGCGGTACGGGCGCTAGTGGAACAGCCGCCACCACCAGTCGAATCGCGGCACCGTCATCGGCACCCGCACCATCGGGTCGCCGCTGATCGTAAACGCGGCCCACTCCCGCGGCGGCGCCCCGCGCTCCATGGCCGCGACCTCCGCGAGCCGCAGCGCGTCAGCCGCCGGGTGCCCGTCAGCCATCGCCCGATAAAAATCGTGCACGAGGCGAACTGTCTGCCGATCGCCGATCTCCCAATACGTTGCCACGACCGCACGCGCCCCGGCGGCGATCAGCGGCGCCGTGAGCCCACGCACGCCCTCGCCGGCGACGATGCGTCCGCCCGCGGTGCGGCACGCCGAGAGCACGACGAGATCGGCGCGCAGTTTGAGTGCGGCGAGGTCTTTGGGCGTGACGAACCCGTTCTCGCCCGAGCCGGGCGCCAACGCGAGCGCCGTGCGTGTCGCGGCGCGATCGTCGACGACGGCATGCGTCGCGAGGTGAATCACGCGGAACGAGTCGAGCGGCGCGTGCTTCAAGAACCACGCACTCGCGCTGTCGCGAAGTCGCACGACGCCGGTCGCGCCGAACCGTGCCACGAGCTGGGCTTCGTCGGCCGAGGCTTTGAGACGAGGTAGGCCACCGGTCTCGTCGAAGGCGGAGCGGAACGCCGCGGTCTCCGCGTCGCCGCGGGCCTCGCCCGCGAATCGCGGATCGCCCAACGCGAGGACCGTGACGGGCGCGCCGTGCGCGGCGGGTGTGTCGTGCGCCCAAAGCCACGACTGCACGGCGGCTGACGGCGCGAGCGCGACCGCGTATCGCCGCACGACATACTGGCCGTTCACGCGCAGCGCCTCGAATGGAATCCGATGCAACGCGCCGTCGGGCACGACGACGAGGCGCGTGACGCTCGCTGGCAGATCGGCCAGCGCCGGCCCGAGCAGCACTGTGCCGAGCGCGGTCGAGGCGGCGTTGGTGTTGACGCCGTTCTCGACGAACGCGACGAGTCGCGCGACGTCATCGGTGACGCTGTCGCTGGGCGGCAGCAGATACGCGCGTTGGGTGTGGCGCGTGATCACGAACAACGTGGTCGGCGCGTCTTCCGGACCGGTCACGTACTCGAGGAGCGCGGTCGTATCGTTCGGCAGCGCGTGCTGCACGGTCTCGAGGATGTTGGTCGACGTGCTCCACGGCGTGGACGCGTCGGACGTTGCCAAGCGATCCTCGAGATCTCGCGCCCGCCGCCGCTCCGCCAACTCGAAGGCATTGCCAATACGTCCCGTGCGGGCGACCGCGGCGATGACTTTCGCCACACCCGCATCCGGCCGACCCGCTTGCGAGTTGACCTGGAACGCGAGCACGCGAATCTCTCGGTCGTCGAGCGTCGCGCGCCAGCGATCGAGCACATCTTCGGCCGCCACGAGCTCATGCTCGGCGCGCGTGGTATCGCCCAGCGCGAGATGAATTTCGGCCAGGCGCGAGGCGGCCACGTATCGATCGCGGTGCTGTGCGGAGTCGAGGCCGTGCGCGACCTGTGCGAGCCGCTGCTCCGCCTCGACCCAACGGCCCGCAGCGAGGGCGAGCACGCCGCGGTTGAACAGCTGCTGTTCCGTCCAGCCATGGAGTCCTCCGCGCGCCAGGTCGGCGTCGACCGAGTCGAGCCACCGGCTGGCATCGGCCCATTGCTTCTGGTACATCGCCAGAGAGGCGAGCGCGGCCTCGGCATCCGACTTGTAACTCGACGAGCCGATGCTCGAGGCGAGGCGATATTCGCTGGTGTCGGCACGCCGTGCCGCGGCGGTATCGTCGCCGGCCAGCGCCACGCGGCCGGCGGTGGACATGGCGTTGATCCGGCCGATCACATCGCCGACTTGGGCGAACACGTGATCGGCGCTATCGGTCGCGGTGATGGCGGAGGAGATGTCGCCGAGTCCGAGATAGACGGTGCCTTCGGTGAGGCGGGCATACGCGACGACCGGCAGGGCGTGCGTCTCTTCTCCGTACATCACGGCGAGGCGAGCCGATTTGAGGGCGCTGTTATAGTCGCCGTACTGCTCCTCGGCGTACGCGCGACGTTGGCGAATGCGCGCGAGGGCTTGGAGGTCGGTCGCGTAGATGACTTGATGTTCGAGCGTGTCGTAGGCCGCGATGCCGCCGACCATGTCGCCGGACTCCACGAGTGCGTTGCCCAGCTCGAACCAACAATGCGCTTCGACGTGGCGGTCGCCGGCCTTCCGGGAGAGCGCGACGCCGGTTCTCAGCATGGCGATGGGATTGGCGCCGCGGGGGAGAGCGCCGACGCCGACGCGCGTACAGTAGTACTCGCCCATGAGCCCATCTTCACCGTGCGGGATGAGGCGATTCGCCCCGGCGATCAGGGCCGCGGCGGCGGCAGGCGAGCGGCTGTGCGAGCGCATCAAGGACCAGCCGATGATGGCTTCGACCAGCGGAACGGAGTCGCGGGCCGCCCGCGCGAGCGCGGCGGCGCTGGCGTACGCCGTGTCGGCGGGACCGGGTTCGCCCTTCGACAGCAGCACGCGCGCGAGCCCGAGTTGCGCGTAGATGCTGATGGCGTCGGGTCGCTGGCCTTTGTGCGGCGCGAGCGACACGTATCGTCGGTTCGCCACGTCGTAGTGCGCGGTGAGCCACGCCAGGTCGGCGAGGCCGAGCATCGTCAGGCGAGTGCTGGAGTCGCTCGCCCACCGCTTCGCGAGCGCGTCCGCGCTGTCGACGTCGGACGCGTGGCGTGCTTCGCGCTGAATCGCTCTGACGTCGGCTACCGTTTGTGCTCCGCCGGATGTGACCAGAGCGGCGGTGGCGACCGCCACGTGCAGGAGGCTGCACGCGACTCGTCGCATGGTTAGCGCCAGACTTCGACTAGGTCCGTCTGTCCGCTGCCGGCTTTCGGGCCGCCGCCCATGACATAGATGCGATCGCCGTCGGCGACGACCGCCAGGCCATGTCGTCCGATCGACATGGGCTCGGCGACGCTCCACGAGTCGTGGGCGGGGTCGTAGACCTCGTGATTATTGAAGACAGACGTGCGGGTTTCGCCGCCGAACGTGTGAATCTTGCCGTTGACCACGGCCGACCCGAGTCCACCGCGCTTGCTCGGCATCGGCGCCTTCTTCGTCCACTGGTCTTTCGCGAGGTCATACGCCTCGACGACATCGTAATTGCCGGCGGGATCGAGCGGCCGTCCGCCGATCGCGTACAGGATGCCACCGACGACTTCCGCCGTGAGGTGATCTCGGACGGTGGGGATCGGTGCGTGATTCGTCCACCGGTCCTTCGCCGGATCATACACGGCGATCGAGTCGATCAGCACATGCGTTGGCGCCGGCCCGAATCCTCCCACCACGACGATCTTCCCGTCCACCACTCCGGCCGCCGACGCACCGCGCGGCGCTGGCAGTGACGCTTTTGCCACCCACTTATTGGCATCGGGCTCGTATACCCACATCGTGGCGACGGCGTCGAACCGGGTATCGCCCTCGAGTCCACCGACGGCGTACAGCGTGTGGTTGACGACGATGAGCGGCATGTGATGTCGCGGCGCGGGGAGGTCGGCGATGCGCTCCCACGTGTTGCGTTTCGGGTCGTACCGATACGCTCGACTCGTCTGCACGTCCGTCGAGTCGAATCCGCCCGCGATGTAGATCTTCCCATCGAGGAGCGCTCCGTGCTCCTCTTGTATTCTTTCAGGGATCGGCGCGGCGGTTGACCACGAGCCGAGGAGCAGGAGGGCGAGCAGCGATGGCCTCATCGTCCTCCTAATATGTTCGCCCATCCCCGGGGCGTCACGGGTCAAAACGGCAGCTCGTACAGTACGCGAAGTGTTTTGAGATCGGCGTTGCTCAACGCGAACTTCTTGCCGTTTCCCGCGGTCGCCATGATGTCGTTCGGGTCCGCCGAGTGATCCAGGCCGAGCGCGTGTCCCGCTTCGTGGAGGGCGGCATTCTGGATCCCTTCGATCGGCGCGGTGCCGAGGAGCAGGACGTGCGCGATGAGGATGCGGCCATCGTTGTCGGTGAGCCGGAACGTGGTGCCGAGCTCCCCTTCGAAGGGCAGCTGTGGGGTCCATGTGACGTGCACGTCGGCCTGGGTCGAGTCGTCGACGATCGTGTACGTCACCGTGCTTTGCGCATCGTTCCACCGCCGAAACGATGTCGCCACGACCGGTGCGTATGGATGCGTCGCGATCCATACGGCGACGGTCTGCTTCTTATCGGGCCACCGCGAGAAGCTCCCCGCGCCCTCGGCGATCACGCGCCGGATGTACGTTCCGCTGCCGTCGGCGTCAATGATGGAATCGACCCGCGACCGCGGCGTTCGCGGCACCGCGCTGTCGGTGGCGATCTGCTGTTGCGCCGCGAGCCGCAAGCGATTCAGGTGCAGTTCGCGCAGCCACGGTGGCGCGCCGGGGTATTGGGAACCCATGGACTGCACCTGATTCTCGTATGCCGCGGCGACCTGCTCGCTGTCCGCGTGCGTGAGCTGCACGGTCGGCTGGATAGCGGCCGTCATCTGGTGCTTTCTGAGGGCCACGACGGCCACCACGAGGATGGCCATCAGCACCGATACGCGAACCGCTTTCGCCGCGGGCATCTACATAAAGACGCGCGCTATTGCTGGTCGGATACGAGCGTCGGGAAGGCCTCGTGGCTTTGGTATACGCCGTATACTAACAATCGAGCAAAAACGTAACTGGACGGGCGCTTGACGGCCACGGTCCTTTCTTGTATATAGCCAACTGGCTATGGACACGAAGCGCCGCCGACCCGCGGCCCCCGATCAACTGAGCGCGATTTTCGGCGCGCTGGCCGATCCGACCCGGCGCGCGATCCTGGACCGTCTCCGCAAGCGACCGCACTCGGTGACCGAGCTCGCCGCGCCGTTCGACATGACGCAGCCGTCGATCTCGAAGCACCTCAAGGTGCTGGAGCAGGCGGGTCTCGTCGTGCGCGGCAAGGACGCTCAACTCCGTCCGCGGGCTTTGGAGTCCAAGCCGCTGAGGGACGCCAACGCGTACCTCGAGCGCTTCCGCGCTCTCTGGGAGGCGCGCCTCGATCGACTCGAGAGCTACCTCGCCATGAGACCACTCGCCATCCTGTTAGTCCTAGCCTGCCTGGCCTCGCTCGCCACGCCCGCAGGTGCGCAGCCGCTCCCCGATCTCACGCCGTATCTCGCGACCGACCGCGCCGCCGAGGTGGCGCTCGCACGAACCGCGGCGCCGCGCGGCATCTCTGATTCCGCGACCGTGCTCGTTCTCACGCGCACGAAGTTCGTCGAAGCCGCGCACGGCACGAACGGCTTCACCTGCCTGGTACTCCGCTCCTTTTCCGGAAGCGTGAACGACTCGGCCTTCATGAAGGATCCCGGCTTCTGGAACCCACACGTCCGGTCGCCGATCTGCTTCAATCCCCCAGCCGCGCGCACCGTCCTTCCGGCGATGCTCGCCAACGTCGAGTGGCTGCTCACCGGAACGCCCCCGGCCGAAGCCGCGGCGCGCGCGCGGCGCGCGTACGCGGCGCACCAATTCCCGACTCCCGCTCCAGGCGCGATGGCGTACATGCTTTCGCCGCAACAGTACCTCGTCGACGCCGATCCGCATCACTGGATGCCGCATCTCATGTTCTTCTTCGACCGCACATTCCCACCCGCCGCGTGGGGCGCCAGTGA
>DASRDS010000106.1:0-1725 GCA_035652495.1 Gemmatimonadaceae bacterium
CATTGGCGCATTCGACCCCCTCTCTAGGAGAAGAGTGGTCGTGCACCGCGGTTGACGCACCGGCGCAGGTATGGAGCATCTATGGAGCCAAGCGGGCGCAACCGGCGGCAACCCCTCGCAAACGCACCCGGCAAAGAAACGGCTCAGAGGCGCCGATCGGCAACCGGTCGCAACCCCTCGCAACAAGCAGACCTTTGATGGTAAGGAGGGGGTCGACGGTTCGAGTCCGTTAGAGGGCTTCAAAAAGCCCCGCACAGCGGAGCTTTTTTCTTGGCGCGATTTGCAAAGTTCGCTCGACGCTCGGTTATGGAGCATCGTGTGGAGCTCTCGGATTTCGACTGGCCGTATCGCACCAGGCACGTCGTCCGTTCTGCCCGTCGATGACGGCCGCCACGCCCCACGCCGACCGAACAGGCTAGTAATGGCTCGTCCCGAGATACAGCGGGCGACCGGTCACGGCGGCGGATCGAGACCGAGGCTTGCAGGCTGGCACAAACTAGAGGCCAAGTTGCCCAACATCACGCGCGAGCGACTACGCGTGATGAACAAGTGGCTGTTCTGGCTGTGGGTCTTCCCGGGCGTCCCTGTCAGCTTCTACTTGCGCAACAGCGTCGCCTGGGTCGTCTTCCTTTCGGCGTACGCGATCATCGTCGCCCATCTGATCGAGTGGCGTCAGGAGGACGACTCGTCTCGGGACAAAAGCTAGGAAGTTCGGACGAGAAGATCGGGGCTGACGGGTCGACGTAGACGCGGGAATGTCCCCTGGGCGGCCAGGGCGCGCAAGTGGCGAGTCTCGGTCCGCCCCACGCCGGCAGCTTGACGCTTGGTCGGCACCGTGGGATCCTCGACGAGGGCTCGCCCGAATCAATGGAGGAGCGGCTCATGGCCGAATCAGTGAGCGGACCGCAGGGCCCCATCGAGCCGGAGCTGCGCGCGGAGCGGCCGATCGATCCGAACGTGCGGATCGGCCATGTGCATCTGCGTACTGCCGATATCGACCGAGTGCGGGACTTCTACGTCGGGATTCTCGGCTTTGACGTCGTTCACGAGGCACGCGGCGTGCCCGGGTGGGGGACGAAGGGCGACATCCTCTTCGTTTCGGCCGGCGGCTATCACCACCACCTTGCGTTCAACACGTGGAAGTCAGCCGACGGGCCGCCGCAGCCTGACGGCGTTGCGGGGCTGCATCACGTGGCGCTCAACTTCTCCTCGCAGGCGGAGCTCGCGGAGGCGGTCGGCCGCCTCGTTGACGCCGGCATTCCGTTGCGCCAGCTCACAGATCACGGCACGCATCTCGCCGTCTACCTGAGCGATCCGGACGGGAATGATCTCGAGCTCGCGTGGGACAGGCCGTTCGAGCAGTGGCGGCGCTACGGGTCGAACGACGCGCCGCCGAACGACGGCACCCTCGAGCTGGACGAGCTGCTGAACCACCGCGGCTGACGCAACTGCGCGAGAGCGGGCCGAGAAAGTCTTGGCCTGCGCCAGCGTGTCGGTGACGCTCGAGACACACGTGACTCGCCTCCACGTCACCGGCATGAACAACCACAGCACCCATCGCGACCTCTTCCACTTCGCCAAGCACGCCGGACAGCACTATCTCAAACGGCAGCCGGTGATCTAGGCGTGTGGGAGCTTGAGGGCTTGGCGTTCGAGAGGGATTCTGACGACGCTCCAAGCGAGGCCGCAGCGTTCGAGGGCGGTGATGAGCCAGCCGCCGGGATC
>DASRDS010000107.1:0-5834 GCA_035652495.1 Gemmatimonadaceae bacterium
GTCGAATCGTTCTGCGCTTCCAGGGCCGGTGATTCCCGAACTCGCCTATCCGGACGTCGGTGCCGCAGTCGACTGGCTGGTCGGCGTTCTCGGTTTCACCGAGCGCGTCCGGATCGGGCCCGGCCATCGCGCGCAGCTGAGCTTCGACGAGGGTTCGCTGATCGTGGCCGACCTGGGCTACGGCCGCGTCGCTCCCACCGGCGAGGGGGCCGCGCAGTCGGTGACACTGCGGGTCGACGACGTCGCGTCCCTCTGCGACCGTGTCCGGCAGAACGGCGGCACGATCCTTCGCGAGCCGCAAGATTTCCCCTACGGCGAGCGGCAGTGCACCTTCCTCGACCCCGCCGGCCACCGCTGGACACTCACCCAGACGCTGCACGACGTCGCACCCGAAGACTGGGGCGGTATCGCGATCAACGATCCCTAGCATCACGAGAGGGAGGGGTAACGCCTGGGTTGGTCGACGCCTCCCGTCGGGATGACGGGGCCGCTGTCGGTCACCGTCAAGTTGAGTGGAGCGGGATCAGCCGGGTGTCGTCGGCGCGACGCCCAGTCGCGCTACTCTCGCGGCCGCAGGTCAGAGCCGCGTGGTGCTTCTCCAAGGTGAGCGTGCCTACGGCTGGCCACGGGTCAGCCTGCTTGGTCCTACAGCTAGCCGTAGTAGTAGACGAGCAGCGCCGCAGTAAGCATGAGCGCGAGGATTGCCGCGACGCCGATCATGACGCCGATCGTCACGAGCAACGGCGTCGTCGGGCTATCGCCGTCGGCGGCGACGTGAGCCAAGCGGCGAAGCTCCTCGACCGGGTGATGCGCAAGATGGCTCGCCTCATCCCGAATCTCATGGAGGAGAAGCTCCGTGTCGTCGCCCACCGGAATCGTCGGGGTGGTCATCGAAGACACCATCCTTTTATCGATGCCGGACCCCGAAAGTCTAATCCAGGCGCTCACCGATCTCGCGCCAAGCCGCCGGAAGAGGGTCTCCTTACATAAGGCGCCGCACGAATTCGACGCTTCTGGATCGACTCCGGCATGAGCGCGGCGAGTGGAAGATGAGCAGCTTCGGCTTCTCGGTGGGATTGCTGGCAGCCTGTTGGCTTCTGAGGCTTGGCTTGTCATCCGCTCGCCGCTTGTTCGGCTACCTCGCCTGCTGCGCCGCGCTTTTCCACGACGAAGTAGCGGTCGGTTCGCTTGACCACGTCTTCGATCTCGGGGAAGACGTGTTCCGGCGAGGGCGCGACCAGGAACCAGCGCGGGTTGCTGCGGATTGCCGTGTACGCGGTGAGCGTCATCCGGATCTGCTCTGCGCAGCTGAGGTGGCTGCACTCGCACACGAAGTCGGCGCTGTGCGCCCGGTCCGGCTCGAACCGTTCGCTCAGGGCCATCATCCGCTCGTTCACCTCTCGAAACAGCGCCTGGTTGGACGCGAGCCGTTCGGCTTGCTGCGCACTCATCAACCACCCCTTCTCTCAGCCGCACAGGCGACGGTTGAACCGGGGGTCAGCCTCCTACTCGCCGCCACGAAAGAGGAAACCGAAGGAGTGGGCGGGAAACGGACGGCCTCGGCCGAGGCAAACATCCTCGCGCGACATCGGCCCACCAGAAGAAACAGTTTCTGACTCCGGCGCACGGGCAACCAAGCTCTCCTATGGACGGCGACAAGCAGGCTGAGCAGCGCCGTCGCCTGATCTTCGTCCGCGCCATCTGCCTGAGCGCGATCGACCGCCTCGACCCCGATGACCTCGAGGAGCTCGGCCTCATCACCCGACTGCAAGAGATCGCCGAGATGATCGAGAGCGACCTCGAACGCCTCGTCGGCTTGAACTGACAAGCCACGCCGACCCCGCCCATGACCCACGGCCCGCCCGCCTAGTCGACCAGAGAACCGCAGGCTCTCAGCCGACGCGTTGCCCGTTCTGCCGACAGATCCCGACCTCTCCAATCTGAGAGCTCCATAAAGTGCTCGATAACCGAGCATCCAAGAGATCTTGCAAGTGACGCCCAGGCAACCGCCCAAACAAGCCATCTCGTTGCAGGTAGACGGGTAGCACGGAGTCCGCGTCGAGCATGAGCCGGGGCCGAACTTCGCTCACGCGCAGCGATAGAGCGCCAGCATTAGCTGCGCGCGGAACCGCTCGTGGAGAGGATGCTCCGCGACGAGCTGCTCGAGTTCGTCGGTCACTTCGCCTTCGCGGCCGAGGGCGAGACCCGCCTCGATCCGATCGGCGGCGGCGCCGAGGCGAAGTCCTTCGAGCCGGGGCCCCTGCTCGCCCACGAGCGGCGCCTCGCCAACGAGCCTCGACAGCGTGATCGATGTTCCGATCTTGCGTTGTCCCTGAGGCTTTAGGGACGACAACGAGACAAGCGGTCGTCAAGCGCAGGTACTCGAGATCGACCGCGCGGCCGCAGCGCGCTCGTCGAAGAACTCAGCGCAGGTACCGCTCGTCGTTGCGACCGTCGGCGCCCGGAGCAGCGAGGCTCGTCGCCGCGACGCGTACGGGAAGACCGATGGCTGATGGCCTCCGGACCGGTGAACATCTTCTTCACGGGCGCACTCACCTGTTGAGCATCGCCGTGGTAGGTCGGCGCAACAGATCCGGCTAGTCACGGGCAGGAGTGGGGATTTACCTCCATTTCGGCCGACCCGCGCACGCTTCTAGAGTTGACGGGAAATGTCCGTGTCCAATCCGGCCGCACGCAGGTATCAGCGGATCGGTTCCGCTCTTGCTCTCGGATGGGTTGCGGCGGTGGTTGCACTCAGCCTCGTGGCTCGCGCCCGGACGGGATGGGTCGCCGCTCTGGCTGCGAGCCCGGACCGCATTCGCGAAGGGAAAGTCTGGTTTCTGCTCTCCAGCGGGATGATCGTCGACCGGCCGATCGTGATCTCGCTCGTCTGTTTTGTCGCTCTGGCGGCGCTCGCGCTTCTCGTCTGCGGGCTTCGCGGGTTCTGGTCGGCGGCATTCCTCGGACAGGTGGTGGCGACGGTGCTGGTGTATTCGCTCATCGGCGCGGTGCGCTGGATCGTCCCGGCCGCGTTCGAGTCGGTCGTCGCTTCCCCCGACTACGGCGTCTCCACCATCTCCGCCGCCTGGCTCGGGTCGATCGCCGCAGTCGGCTGGCGCGGCCGCGGACGCAGCCTGTTCGGCAAGTGCTCGATCGCGCTCAGTTGCGCCGCGGTCGGGCTCTTCGCCTATAGCGTCCGTCCCGGCATTGGCATCCTCTCGAGCGAGCACCTCGTGGCGTTCGCGCTCGGGGTCACAACGGCAATTCCCGGGATATGGACGCGTCTAGCCCAACGCTGCTGGCGTGCTCCCGTGCGGGCGGTCCGGCCATTCGTCATCAGCGCGGGTCACGGCCGGGCCTGGCTCGCGCTTCTTGCAGCGGCCCCGGCGGCGCTCGCTGTCGCGGCAGCTCCGACCGCCCTCTCGGCGTTTCACCACGCGATCGCAACGCACCTTCGTCCGACGGTCACACGTTGCGCCGTCGACTGGAACACCCTCCGCAGCGCACCAAGAAACGCCCTGAGCGGTCAAGCCGTAGCACTCGCCTCCCTGACGACGGTACGGGTGTCGGTCGTGCGCGACTTCGGCGCGGACGCTCGCCCACCGGTATGGGTCGACGACTGCCGCTACGTCTTCGTCGCCGGCGACAAGACGATCGTGATCACGGGCATGTGGCGGCACGGACGCGTACAGAGCTGGACCATCGCCGGCGAGGCACGAGTCGACGCACCACGTCGCGGCAATGCCAATGTTCGACCGGACGGGCGAGTTCGCCTTCACCGACCGAGCCGGCAACTGACGCTCTCCTCGTAACCTACGGAGTCGGGTAGCCCAGGTTGCGCGGGAAGTCTCTGCTGCGGTCGACCGCCACTACGGCCACGTTGACCGCGACGGACGCGAGCATGCGATCAAGCTCCTCGACGCGTTGGACGCGCCCGAGTTCGATCCGCGGACGCTGGTGGGCGCTCGGTGGACAGCGAAACAACCGGCCGGCGTCACGCCTGAAAACGAAGGCAATGACTGAGCAGGGAGAACGCTGAAGCCCTCTGACGGACTCGAACCGTCGACCGCGACAGCAAGTTCAGCGGCCCCTTCGACGAGGTCTTCCGCAGCGAGGGCATACGGATCGTGAAGACGCCGGTGCGAGCGCCGAAGGCGAACGCGATCGCCGAGCGCTTTGTTCGCACCGTTCGAGCCGAGTGTCTCGACTGGCTGCTGATCCTCAACCGTCGCCATCTCGAGCATGTCCTCCGCGTCTACCTCGACCATTACAACGGCGAGAGGCCACATCGCTCGCTCAACCTGAAAGCACCGCTGACTGACGGATCGCGGCCGGGACGACGTGACTCACCTGGCGACGTCCAGCGTCGCGATCGACTCGGCGGACTGATCCACGATTACACGAAGCGGCCGCCTGAGCGGTGACCTCAATATTGGCGCCCTTCAGGGTACGGCTGGCGCGGTTCGTCTTTCGCGCCAGGTCTCGCCCATCATGTAGCCGGTGAGGGCGAAGATTACGAGTGCGTCGATGCCGTGGAGGATGCCGATCGCATGCACGCTTTCGCTTGCCCAGGCGAGGACGATCTGAATGGCCACGGTGATCGGGACGGCGGCCGCGAACAGGACGCGTTTCCTGCCCAGCCGGGCCGCCAGGGCGAGCAGGAGCAAGATGACGCTGGCGAGGAAGATGAGGTAGCCGAAGGCTGTGTGGAAGCTGAACCCGTGGTTGAAGAGCTTCTCGCTGATCAGCCTGTGCGCGTTAGGCCCTTTCTGGTCGCCGAGCTTCTGAGCGGCGTAGAAGGCCCCGTACCCGGCTGCCGCAATCTGAATAACGACGGCCGTGAACAGGAGCGTGATCCAGTAGCGGTAGATACTGGCGAGCGCGGTCATGGGCGGGTTTCCTTCCGCGATCTACGTCGGTGAGGTGGCGGCCGGTGCCGTCGGCACCGTGGTTGACGACGGCTGGTCTGCGTGTTGGCGGACAAATACGAGCACGCTCACAACGACAAGCCACACCATCAGCCCGTACAGGACGAACCAGCCTATCGGTGTGACCGCAACGATCCCGAGCGCGACGCTCACCCAACCCAGCCACCTGGGCAGCGCCGCGGTGTGAACGATCGCCAGGCCGTTTCCGAGCAAGAACACGGCCAGCCCGATCAGGAACACGAAGAACACATCGTTCTGAAGAACGTTCAACGACTGCTCCGCGGTTGCGGCGATCTTGCCGGGAACATCGGCAGCAGCGAAGTTGAGCCCCGCCAACGTACCGGCGCCGATCCCAAACACGACCACGCCCGCGAAGCCAAGCGTGATGACCCCATCCGAATCCGAACGCGCACGCAGATACGAGCGCAACGCAGCGCCAAAGAACAGCCCGAAAAGCACCGCGTACGCGATCAGCAACGCCGACGCGATCTGGGAGTGCCGGTGCGCCTCATAAAACGACACCACGCGCTGAGCAGACGCATCCGAGTTCGGTGTATTACCCCCCACCGCGAATGCCGCAGCGATAAGACCCGCAAACACCACACCCGTCAACGGGGCAAGCCGACTCCATCCACGCATCGCACCCACCACCTCTCCCGCCCGCAACCCGCATGCCCCCGGCCGCACGCGACCCTAAACGCTCCCATCCCGCAAGTCCAGAGCGCGCGGGCACGAACGCCGACTTCGTCCATGACTACGGCGCCGCCGGCCTGGCCGAGCAGAGAACAGGAAGGCTCTCAGCCGACGCGTTGCCCGTTCTGCCGACAGATCCCGACCTCTCCAAACCTGAGAGCTCCATAAAGTGCTCCATAACCGAGCATCCAAGAGAACTTGCAAGTGACGCCC
>DASRDS010000108.1:0-9523 GCA_035652495.1 Gemmatimonadaceae bacterium
GTTGAGCGCGATGAGGTTGTTGAAGAACTGAGCATCAAAGCCGCCCTCGATCTCGTCGGAGCGCTCCGGTCGCAGTTGCGTGTTTCCGAGTTGATTGAGGATGGTCGCGCTTTCGGCGTTGCCGCCGAGCGTCGGATTCAACGCCTCGTACAACCGCAGCTTCATCTGAGGCGACGGCCAGACGCCGGCCCGACCCCAGGCGAATCGCAGGCGCAGATCGTCGAATACGCGCTTGAATGGAAACCACCGATTCTGCGCGATGGGAACGGAGAGCCCGATTTTGGGATACAGTGGCGTGCGCGCGTTCTGACCAAACGCCGAGCTGTTGTCGAGGCGGAATCCGGGGCTCAGATCGATGTCACCAAGCCAGAGGTTGGGCGCGACGTACCAGCCAAAGCTCGAGAGACTCTGGCCCGCCTCGGTAGCGGTCGTGATCGATTGGGCGCCGACGATCGATGTAGCGTTGGGCGCCAGCCCGACGACGCCGATAGCCGTCGCGTTGGTGCTCTGCGACACATAGTTGACGCCGACCCCCAGGTCGCCGCGGAATTTCCACCAGAGGTGGGACCTGGCCGTGACGCCGGCCGTGACCGTCTTCTCCGTTGTCGCCCCATGCGCTGTGTTCGCCGCACCGACGTTGTTCGGAAACGGCAGCATGTTGGCCGGCTCCAGCGCATCGTCCTGGGAGGTCAGGTCGTTGATGCCTCCCGTGAGCGTCCCCTGCAGCCATGACGTCGGGTGCCAGACGGCGGTCAGGCTGTTGAGATAGGAGGTCTGATCGGAGGTGATGCGCTGATAGAAGTCCGGCGCGAGCGTCGGCACGACGCCCCACGTGCCGACGCCGCCCTGATAATACGTATGCGTCGTCCGGTCGACGTACGTCGTCATGATGGTGCCGAGCTGGCTCGCCAGATCGGATCGTTGCTGCTGCCGATGCTGAATCGCCGATGTGTACGAGAGGTCGAGGGTCGTGCCGATGTACGCCGCCAAGGATCCACGCGCCGCCCAGTCCGTGAAGTGATCGGGATGGCGCATCCACTGTGGTGGTGACTGGCCGTCGTGCAGGCGCTCGAAATTCCCGACTTCGACTTGCGGGAGCCCGATGTTGCCAGACTGTCCGTCGGAGCTGCCGGTAAACGAATAGGTCAGGAACGAGCCGTTCTTGTCCGGCGTGGAGCCGCCACTCACGCTCAGCGACGCGCCATTGGTCAGGCCTGGGCGAATGACCGAGTAGGTCGGATCGTTCAGAATCTGGAACTTGACGAGACTGTCTGCGTGACACGAGATGTCTCCGAGCACGCAAAGACCGACGCCACCCGAGTAGTTGTGCCCAAATCGGAAATATCCCGTCGGGAACGTGCCCGGCGATTTCGCGGTGCCCGTGTACGCGCTGACATCCCAGCGTGCCGGTCCCGGTCGGCCTTTCTTGGTGGTGATGACGATGACGCCGTTGGCGGCATCCGGGCCGTACATCGTCGCCGCCGACGGGCCGGAGAGGACTTCCAGCGTCTCGATCGAGTGTGGGTCGATCTGATCGAGCGGCGAGGGTGCAGCGAACTGGAGGCCGAAATTGCTAGCCGCCAGACCCGTCGCGAGGTTGCCGCTCAGCGAGTCGGATTGGGCGGCATACACGCGTACGCCG
Organism: Gemmatimonadaceae bacterium; assembly: GCA_035652495.1. Classification (GTDB taxonomy): domain Bacteria; phylum Gemmatimonadota; class Gemmatimonadetes; order Gemmatimonadales; family Gemmatimonadaceae; genus DASRDS01. Next base: position 1,643 of record DASRDS010000108.1, read on the forward strand.
TCCACGATGAGCACCGGATCGTTCGACAGGAGCGCGCTGCTCGCCCCACGAATGCGAATGCGACTCGGGTCGCCCGGGGTGCCCGACGTATGTTGCACCGAGAGATTGGGCACGCGGCCTTCGAGCAAGTCCGTGACGCTCGTGATCGGCTGCGTGGCCACGATGGAGTCCGCGTTCAGGATCGTGACGTCGTTGGCGATGTCGTAGCGGCGATACGCCCCGGTCGCCGTGGTGACGATCTCCTGCAAGTGCGCCATCCCCATCTTCAGCATGACCGTGACCCACACGCGACCGGTGTCCGGCACCACCACCGGGCGCTCGGTGGGCGTGTAGCCGAGGTACCGCACCGCCACGACCTTCCGTCCCGCGGGGATGTTGATCATGAGCACGTCGCCGGCATCGTTGCTGATGCCATGGAACTTCGTGCCGACTAACGACACGCTCACGCCTTTCAAGGGATGTCGGTCGGCCGAATCGAGGACCTGGACGACCACTTCGCCAGCGCCGGTCGTATCCGAGACGCTGGTCGTCGCTGACGTCTGCGTGCGTGGCACGAGCATGATCGTCGCTTCGGACGAGGCGATGGCCTCGGCCCCCGTGCCACGCAACACCAGCGCCAGCGCCTCGCGCACCGTGATCGTATCGGCCGTCAGTGACACTGATTGGTCGACCGGGACCACACTCCAGCTGTACTGGAGATGGACGTGCGCACGACTGGCGATCGTGTCGAGCGCCGCGCCCAGCGGAACGCGGTTGAGCCGAATCGTGACGCGTCGCTCCAGAACATCGGCATGACCTTGCGTCTCCACCGCTGGGTGAATCGGCGGCGTCTGTGCGCGCGTCACCCCCACCGCCACCAACCCAATCATCGTGAGCGCGAATCGACTCATCGCGCGAAACGCTGCACCGGTGCCGCCATCGGTTCCGCTTGGCGGATCGGGAGCACGCCACGCCGAATCACGACGATGCGGCCCTTGCGCTCATAGTGCGCGCCGACAATGCGCGTGATGGCCGACAACACCTCATCCTCCGACTGCACATCGAACGACGCCGTGATGCGCTGCCGGTTGAGGGACGAATCGGCGACGGTGACGTCCAGATTGTAGGTTCGCGCCAGGTCGCGCACGGCTTCGGCGAACGGCGTGCCCTTGAAGACCAGCCCACCTTGGGCCCAGCGCATATCGCCGCTCACGTCGACGCTCCGCTCCACGAGGATCCGTCGCGCGGAATCGATGGACACCGCATCATGCGCTTTGAGCGAGGTGCCCCCGATCGCGACCTCGCCCTCTTCGACCGCGATCCGCTCGTACGCGTCGTCCGCATACGCGCGGATCACGAATGTCGTGCCGACATCACGGACCACCGCGCGCGCGGTCTGAACCGAGAACGGGAGGCGCGCGTTGTGCGCGGCGTGGAAGACCGCTTCACCCTGGAGCGCCACGTGCCGGCTCGCGACCCCGAAGTCGCCCGGCACCAAGAGCCGCGATCCGGGCCCGAGGATGATCGTCGTTCCATCACGCAGCGTGATGTCGTTGCGACTGCCAGCTTCTGAGACGAGCGTCTCGATCGGTTGCGGCGGAGCGAGCCATCCCTCGGCGCGCACGAGCGCGATGCCCGCGCCGACGGCCACGATGCTCGCGGCGATACCGGTGAGCCTCCGCGCGCGCGACGGGGCCGCATGCCCGGGCCACCGGCGGGTGACACGCGACGGGCGCGGCGCCCGACGAGCCACCGGCAAATCCAGACGTTGCCGCAAACGCGCGACGTAGGCGTCGACATCCACGTGGGGCGCGGTGGTGTCGAGAGATTCGGCGGCGCGGATAGCCGCCAACAGGCGATCCGCGGCATTCGCGTCGCCGGCGGCGGATTCAGCCCAGGTCCGGACGCGCGCGATATCGTCGGCCGACGCCTCGCCGGCCAGGAAACGATCGAAAACGTCTAACGGGAGGTCGGTGTCCACGTGCAGTGAGACACACGACTCGCCGAAACTTGCTACTACCGGGTCGCGATCACGGCCAGACGCCGGCGAGGAGGGCGCGCATCCGCTTGGCGGCCCGCCCGAGCAGATTGCTCACGGTGGGCGTGGCGATCTCCATGACGGTCGCGATCTCGCTCAGGCTCATTTGTTCTTGCCAGCGCAGCCTCGCGACCTCGCGCGTGCGCGGCGGAAGCGAGTTGAGGGCCGCCTGGACGCTCGCCGCCAACTCCGCGGCCTCGAGCTCGCGCTCGGCGGATGGCGCGGACCGCGGGGACGATTCGCCGCCGAGTGCGGCACTGTGGCGAAAACGATCAACGATGTGCTGGTGCCGGAGGGCGTTCATCGCGCGATTGCGCACCGCGCGATAGAGGTAGGCACGGAGCGATCCGTGAATCTCGATGGCGTCCCGGCGCTCCCAGATGTGCGCGAACACGTCCTGCGTCAGATCAGCCGCTAGCTCCGATGAGCGGACCATTCCATATGCGAAGGCCGTGAGCGGCCTGGCGTAGGCCCGCACCACCGTCTCGAATGCGCCGACATCGCCGCTTTTGATTCGAGCGACCCGCTCGGCGTCCCGATGATCAGTCGCGCCGGAGGCCTCTAGCCGCAACGCCGGTTCCGCGCTCGCGAGCGGAACGTCACTCGCTTCGTCGGATGTTTTCTTGGTCGGCGCCTTCACGCACTACGAGTAAGTAACAGTCACGCGACTGTCAATGCCACCAGTCACTTCACACCGCGTAAACGTCGAGAGAGCCACTCGGCGAGCAGTGCGACGGCGACGAGCGTGAGCACGATCGACGCTTGCCGTGTCGGGTCCTCCGCGCTCGTGCCTGTGGCGATCGATGACGGCGGACCAAGGCGATCGATGAGCGTCGCCAGCGGCGCGACATCCGTTGGTTGGGACAACATGTCGAAGCGGCCAGCGTGCGCCACCCCGGCGACCAGGCCGGCCAGCCATTCCCGATGGGCGTCCGGCGCGTGCGCTCCGCCATCCATGCGCCAACGCCAGAGCGTGGTGTAGCCCGACTCGATCACGCGGCCGAGTCCTATGCGGCGCGCGGCGACCGCGACCACGTCGCCTCGCCGGTCGAGGACGACCGCATCCTTGGTGAGTGAGTTGAGCGCGACGAGCTCCAGGGCCGCTCGTGGCGCCGAATCGCTCGGCGGGTTACCCTCATCGTCGATCGTGGCACCAGTCGTGGCGGGAACCAGACTCGCGAATGCACGGCGCTGAGCGGCGGCGGGCCAGAGGATGAGCCCACCCCCTTCGTGCACGAATCGGACGATCCGCTCCGCGTACGGCGCGACTGTGCTGTCGATCGCGATCACCGCCGCGTATCGAGCGGTGTCGATCGCCGTGATGGGATCGCCTTGATGCACGTCGCCGCGTGGCGATACGCCGAAGCGCGCGTCGACCGTCCACCCGCGCTCCTCCAGCGCCGCGACGGTGAATTTTGTCTCCCAGATCGCGGTCCCGAAAATCAGGAGCCGTTTGAGCGCTAGCGAGTCGTGAAGTGCCGCGCGCGCCACGACATCGCCAACCCGAGCGTCGACTGCCGCGCGGGGATGGGGGAGCGTCGCGTGCACGCCGCCCGATATCGCTCGCATGCTGTCGATGATGCCGAGCGTATCGGCGAGCACGACGTCGGCGCCGGCCGGTGCGGCGACCGTCACGGTCGCGCCGCGCATCGGATCGGCGCGCGGGGCCTCCGCGATCGCCGTCGGGACTAGCGTCGGACCGCTCCAGGCCACGGTCGTCGCGGTCGCGTTGAGCGCCGCGAGCCAGTCGCGCTCAACGCCGCGAGGCGGATGGGCCATGGTGATCGCCACCTTGGGCGGTGTCGCCCGCGTGCTCCATCGCACGAGCGCGGAGTCCAGCGTCGCGGACGTCGCGACGTCGACCACGCCGTCATGGCTGACCCGAAGAACATGCATCAGATACCACCCCAGGGTCGCCAGGACCAGCACCCGAAGCGCGTCTTCAACGCGTGAGCGCATAGACAATCAGATTCACGGCGAACTTCGTCGGGTCGTCCCGCATGAACTTCTTGGTCTCGGCGTGGAAGTTCCACTCGGAACTGTAATCTTTGTTGCTGTAGAGCAATCCGATCCGGTCATTGACCAGGATCGCATCCAGGTAGGGATGCAGCAGGTCATCACCATAGCCGTTGAGCTCATGGTGGGTGTTCGGCGGGCCGTTGTCGTAGACGAAGAAGCACGTGTACAGCTCGTGCGTCTTCGGCAGCCGCGTCATCTTGCCAAAGAGACGCTCGATCTCCTCGGTCGCCGTCTTGTGGAACTGACCCGTGATGTCGTGATTGTGGTCGTCGATCATGATGAGACCGCCCCGCTCGACGTAGCGCTTGAGATTGGCGCGCTCTTGGTCCGTGAACCGGACGGGCAGATGGCCGGTCAACCACACGAACGGGTGGTTGAGCAGCCCGTCCGACGCGAGGTTGACGACCACCCCGACCGGCGCGACGTCGATCGTGGTATATTTGGCGACCGCGTCTATCACCGCTTCGGGAAGCGACGGCGCGCTCTCCCAATCGCCCGACGCGTATTCGGCGGTGGCGAACACGAACTGACTCAGTGGGCCCATGGCAGCCTCCCGCCCGTCAATTCGGGCTTCGGCTCCAGCGCTCGTTCGGCCTGGGCGAGCGCGCTGTCCACCGCGACTCGCGGCAGCGTTGCGGCGACCGTCGGCGCGATGCCGAGCGCGGCAACGCGAATGAACACCAGCGAGTCCGCGGCCGCCTGCGGATTCGTGCGGGCGAGAGATCGGACAGCGTCGATGCGAGCCGCGAGAGCGGCCTTGCGATCCTCTAGCTGGGATCGGGCCAGGCGGGCCGAAGCCGCGGCGCTGTCCTTTCCCGTCAGGCGAACGCGAGCCACGTTCACCGCCACCGGTGGCATCAAGCCGCGCAGATAATAGCGGTGCGCCAGGCGCAGCTCGTCCAGAATCTTGAGGATTGTGCGCATGGACGGCTGGGCGGAGTCGGGATGCGCGATCCCCAGGTCTTCGCGCGCCGTCCACATGAGATCCACCGCCTCGCGCAGGATCTGGCTAGCGCTCGTCTGGAACGAGCCACCCACGCCATTGTCCTCCAACAGGGCGATGACGGCGAGTGCCCGCTGCCGGATGTTCTCCTGTGTATTGCCGTATCCCGCCGACGTGTTGACGAACGTGTCGTGGCTCATCTGGCGGCGTTTGTCGACGAGGGTGTCCGTACGCATGTTGAGCAAACGCTGGCTCACCCACATCGAGTCGATGGGCAACGGTGGCGCCGCGTTGATCGATGTCGAATCGATTTTCTCGGCGACGCGCAGGGTACGCGTCTCGGACACGCCTTTCCCCGGCCCTGTGACGTTGTTGTAGTCGTGGGCGACGACCCGGATATGGAGCACGCTGCCCGGTCCGAGCTTCATCGTATCGAGATCGATAGCCGTGCGCAGCTGACCGACCCGCGCGTTCCCGTACGCTACACGGGGGCCATCGACCTGTTTCGTTTCGAAGGTCTCTTCGGCCCCCTTGGAAATGAGGTACTCGACGTACGCGAAGTGCAGGCCGATGTCATCGGTCATATCCGCGGCGATCGCGAGCTCACCTTTCGGGATGGTTTGGTACGTCGTGTCACGCGCGGGAAGCGTGAGCTTGACGGTGGGCGCGGAGTCGCTGATCGGCTCCAACGCGAGGAGCCGGCGATACTCACGGTCGCGCAGGGTGAGCACGAGCGGTGTCTTTGGCATCGGGATGCGCATCGCCCAACCACTCGCGGCCGTGTCCCAGGCCGCGAGGTCGAGGGAATCGGTATGCGCGGTGACACCGGCCGCCGTACCCTGTCCCGACAGGATCACCTGACTGCCGATCAGCGCCGAGATGTTCGCGGGTTCCCGTAACGCCGTAACGGGTAAGCGGCTGTACGCGGGCGGCACGACGGTCGCCGAGAGGGGGGCGAGGCGGTTCTCCATCGGCGCGGGCGGACTAGGTGTCGTGAGCGAGTGCCTCCCGAGGTGCAGGAGATGCGACGGTCCGACGGCGATCAGGATGGCCGTGAGTCCGGTGTCGAGTATCGCCGGCACGCCCACCATGCGCCACCACGCCCGGCGCACGATCCGCTCGATGTTCGCCCGGTTGGCGATGGCGTGCAGTTCCGGGTGATCGCTGGCTGGTGCCATCGTCCCGTCCATCGCGGTCACCACTGCGTAGGCGAGCGTAGCGAGCGGCGCGCCGCGGGCCTCGATCTCCTCGATCCAGAGCGCCACCCGGTTGATCGACCACACCCGGCGGTTACGCCAGCCCACGATGATCCCGGCGCCGAGTGCCCCGACGATCGCGAGTGGCATGTTGGCGATGAAGAGGAGCGCGGCGACACTCACCGCCCACAGTAATGCGGCGACGATGACGCCTACGATGAGACGGCGCTGTGCCCAACGGACGCGTTCCGCGACCGTCCGCGCGATGGCCATCAGGCGGTCTCACTCATCGGCGCGTCGCGCCGGATCACGAGCTCGAGGAGTGCGAACACAAGGGCAGCGGCCAGGAGCCAGACGACGAGCGGCGTGGCGACGAGATCGGGGGGAGCGATGCGGGCGCTGGCGACTCGTCCGCCCGCGCCGGCCAGCGCGCGCAGTTGTGCGTCGTCGAGCCTCGGACTTCCCGCCATCGCCGCGCAGGGGGTGGTCAGCTCGCGCAGCAGGTGGGCGAACGCCGGCCGGAGGATCACATCACCCGCGCTGGGGATGGGGATCGCGACATCGCGGATGCAGCCGGCGCCGGCGATGCGTTCGATGGCCGCTGGCTCGCCATCCACCCAGCGCGCGACGGTCCGACCCGCATGTGTCGTGGTATCCGGCGTCCAGCGTCGCTCCATCGGTGTCACGAGCGCCGTCTCACCGGCGACCACCGCGCCCGCCGTGTCGATGTGTGGGCGCGCCGCGAACCCCGCTGGCTTCGTTGACGCCGGCCACCGCACGAGGACGTGGGGTCCGCCGACCACCCATGCGCTGTCAGATGGCGACGCCACGCCGCGTTGCACCCGCGTGTCGGCGCCTGCGCTCGCGGATGCGATGGTGATGCCGGCCGCCTGGGCGGCGATCATGACGGCATCATCGGCGCCGCTCTCGATCGTGAGGCCAGCACGTGGGGCCGAGTCGATCGCCGCGGCAACGCGGATCATACGAATGCGTCCCGGCCACAGCGCCCGGATCGACGCCGTCGCGCCATCGATCTCGCTGACTCCGAGCGGCGAGACGACATCGAGCTCGATCGAGTCAGCATGGTCACGCAGCGTCGCCGCCGCGCGCAGCGCCGCGATGAGCGCGGGCGAGAGCTTGCCGTCGCGCGTCGTTCGCGTCAGGCGCGCGAGCGTGTCCACCACGTAACGATCGGTCACGACCCGCGCGGCGCTATCGAACACGACGAGCGCGTCACCCGTCGCCAGCAAGGCATGCGCACTATCGCGTATCGCCTGGATGTCGCCAACGCTGCGGGACGCGTCCACCACGATGACTCGCGCGACCGGGCGACGGGCAGGAATCAAGACGGGCCTGGCCAACGCCGCGCCAATGACGATCGCGAGGAGCATGCGCACGATGAGGACGCGGAGATCGTGCGGGACCCTGCTGATCGTTGTCACGCGGACCCTGGCCACTGGGATGAACCGCACAGTGGGCAACGGGCTCGACGACGGCTGCCGCGTCACAATGAAGTGGATCGCCAACGCGCCCGCGGCTACCGCGAGTCCGGCGTAGAAGAAGAGTGGAGCGAGAAAGGTCACCGAGTGAGCCGACGAATGAGTGGGCGGAGTCGCTCGGCGCCGGGCACGACCATCGCGTATCGCGCTCCCGCCTGTCGCCAGTCGCGGGCGAGTGTCTCGCGCCATGCCGCAAACCGCCGTGTG
>DASRDS010000109.1:0-13102 GCA_035652495.1 Gemmatimonadaceae bacterium
CACCGAGACGGTGCCGCGGTTGTACAAAAAGGCGCGCCCCGGTGGGCGTTATCCACGGGTGATGGAGATTTTCCGGTTCGCGAAGGCGTACGCTCCGAACATTCCGACGAAGACCGGCATCATTCTCGGCATGGGCGAGACCACGGAAGAGATCATCGCTGTCATGCGCGATCTTCGCGAGCGCGACGTCGATATCCTGACGCTCGGCCAGTATCTCCGGCCTTCGAACGACCACATCGCGCTGGAGAAGTACTACACGCCTGATGAATTCAGCGATCTCGCGCGGATCGGCCGAGAGATGGGATTCAAGCATGTGGAGGCCGGACCGTTGGTTCGCTCCAGCTACCATGCTTGGGAGCAGGTGCAGGCCGCAGGCGTCTAATGGCCACCAAGAAAAAGAACGCGGCAGTCGAGTCGGATAAAGAACTCCATCTCGAACTCTTCAAGTCGATGCTGCTGCAGCGTCGATTCGAGGAGCGGTGCGCCGAGGCGTACGCGGTGGGAAAGATCGGCGGCTTCTCCCACCTATACATCGGTCAAGAAGCGACGGGGACCGGCGCGATCTCGGTCCTGCGCGACGATGACTACATCATCACGACCTACCGGGATCACGGTCAGGCGATTGCGCGAGGCCTGGCGCCCAAGGCCGTCATGGCCGAGCTGTTCGGCCGGATCGATGGGGTGTCCCGCGGCAAGGGTGGCTCCATGCACATCTTCAGCCGCGAGCACAACTTTCTCGGCGGCCACGGTATCGTCGGCGGAAATATTCCGATCGGGACCGGTGTCGCGTTCGCCATCAAGTACCGCGGCGGCGACCAGGTGTGCCTGTGCTTCTTCGGCGAAGCCGCGGTGAACAACGGCGCGTTTCACGAATCGCTCAACATGGCCGGCCTCTGGAAGCTGCCCGTGATCTACGTCATCGAGAACAACCGATACGGCATGGGCACGGCCCTCGAGCGTGCCTCAGCCATCAATGACATCGCCGAGCGCGCGAGGGCCTACGATATGCCGCGCGCCGTGGTCGACGGTCAGGATGTCCTCGCCGTGCGCCAGGTCGTCGCGGACGCCGTGCAACGCGCGCGGACCGAGCAGATCCCGACGTTGGTCGAGGCGCGCACGTATCGGTTCATGGGCCACTCGATGTCGGATGCCGTGAGCGGGACGTACCGGACGAAAGACGAGTTGGAGCAGTATCGAAAGCGCGATCCGATCACGGTCTTGAAGGACTATATGGAAGCGCGCGGCGAGATCACCGATGAGGACATCGCCCGCTTCGACGCCGAGGCGAAGCAGATGTGCGAGGATGCCTGGCAGTTCGCGGACAAGAGTCCGGAGCCACCCCTCGAGGCGTTGACCGAGGACGTGCTCGTCGACACGACCACGGACGCCCTGGTCAGCGGCTGATGGCGGTGATCACGTATCGCGACGCGCTCAACCAAGCGCTGCGCGAAGAAATGCAGCGCGACGATCGCGTGTTTCTCATGGGCGAGGAAGTCGCGGTCTACCAAGGCGCGTACAAGGTCTCGAAAGGCCTGTTGCAGGAATTCGGCGAGATGCGCGTCGTCGACACGCCCATCACCGAGCTCGGATTCGCGGGGGTCGGCGTCGGTGCCGCGATGGTGGGCTTAAGGCCGATCGTCGAGTTCATGACCTGGAACTTCGCGCTCCTGGCGCTCGACCAAGTCGTGAACGCGGCGGCCAAGATGTTGTACATGTCCGGCGGACAGTACAACGTCCCGATCGTCTTTCGCGGACCGAACGGCGCGGCGCTGCAACTCGCCGCGCAGCACAGCCAGGCCTGGGAATCGTGGATCGCGCACATCCCGGGGCTCAAGGTCGTCACGCCGGGAACGCCCGCCGATGCCAAGGGGCTGCTGAAGTCGGCCATTCGCGACGACAATCCCGTGATCGTGCTCGAGGGCGAGATGCTCTATAACACGCGCGGGGAAGTCCCCGACGGCGAGCATGTCGTCCCCATCGGGGTCGCCGATCTCAAACGCGAAGGCGAGCACGCGACGATCGTGACCAATGGCAAGATGGTGTTGGTTGCCATGCAAGCCGCCGACGCGTTGGCGAAAGAGGACATTCGCGTCGACGTGGTCGACCTGCGAACCGTGCGGCCGATCGACGTGGCGGCGATTCAGAAGTCCGTGAAGAAGACCAATCGCGCCGTCGTGCTCGAGGAGGGCTGGGAGCTCTCCGGGATCGGGGCGCAGATCGTCGACTACATCCAGCGCGAGTGCTTCGACGATCTCGACGCGCCGGTGTTGCGCGTGCATCAGGCCGATACGCCTATGCCATACGCCAAGAATCTGGAGCGTGCGGCGAAACCGGACGCGGCGAAGACGATCGCCGCGGTGAAGCGAGTCATGTACCGTGGCGACTAAGATCGTGATGGAGGCGCTCTCTCCCACTATGGAGGAAGGGCGCCTCGTGAAATGGGTCAAGCCTGAGGGCTCGACCGTCGCTAACGGCGACGTTTTGGCCGAGGTCGAGACTGACAAGGCCATCATGGAGCTCGTGGCCCGCGGCGAGGGCGTGCTTCGCAAGCAGCTTTTGGCCGAGGGGGCTTCGGCTCCCGTCGGCACGCTGCTCGGTGTCATCGGCGCGGCTAACGAGGACATTTCAGCACTTATTGGAGCGCCTTCGGCGGCTCCATCTAGCGCTCCCGCTTCGCCGGTCGCGGCCAATCCTGCCCCAGCGGGGGCTCCGGTCCCTGGTAGCGCTCCGGCTCCTGTTAGCGCTCCGGCTGCGCCGATCACGACGGCGCCCGCGGCAGCTTCCGCGGCACCTTCCGCACCGCCTCCTGCTCCAGTACCGATCGACGAAGGCGATCGTATTCGTTCGTCGCCACTCGCTCGGCGTTTGGCGGCGGAGCGCGGGATCGATTTGCACGATGTCCACGGCTCCGGGCCTAATGGACGCATCGTCAAACGGGACTTAGACGAAGCGACGGCGAAGCCGGCGGCGGCAGCGCCGACAGCCGGTACGGTGGCGCGGACAGCACCAGTGAGACTGGCGATTCCCGCGGGCGCGGACTATCAAGACGTCCCACTCACGCAGATCCGTAAGACAATCGCGCGCAGGCTGGCCGAGTCGATTGGCCCGGTACCGACGTTCTACCTGACGGCCGAATTCGACGTTGAGCGTCTCAGCGAGATGCGCAAAGCGATGGCGGAGTTAGGCGATGACTATAAAGTCTCGGTCAACGACATCGTCCTGAAAGCCGTAGCGACCGCGCTCGCGCAGCACCCAGAAGTCAACGCACACTGGCTGGGCGACAAAATTCGCCAGTTCGCGCGCGTGCACCTGGGGATGGCGGTAGCCATCGATGATGGCCTGATCACGCCGGTGATCTTCGATGCGGACCGCAAGCGCCTGCGCGACATCGCGCATGAGGCCCGTGAATTGGCCGGGCGCGCGCGAGAACGAAAGCTGAAGCCCGAGGAATACACCGGCTCAACGTTCTCCGTCTCGAACCTCGGCATGTTCGGGATCGACCAGTTCACGGCGATTATCAACCCCCCGGAAGCCGGCATCCTCGCGATCGGCGCGGCCGAGTCCAAACCGGTCGCGATCGATGGCGCGGTCACGGTCCGACGCCGGATGCGCGTCACGATGAGCTGTGACCATCGCGTGATCGACGGCGCCACCGGCGCCAAGTTCCTGGTAACGCTTCGACGTTTGATCGAGAATCCACTCTTGCTCGTGTACTGACATGGCATCTTACGATGTACTCATCCTCGGCGGCGGCCCCGCCGGATACGTCTGCGCCATCCGCTGCGCGCAACTCGGCCTCAGCGTCGGCGTCATCGAACGCGAGGGCCTCGGCGGCACCTGCGTCCTCTGGGGCTGCATTCCCGCGAAATCGCTCCTCGAGAGCGCCTATCTCGCATCCCGCGTACGGCATGCGGCCGAGCACGGGATTACGACCGGCGAGCTCGGGTTCGACTATCAGCCGGCGATGAAGCGCTCACGTGCCGTCAGCACGCAAAACTCGAAAGGCGTCGAGTTCTTGTTCAAGAAGAACAAGATCACGTGGATCAAGGGGACGGGCACGCTGACGTCAGCGAAGACGGTCAAGGTCGGCGAAGAGACTCACGAGGCCAAGAAAGGCATCGTGATCGCCACAGGCTCGCGCGTGCGGGGCCTGCCTCGCGCCGGTCTGGACCTGAACAAGTCCACGGTCCTCTCCTCTGACGATGTCCTAGTGCTCGACAAAGCGCCCAAGACGATGGCGATCGTCGGCGCCGGCGCCGTTGGCTGCGAATTCGCCGACGTGTTCAATGCGTTTGGCACCGAAGTCACCCTGATCGACATCGCGCCGACCATTTTGCCGTTGGAAGATGGTGAGGTCGCGGCCGAGCTGACGAAGAGCTTCAAGAAGCGAAAGATCACCGTACACACGAACGCGAAGATCGCCGACGTAAAAATTGGCAAGGACAGCGTCTCGTTCACTGTCGATAAGACGAAGCTCGAGGTAGAGAAAGTCTTGGTCGCGGCGGGTCGGGCAGCGAATGTCGAGGGCGTTGGCTTGGAAGCCGTAGGCGTGAAACTCGATGATCGAGGATTCATCAAGGTGAACGAGCGCCTCGAGACCGCCACTCCAGGCGTCTACGCGATCGGCGATGTCGCCGGCCCACCGATGCTCGCGCACAAGGGCGAGCGCGAAGGCGTCGTGGTCGCCGAGCGCATCGCAGGCCAGAATCCGCATGCGGTGAACTACGGCAACATCCCGAATGCCACATATTGCCATCCCGAGGTGGCGTCGATCGGCATGACCGAAGAAGCCTGCAAGGCCCAGCAGCTCGACTACCGGGTCGGCAAGTTCCCGTTCTCGGCCTCAGGCCGCGCCCGGACGGCCGGCGAAACCGAGGGCTTCGTCAAGATCATTCGCGAAGCCAAGTATGGCGAAATCCTCGGCGCCCATATCATCGGCGCGCATGCGACCGAGTTGATCCACGAGCTGGGCGTGGCACGCGAAAACGAATTCACGGTCGATGAAGTCGATCTCTTCGTCCACGCGCACCCGACGCTGGCCGAGGCCATCGCCGAGGCATGCCTCGATTCCCAGGGCCGTGGGATACACGGTGCGTGAGATACACGGTGCGTGAGCTGCAGGTCGTCAACCTCGGTCTCGCGCCGTACGCCGAGACGCTCGCGCGACAGCGCGAGCTCGCGGCCGCGCGGATCGAGGGGACCATTGGCGACACGCTACTACTCTGCGAGCACCCGCCGGTCGTAACCCTCGGCCGGTCCGCCAAATCGGAGCATATCACCGTCCCCTTGCCCGCCGGCGTCGACCTGTTCGAGGTCGAGCGAGGAGGGGACGTGACGTTTCATGGGCCCGGGCAGCTCGTCGGCTATCCGATCATCGATCTCACGCAGCACAAGCGGGATCTTCACTGGTATCTCCGTGAACTGGAGGCAACCCTGATCGACGCGCTCGCTACGTTCGATATCGCAGCGAAGCGTCGGCCCGGGCTGACGGGAGTGTGGACGGAAAGCGACCGGAAGATCGCGTCGATCGGCGTCCACGCGAGACAATGGGTCACCTGGCATGGGTTCGCGCTCAATGTGACGACGAACCTGTCATATTTTGACCTGATGGTTCCGTGCGGCATCCAGGGGGTCGATATGACATCTATTTCACGTGAACGCCCAGACCTAAACGTCGACGTTGCGGCCGCCGGCGCGGCTGTCACCGAGGCCTTCGGGCAGCGCTTCGAGCTTCAGCCCATTGGCTGAGGTCGAGCTCAACGAAGAGCAACAGAAAGCGGCCACATTCGAAGGTGGCCCGCTGTTGATCATCGCGGGCGCCGGCACCGGGAAGACACGCACGCTGGTCCATCGCGTCGCGCACCTGATCGAGCGCGGCGCGCGTGCCGAGCGCATGCTGCTGCTCACGTTCACCCGCCGCGCCGCGCAAGAGATGCTCGGCCGCGTCGAGCGTATCGTCGGCGCGGCCGGCGGGAACGTGCATGGCGGGACGTTCCACGCGACCGCGCATCGGCTGCTCCGGCGATTCGGCGCGCTCGGCGGCGTGCCGAGCGATTTCACGATCATGGATCAGGCGGACGCCGAAGATCTGATGCAGCTGTCGCGGGCGCAGCTGGGATACGCCGAGAAGAGCAAGCGGTTTCCGAAGAAAGAGACGCTGCACTACGTCTACTCGCGGCACGTGAACACGGAAATCCCGCTCGGCAAAATTCTCGGCGGCGAATATCCGCAGTTCGCGGAGTATGTCGCGGATTTCACGAAGATCTACGGCGACTATATCGAGCGGAAAGCCGCGCGCAATCTCGTCGACTACGATGACCTGCTCGTATTCTGGGCCGCGTTGTTAGAGGCCCCGGGAGACGTTGGCGCACGGATCGCCGGGCTCTACGATCATATCTTGGTCGACGAGTACCAGGATACGAATGTGTTGCAGTCGCGCATCCTGCGAGGCATGTGTCGAACGCACGGCAATATCACCGTCGTCGGAGACGATGCGCAGAGCATCTATTCGTTCCGCGGCGCGAACTTTCGCAATATCCTGGATTTTCCCGCGCAATTCCCCGGCGCGACGATACTGACGCTCGAACGGAATTATCGGTCGACGCAGCCGATTCTCGACGCCACCAACACACTCATCTCTCGCGCCCGCGAGCGATATACGAAGGCCCTCTGGACCAAGCGCGGCGGCGGCGAGGCGCCCGCGTTGGTCACGGCGCGCGATGAGGAGCAGCAGACGCAGTGGGTCTGCGATCGCATTCTCGAATTCCATGAGAATGGGACGCCGCTGCGCGAGATGGCCGTGTTGTTTCGCGCCGGGTATATGTCGGCGGCGTTGGAGATTGAGCTCGCGAATCGAAAGATTCCGTTCGAGAAATGGGGTGGATTGCGCTTTCTCGAAGCGGCGCACGTCAAGGATGTTCTGGCGTTCTTGCGGATCTTGGAGAACCCACGCGACGATGTCAGCTGGTATCGCATCTTGCTCTTGCTGCCCGGCATCGGGGATGCGACGGCTCGACAAGCTATCGAAGCGATGGCCCAAGCTGCGTGGGAGTCGTCGGCCTTTGCGCAATACAAGCCTCCCGCCCGCGCACGCGCAGCTCATGCGGCGCTGGTATCGTTGTTGGACGGCTTGCGAAGGGCTGAAACACCGTTGAGCGCCGAGATCGCCCGCGTCAGGCAGTTGTATGATGACATCCTGAAAGAGCGCTATGATCGAGTCCAGCCAAGATTGGCGGACCTCGATCAGCTAGAGACGATCGCCGGTGGATACCCCAATCGAGCCGCCTTCCTCTCGGCCCTGGCCTTGGAACCCCCGCAAGCCACGCAGGACTTGCCCGGCGGCAGCCAGGGCGAAGACGATGCGTTGATCCTCAGCACCGTGCACTCGGCCAAGGGCAAAGAGTGGGACGCCGTATTTCTCATCTGGGCCGTCGATGGCTGGTTCCCCTCCGCCAGAGCGCTCAATGACGAAGATGAAACCGACGAAGAGCGGCGACTGATGTACGTCGCGCTCACCCGAGCGCGCAATCACCTCGCCGTGACGTACCCGCTGGAGGTTTACAGCTCGCGCCGGGGCGCCGACTATTCCATTGACCAGTTGTCGCGATTTCTCGACGCGGGCGTACGAGGCCACATGCAACGCATCGTCGTCGGCGCCCCGGCGACACCCGCGAGTCTGCCGGAATCCGCCGCCACCCCTCACCTCGACCTGCGCGCCGCGCTACGCGGCCGCTTCACTCCATGATCAAAGACCTCGCGCTGGTAGATTTCGACGTCGAGATGGCCACGACGCGCCGCTTTCTGGAACGCGTCCCCGAAAGCCAGCTGGGCTGGCAACCGCACGACAAATCCATGAAGCTCGGACGCCTCTCGATGCATCTCGCCGAGATCCCGGGCGCTACACGCTGGATCTTCGACGGCGATGAGTTCAGTTACGGCGCACCGGGAACGCCCCCGCCCAAGGGACGCGAGGCGTCGTCGACCGCCGAGCTGCTCGAGACGTTCGACAAGAGCGTTGGGCTCGCGCGCGCGGTTCTGGACAAAGCGGACGATGCCACATTCGCCAAGCCCTGGACCTTCAAGGCATTCGGCCAGACGATCTACACCAAGCCCAAGATCGTCGCCTTCCGTCTACGCGTGCTGAGCCACAGCATTCACCACCGGGCCCAACTCGGCGTCTACCTGCGCCTCCTCGGCGTCTCCAACCCGCCTACTCCTTATGGCCCGAGCGCTGACGAGCGTCCGTAATAATGCGCCGCACCGCGAGCGCCAGGTCGTTTCCCGATTGCGCGTAGACGCTATCGAAGTGGTCTAATCCCGTGTGATAGACGCGGCGCGCCATGAGGGCCGCGTTGTCGAATCGGGCGCGAACGAGCGCCTCTTTCGGGTAGGTCTTGAGCTCCGGACCAACCGAGTCGATGAGGCGCTCGTGGGCCTGTCGAAAAATGGTGTCGCGGATCGCGAGCCGGGCGCGTTTGTCGGTCGGATGCGCGCGGAATGCCGAGTCGAGCTCATTGTAGAGACCCGTCCAGAACCGGCCGAGAATTTTTTCATCCGCCCAACGCTCGGCCGCCTGCCTGGCCGCCCCGGTATCGCCGCGGGAGCGGAAGAATTCCTCGGAGCCCCGCGAGCCGACAAAGTTGGCGAACGACTCGTTGAAGGTCGCCCGGCCCGCCGCGTAGTACGTGTTGTGCGTCAGCTCGTGAATGACGGTGTTGGCCAGATCGATGGTATCGGCGTGAAGCGACGAGGAGAGCAGCGGGTCGTTGAAGAAACCCAGAGTGCTGAAGGCCGACGTCGGACGCACGTACGCGTCAAACCCCTTATCGCGAAGCGACGCCGCCGCGCGCTCGGCCGCGGCAAAATCGAAGTAGCCCTTGTACGGCACGCTGCCGACGATGGGAAACCACCACGTATACGCGCGCAGCTGGTCACGGTACGCCGCGCCGAGGACCATCACCAGGGTGTCGTGATCGACCCGCGTGTATGTCGTGAAGCTGCGCTTCGCTTTGAGTCCGATGGTATCCTGCGCGAAGTCGCGCGCGGCCAGGACCAGGCGTAACTTGTCCCGCGCCTCAGGCGGAGTGGATGAGTCCGCTATGACTTCGGGAATCGGCCGGCGGTGGGCCAGAATCTTCCCCTCTTCCCAGGCCGCCCGGACCAGGTAGCGGCCGGTCGGGGTGCCTACAGCGAGCGCTACCATAAGAGTCAAGAGCACGACCAGGACACGCCAGGCGCACCCTATCATACTATTATAGAAGTCTGATGTCTTTCGTCCATCTCCACTGCCATTCGGAGTACTCTCTCCTCGACGGAGCCAACCGGATCGAAGATCTGATAGCCCGGGCGCAGGAATTCGAGCAGCCCGCGCTCGCCATCACCGATCACGGGAATATGCACGCCGCCTGGGAATTCCAGGAAAAGGCGAAAAAAGCCGGGCTCAAGCCGATCATCGGCATGGAGGCGTACGTCGCCCCCGGCCGGCGCGAAATCAAGCAGCGGCAATCGCCTGGGGCCAAGCCGTACTACCACCTGGTGCTCCTAGCCCGTGATGCCACGGGCTACAAGAACCTCATCAAGCTTTCATCCCTCGGGTACGTCGAGGGCTTCTACACCAAACCCCGCGTCGACCGGGAGCTACTAAAACAGTTCAGCGAAGGGCTTATTGTCAGCTCCGCCTGCATGGCGGGCGAGGTGGCTAGCCATCTGCTCACTGGCAACCTCGACGGTGCCAGGGAGACCGCGAGCTGGTACGCTGAGGTCTTTCCAGAGCGCTACTATCTGGAAGTTCAGGCGCATGACACCGAGGGGCAGCGTGAGCTGAACACGCGCGTGTTTGCGCTTGCTGATGAGCTCGGTATTCCCGTCATCGCGACCAACGACTCGCATTTTCTGCGCAAGGAAGATCACGATGCGCATGATGTGCTGTTGTGCATCGGGCTCGGGAAGGATCGGGAAGACGCCGATCGTATGCGATATGACCGGGGCCTCTATTTCAAATCGGCTCCAGAAATCGCTCAACACTTCGCTGCGCGGCCGGACGTTCTCGAGAACACGCTCAAGATCGCCGATCAAGTCGACATTCAGTTCGGCAAGAAATATCACTTGCCATCGTTCCCACTGCCTGCTGACGTCTCCTCTGAGAACGAGTTGTTGGTTCGGCTCTCTGAGCAGGGCGCGCGCGAACGATATGGCGAGCCACTTCCCGCTGTCGTTCGCGAGCGGCTGGATTATGAGCTTGGTGTCATCACGAAAACGGGATACGCCGGCTATTTCTTGATCGTCGCTGATTTCATTAAGGCAGCACGAGACAGAGATATCCCCGTTGGACCAGGACGAGGATCGGCAGCGGGATCATTGGTCGCCTATGCGCTCAAGATCACCGATGTCGATCCGCTCGTCTTCGATCTCCTGTTCGAGCGGTTTCTGAACCCTGACCGCGTGTCGATGCCGGACATCGACGTTGACTTCTGCTTCGAACGACGCGGCGAAGTCATCGATTATGTGCGGCAGAAATATGGACGGGATTCCGTCGGGCAAATCGTCACATTCGGAACGCTCAAGAGTCGAGCAGCCATCAAAGATGTGGGACGCACGCTTGGATTTACTCCAGCCGAGACGGATGCGTTAGCCAAGCTGATTCCCAATCAGCCGAACTACTCGCTGACCGTCGAAGAGGCAACCCGGCAGATTCCCGATGTGAAGCGGATGTATGGGCAGGATCCGCGGTATAGACAATTGCTCGACTACGCGATCGCGCTCGAAGGCTTATCGCGACACTCCGGCGTGCACGCCGCCGGCGTGGTCATTGCGCCAGGTCCGCTCGACGAATACGTCCCGATCTTCACGACGACGACGAAGGGCGCCGGTGGGGCCAATGGGACGGGTGATGAGTCCGTTGTCGTAACGCAGTACGACATGACGGCCCTCGAAAAGGCCGGCATGCTCAAGATGGACTTCCTCGGCCTCACGACGCTCACGATTCTGACGTACGCGGTCGCGTCGATCGCCGAGCGCACGGGTCAGACGCTGGACCTCGGCGCGCTGCCGCTCGATGACGAACCGACGTATCGCATGCTGCGCGCGGGTCGCACGTCGGGCGTGTTCCAGTTCGAGTCTCCGCTCGCGACGGATATTCTGCGGAGCATGCGCTGCGACCGGTTCGACGACTTGGTCGCGAGCAATGCGTTGATGCGGCCTGGCCCGCTCGACGCCGGCATGCACCGCGTCTATGTACGCCGCAAGCGCGGCGAAGAGCCGGTCACGTACGCGCTGCCCGAGCTCGAGCCGATCCTCTCGGGCACCTATGGCGTGATCACCTACCAGGAACAGGTCATGCGCATCGCGCAGGTCCTGGCGGGGATCTCGCTGGCGGAAGCCGATGTTTTGCGCAAAGCGGTCGGGAAAAAAGACGCTGATCTCATCAAGGCGGAACTGGGCAAGTTCATCTCGAAAGCGATCGCCAAGGGTCATCCGCGCGATATTATCGAGGAGATCGCGGCGCAGATCGAAACCTTCGGCCGATATGGGTTCAACAAGTCTCACTCGGTCGCGTACTCGATTCTCTCGTATCAGACCGCGTGGCTCAAAACGCATTATCCGGCCGACTTCATGGCCGCGCTGCTGTCATCGCAGATCGGCGACACCGACTCGGTCGTGAAGTACATCAACGAGGCCCGTGAATTGGGCATCGAGGTGTTGCCCCCTGACGTGAACGAATCTGGGTATCGCTTCACCGTTGTCGGCGAAAACCGGATCCGGTTTGGCCTCGGCGCGATTCGCAATGTCGGACGCGGCGCCATCGATAGCATCCTGACGGCGCGGAAGCAGAAGCCATTTACCAGCTTCTTCGAGTTCGCCGAACGCGTCGATCTGAGACTCTGCAACAAGCGCGTGTTCGAAGCGCTGATCAACGCGGGCGCACTCGACGGTCTCGGCGGCCATCGAGCCCAATTCCACGAGTCGCTGGACCGCGCGATCAACGAAGCAGCGTTCGTCCAGGATGAGGCCGCCAGCGGCCAGGCCAGCCTGTTCGGTTCGTTCGGCGACGGGGCGCCGGCGATGGAACGGCAGGAGCTCAAACTCCCGAATATCGCCCCCTTCTCCGAAACCGAACGTTTGGCGAAGGAAAAGGAAATTATCGGGTTCTATATCTCGGGACACCCGCTGGAACCGTACCGGGCCGAGTGCGAGCTGTTCGCCACCCATAAGGTCGCGCAACTCGGCACCTGGTCTGCTGAGCATATGAAGCTCGGGGTCGTCATCACCGCCGTGAAGCGGCAGGTGAGCAAACGTTCCGGGGCGGAGTTTGCCAGGTTGACAGTGGAGGATTTTTCGGGATCTTCTGAGGTACTGGTCTTCCCAGAGACGTGGGCGGCCTTGCAGGATCGGCTGAGGCCGGATGTGCCCGTGCTGCTCGAAGGCAGTTATGGCAAACGCGATCAGGGAGGCGACAACCCGACCTTCATCGTCGAGACGGTCAAGCGGTTGGCGGAGCTGCGCTGTAGTGGTCAGATGATCGTGTCGATCGATCTCGGCCCCGGCACGACGCTCCCGCCCGAAGTCATGACCGACGTCCGCGCGGTGATCGACGCCCATCCGGGCTCGGCGCCGCTGGAAATGCAGTGGTCGGACGGCAACGGCACCCGGGCGCGACTGCGGTCGCGCAGCGTGGCGTTGTCGGCGTCCACCGCGGCTCTCACGGAACTGCGCGCGCTCTTGGGGTCTGAACGCGTGCGTCTCGTACGGGGAAATTGAGATTCCCATGGCCACGACCGCCAATACGCTGGAATTCGAGCGACCGATCGCCGAGCTGGAAAAGCAAATCGAAGAGCTGAAGCGAATTTCCGGCGGGCAGCAGATCGAAGTCACGGAAGAGATCGCGCCACTCGAAAAGAAACTGACCGAGCTTCGGGTCGAGATCTATCGCAACCTCACGCCGCTGCAACGCGTCCAGGTCGCGCGGAGCTCCAAGCGTCCTTTTACCGCCGATTACATCCGGCTCGCGTTCACGGATTTTATCGAGCTGCATGGCGATCGGGCGTTCCGCGATGATGCGGCCATCATCGGTGGGTGGGCGCGGCTCGATGGCGAGACCGTCATG
>DASRDS010000110.1:0-14512 GCA_035652495.1 Gemmatimonadaceae bacterium
CGGCGAGCGCACTTCGACGCACGGCGTATTCCCGCCATAGCGCACGGTCTGGGCGCCCGGGCTGGGAATTGAGCCACGCGTGCCCCAGAACCGCACCGTGAGCGTCATGCGGACAAAATTGCGGTCAACCAGTCACCTGGGGAAAGACGAACTGTCACGTGCGTCTTGTGATGCAGATCACACTGCTCGCTTCGCTTCGCTGTACTCCCAGCAGCGATCGAACGGCACGTCATCGAGCATGTCATGGCGCCGAGCGATCGAATGGCATGTTCATCGAGCGTGTCCTGACAGCCGGGGCGTCGGCGGCGTGTTAACGTGTTAAACGGTCGCGCGAAGCGCGCCGAGGTCATTCCCGAGCTTGTGCACGGGCTAGTAAGGCCGCACGGTCGGTGACGGAGATGCGGCGGCGTTCGACGCCGATCCAGCCGGCGTCCTGAAATTCGCGCATGGCGCGAGAGACCGTCTCGCGACTGGCGCCGATCATCTGAGCGATGGTCTGGTGCGTGAGCGGTTTGTCGATCGTCCCACCGCCCCCCGCCTCGTCGGCGAAGTCGAGTAACAGGCGCGCAATACGTCCTGGCACGTCGAGGAGCACGAGGCCGCCGATCTTGCCGTCCGCCCGGCGCAGGCGCCGGGACAGCTCGGACAGGAGCGCCCAGGCGACGGCGGGCGTCGCCTCGACCCGAGCCCTAAAGTCATCGCGCCGGAGCACGAGGAGCTTCGAGTCTTCCATGGCGATCACGTGGGCCGACCGGGGCTGATCGTCGATCAGCGACAACTCGCCAAAGTGCTCGCCAACGCCGAGGACGCCCAGGATGACCTCGCGGCCGTCCTCGCCCACGAGGACGACTTTAACGCGCCCTTCGCGGACGATATAGAGGGAATCGCCCGGGTCATCCTCGAACAGGATGACGCTACCTTTTGGGTAGTCTTTCTCTCGCGTGACGTCCGCGAACCGCTCGAGCTCCGCGGGCGGGATTTGTCCCAGCAGGGGAACTGTGGCGAGGAAATCGGCTATTTCCATGCTGGGCGGGAACATAGACGATATGCCCGGCCCGCCAAGTACTGTAGTTTCGCGAAAAAAACGAGTATCTTAAAAGGCTATGAAAACCGACATTCATCCGGAATACGCGACCGCGACGGTGATTTGCGCGTGCGGCAATACGTTCGAGACGCGCTCCACCCAGGCGGAGATTCATACCGACATCTGCTCGAACTGCCACCCGTTCTACACGGGAAAGCAGAAGCTCGTCGACACTGCTGGGCGCATTGAGCGCTTCCGGCAGAAATACGGCGGGAAGAAAGACTGAGCCTCCGCGACCGTCTCGCCGACGCACTCGCACGTGCGGCCGAGGTGGAGCGCCAGTTACTCGATCCCGAGACCATGCGCGACGCCAAGGCGCGGCGCGCGCTTGGCCGCGAACACCAGCGACTGAACGAGCTCGTCCCCGTCGGGCAGCGACTCTTAAAGCTCGACGACGAGCTTGCTCAGGCGCGGAGCCTCGTCGAAGATCCAGAAATGGCGGACGAGGCCAGGACGGAGGTCGCTCGTCTCGATGATGAGATCGCGGCGACCGAGGAGCAGCTCAAACCGCTCCTCGTCCCGCATGACCCCCTCGATGATCGCCCCGCGATTGTCGAGATCCGAGCCGGCACTGGTGGCGACGAGGCCGCGCTGTTCGCGGCCGATCTCCACCGCATGTACACGCGATACGCCGAGCGGCAGGGATGGAAGGTCGATCATCTCTCGTACTCGGACGGCACGCTCGGCGGCCTCAAGGAAGTGATCATGAAGGTCGATGGCCCCGGCGCCTACGGCGCCCTCCGCTATGAGTCGGGCGTGCACCGCGTCCAGCGAGTACCGGAGACCGAGGCGCAGGGTCGTATTCACACCTCGGCGGCGACCGTCGCGGTACTGCCCGAGGCCGAAGAGATCGATGTCCAGATCGATGACAAGGACCTCAAGATCGACGTCTTTCGCTCCTCGGGCCCTGGTGGTCAGAGCGTGAACACCACGGACTCCGCGGTCCGTGTGACGCACCTGCCGACCGGTATCGTCGTGAGTCAGCAGGACCAGAAATCGCAGCTCCAGAACAAGCAAAAAGCCTTCGAAGTGCTGCGCGCGAGACTGCTCGATGCGAAGATCGCCGAGCAGGAGGCCGAGCGCTCACGCATGCGTCGCAGTCAGGTCGGCACCGGCGACCGTTCGGCGAAGATTCGGACCTACAACTTCCCGCAGAGTCGCGTCACCGATCATCGTATCGGCCTCACGCGGCATGATCTCGACACGGTCATCGATGGCTCGATCCAGCCATTTATCGACGCCCTGGCGTTGGCGAATATGGAGGAGCGCCTTGGTGGCTCTGATAACCTCTGAGACGTTCGGTTCGCTGATCGAGGACATCGCCGGCATCGTTGGAACGCGGACCGAGGCCCGGGATCTGATCGCGGCGCTTCTCGACCGCCCGCGCTCGTGGCCCTCGGTGCATGCGGATGAGGCGTTGCCGTCGGATGTCGTGGTGCGCGCTCGCGCCGCGGCGCATAAGAGAAAAGCGGGAGCGCCGTTGGCATACGCCGTCGGCAGGGCCGCGTTCCGAAATCTGACGCTCTATGTCGATGAGCGCGTACTAATCCCGAGGCCGGAGACCGAAGTCCTGGTCGACCTCGTCTTGGCGGACTGCCAAAAGGGAACAGTCATAGACCTCGGTACGGGATCCGGTGCCATTGCCCTCGCCCTGGCGACCGAAGGCGAGTTTGCGCGAGTCATTGGCACCGATATCTCGACCGATGCGTTGGCCGTCGCGCACCGAAACGCCGGCGCCATGGTCGAGCTGCGCCAAGGCTCATGGCTCGCGCCGGTGCAAGGCTTGCGGGTCCAGGCGGTGGTCTCAAACCCACCGTACATTTCCTACGACGATGAGCTCGACGCGAGCGTGCGTGACTGGGAGCCCTCAGGCGCTCTCCTCGCGGCCGACAACGGAATGGCGGCGATCCGCGAGATCGTGCGCGGCGCGCCGGACGTACTGGTCACCGGCGGATTGCTGGCGCTGGAAGTTGACGCCCGACGCGCCGCGATCGCGGTCGAGATGGTGCAGTCGGATGGACGGTACGAAGATGTGCGTGTCAGACTCGATCTGACCGGTCGCGAACGGTTCGTGTTAGCCCGCCACACAGGATCCCCACGATGACGCTCGAGGAAAAGGCCGGGGAGCTCGGCCGCATGATCGGCCAGAGCTCCGAGTACCAAGCGGTAAAGCGCGCGAACGAAGCGCTCAACGAGGACCGCGACGCGGTGGCGACGTTGCAGCAGATGGAGCGCGTGCGGCAGGAAGCGCAGCAGATGATCGAGCGCGGCGAGAGCCCGACGCCCGAGATGGAGCAACGCCTCGACGAGCTCCTGGGCGCGATCCAGGGCAAGACGGCCTATCAGCGCGCCGTCGCCGCGCAGGAAAACTTCGACAAGATCATGCTGCGCGTGAACAACTGGATCCTCGATGGCATTCGCAAGGGCGCGACGAGCTCGATCATCACCCTCGGCTGACACGTGCCGGGCCCCGGTCGGCTGATCGTCATCGAAGGCGCGGACGGAGTCGGCAAGACCACGCAGGTCAATGGTCTCGTGACCCGTCTCGCGATGCACGGGACCGCCGCCGTCTCCCTGCGGGAACCGGGCGGCACGCTCCTCGGCGAGCGCATCCGGTCGCTCCTCCTCGACCTTCCAGACGAGGCGATCAATGACCGCGCCGAGCTGCTGCTCTTTCTGGCGGCGCGTGCCCAGATCATCCCCGAGGTCGCCGAACAGCTTTCGGCCGACCGGACGGTGATCTTGGATCGATTCTTTCTCTCGACCTATGCCTATCAGATCGCGGGCCGGGGTCTGAGCGAGGACGACGTATTACGAATCAACAGATTCGCCACCCTCGGAAGAATTCCAGACCTCACCATAGTGCTCACTCTGCCACCCGATGAGAGGCGAGTTCGCAAAGGCGACCGAATTGAACGCTCGGGTGACGAATTCTATGAACGGGTTGCTGGCGCATTCGGTATCTTTCTCACCAAGAATTGGCAAAGGGAACATCCAGAGTGTGGGCGTATTGTAGGCGTAGACGCGCGGGGAACTCCCGACGAGGTCGGCGATAGAATCTGGGCGGCGGTCGCTTTAGGGGTGGAGGTGTAGGTGCGGTCACGGGCAGTCGTAGTCGCGGGCACATTGAGCGCGGCGGTCATCTGCGGCGGCTGGTTCCTCGAGAACGGGCTGCGGGGCACGCCCGTGGTGAAGAGCGGCTCCGCGCTCTTCGACCAGGTCGCGGACCACGTCCGTCGCGACTACGTCGACTCCATCGGCCAGGACTCGATGTACCACGCCGCCGTGACCGGCATGCTCTACGAGCTGGGCGATCCGCACACCGCCTATCTCTCGCCCGAGCGCTACATGCGCCTGCAAGAGACCACGAACGGCTCGTACATCGGCCTCGGCGTGCAGATCGACATCCGTGGCGGCTGGATCACGATCCTCGCGCCGGTGCCCGGTTCGCCGGCTGAACGGGCCGGACTTCGCACGGGCGATCGGCTCGTCGAGGTCGACGGACAGAGCACGCAGGGTTGGACGCAGGACGAGGCCAGCAAAGCGCTGCGCGGCCAGCCCGGCTCCGTCGTTCACCTGACCGTCGAGCGCCCGGGGGTCGAAGCGCGCATTCCGATCGAGGTCACGCGCCGCGAGATCCACGTGCGCGCCGTGCCACGCGCGGCGATCATCCGGCCCGGTGTGGGCTATGTGCACGTGACGGTGTTCAGCGATTCCACCGCGCGCGAGCTCAAACGCGCCGTCGACTCGCTCCGAAGCCGCGGCGCCAAGTCCCTGTTGCTCGACCTGCGCAATGATCCAGGTGGGCTCCTCGCGCAGGGCGTCGAGGTCTCGGCGCTATTCCTCGCGCCCAACGACACGATCGTGCGTCTCAAGGGCCGCACCCCCGGCGCGACGCAGCAGTTCGTCGACCACGATCCGTCGCACTGGTCGGACATGCCGCTCGTCGTCCTCGTCGATCGGGGTACCGCGAGCGCGGCCGAGATCGTGGCTGGCGCGCTCCAGGATCACGATCGCGCGGTGCTGGTCGGGACGCCGACGTACGGGAAGGGCAGCGCCCAGTCGATCTTTCACGTCGACGGCGGCGCGCTCAAGCTGACGACCGCGCGCTGGTTCACGCCATCGGGGCGAAGCATCAGCCGTCCAACCGCGAAGCCCGAGGACGACGATGGCGGACCTCCGGATACCATCGCGGCCGAGACCGCGCATCGCGCGAAGTATCAGACCTCAGGCGGTCGCATTGTGTACGGCGGTGGCGGGATCGCGCCCGATGTCATCGTCGGCGACACCGGTGTCTCCCCGGCCCAGGCGGCGTTCGAGGCCGCGCTCGGCTCGAAGCTGCCGGCCTTTCGCGACGCGCTGACCGCATACGCGCTCTCGTTCGAGGGCACGCACAGCATCCCGTCGCCGGATTTCACGGTCACCCCCGCCATGCGGAATGAACTTTACACGCGCGTGCGCGCGAAAGGCGTCCCGCTCGATCGCGCGACGTACGATGCCGCATCGCACTACGTCGATCAGCAACTGGCGACGGAAATCACCCGCTACGTCTTCGGTGTCGAGGGGCTGTTCACGCGTTCGCTCACCCACGACTCGGTCATGGTCGTCGGCGCCGATCTCGCCAGTCGCGCCACCTCACCGGCCGACCTGTTGCGGCTCACCACGACCCCACATAAGTGACCCTGCGGGTCGCCATACTCGGCCCCGGTCGCGCCGGCCGATCGCTCGCGAACGCCCTCACGGCCGGTGGCATTGAGGTCATAGGGCTCATTGGTCGCGATCAACCAATTGGGCCCGCCGACGTCGTGCTCATCACGGTCCGGGACGATGATCTCCCGGCTGCACTCGATACTCTCAGCACGCTGCCCGCGGGCGTAGTCGTACTCCACGCCAGCGGTGTAACCGACGTGCAACCGGTCGAAGGGCATCCAACGGGGACGTTTCATCCGCTGGTGCCGCTCGCCAACCCCGAGACGGGCGCGAGCCTGTTGCGCGATGCATGGATTGGAGTTGATGGCGATCCGGCGGCCATCGCCATCTCCCGAAAACTGGCGGCGGCGATCGGCGCGCATGTGCTGATTATTCCCCCGGGCGCCAAGCCTGGGTATCACGCCGCGGCGGTGATCGCCGCAAACTTCACCGCCGTGCTGGCAGCGGCGGCAGAGCGGGAGATGGCCCGCGCCGGTCTTGATCCGCCATCCGCACATGCCGCGGTCGCGCATCTCATGCGAGCCTCGATTGCCCATGTGGCAGCGTTAGGCCCCGAACGGGGACTCACCGGCCCCGTTGCGCGAGGCGATGTGGGCACCATTCAGCGTAACGTCGCGGCGCTGGCTGGTGATCCCCTCGTGCGCGATCTCTATATCTCGGCGACGCGTATCGCCATTGAACTGGCAAAGGCGGTCGGCACCGATCCCGAACGCCTCTGCGAGATCGAGAAACTATTACATCCCTGAGCCGTTCAGCATCGCCTGGCGATCGACGACTTTCACGCCGTTCGGCGGCGTATAGCTGAACTGGGACTTATCGACGGGCACGTTGAAGGCGAGCTTCGTGAACCGAATCCGCCGCGTCGACCCGGTCCCGTCGACGACCTCGAACTGCCGCACGATGCCATCGTCATCGTCCACCCAGACGGTGGCCTTGGTGTACTGCCCGGGTTTCTTCGGCACCAACACGAGCGTGTGCGCCTTGTGGCCGACCGAGGTGTCGGCAGACCCAGGTGACACATTGAAGCGCATGTGGGTGGAATCGATGAACTCGCGCACGAAATCGACCGCCGCCGCTTCGTTATCGTCACTGCCCGCGAGCGGCATCTTGATCACCTGACCCGGCGTCGCACTCGGCGCGTAGACCCAGAGCCACGTGCCGTCGGCCACGATGCGATCGCCCGCCGGCTCCGTGAACTTGACCGAGAGTCGATTCGGCCGCAGCTGGATCATCTCACCCTTCGCGTTCGACGTATCGCCCGTCAGCCCACTCGTCAGCACTTGCTCGAACGACGCTTTGACCGTGGTGACGTGCTCGTACGCGGTGTGCGCGCGACTCAGCGTCTCGTCGGCGTTCTGCGCGCTGAGGCGGGACGCGAATAGCGACGTGAGAATCAGCACGAGGGCAGGGGCAACTGCTCGACCAATCGCGCTGGCGATGAGCCGCAACTCGCAGACGAGTTGCGCGAACTGGTTTGGGTAGAGCGACTGCGCGCCATCCGACAACGCACGATCTGGCCTCGGATGCACCTCGACTATCACCCCATCGGCGCCAGCGGCGAGTGCAGCCCGGGCCATAGGAGTGACCTTATCCCTGGCCCCGGTCCCATGACTGGGATCCGCGATAATCGGCAGATGTGACTGCGCATGAACAATGGGCACGGCCGTTAAGTCAAACATGTTTCGTGCCGCTGGATCGAACGTTCGAACGCCTCGCTCGCACAGGATGACCTGGCCGTTGCCCTCAGCGAGGATGTACTCGGCGGACAGCAGCAGGTCGCTGACGGTCGCGGCGAGCCCGCGCTTGAGTAGCACCGGCTTGTCCAACTTGCCGACGCACTTGAGCAGCGAGTAGTTCTGCATATTCCGCGCGCCGATCTGAATGCAGTCGGCGTACTCCGCGACGAGATGGGCGCCTTCTTCGTCCATCGCCTCGGTCACGACCGGCAGCCCGGTCTCCTTTCTTGCCTGGGCCAACAGCTCGAGCCCGCGTTTGCCGAGCCCCTGAAACGCATACGGCGAGCTGCGAGGCTTGAACGCGCCGCCACGCAGCGCGGTCGCGCCGGCATTTTTCACCGCGCGCGCTGCCTCCATGATCTGGTCCTCGTTCTCGACAGAGCACGGCCCGGCGATAATCACGACCTCGGCGCCACCGACCGTCACTCCCGGCGCCAGCGTCACGACCGTGTTCTCGGGCCGCCACTCGCGCGACACCTGCTTGTACGGCTGCGTGACGTGAATAACCTGCGCGACACCCGGTAACGCCTCGATGCGCGAGCTGTCGACGCGGCCGTCGTTGCCCACGAGGCCCACGGCCGTGCGCTGCGCGCCGGGCATCGGCGCCGCCTGATACCCCATCTCCTCGATCGTGCGCACCACACGGTCGATGTCGACCTGTGCCGCGCCATGCTTCATGACGACGAGCATATCCTACTCTCAGTCAGCAGCGCTATCGAGCGCCGTTTCTTGCCGCAGGCGCACGCCCACCAGGGAAGATACCCCCGGCTCCTGCATCGTGACGCCGTAGACCGCGTCCGCCGCTTCCGTCGTCGTCCGCGGATTATGCGTGATGACGATGAACTGCGTCCGCGATTTGAACTCCACGAGCATCCGGACGAAGCGGCCGATGTTCTGGTCGTCGAGCGGCGCGTCTACCTCATCTAGTAGACAGAACGGACTGGGCTTCGTTAAGAATATCCCGAAAAGTAACGACAGGGCGACCAGCGCGCGCTCGCCGCTCGACAGCAGGTGAATGCGCTGCGTCCTCTTGCCACGCGGGGACGCGTGAATCTCGATGTCGCAGTCGAGCGGCGCATCGGGATTCTCCAGACGCAACTCGCACTCGCCGCCGCCGAAGAGCGTCATGAAGATCTGACGGAAATTGTCGCGCACCTGCGCGAACGTCGTCAGGAACAAGTCACGCGCCGTCGTGTCGATCTCGCGAATCGCCTGCGTCAGCGAATTCTTGGCGTCCGAGAGATCGTTGCGCTGACTCGTCAGGAACTCGAGGCGCTTCACCTCTTCATCATGCTCCTCGATCGCGAGCGTGTTGACCGGTCCCAACGCGGCGATCTGCTCTTTGAGCTCGGCGGCCTCCGTCCGTTCGACCTCCGCGGGCTCGACCTCCGCACACAGCTGCGCCAGCGGCCGATGCCACTCGGTCTCGATACGATCGCGGACCGTCTGCGACCGCGCCACGAGCTCCGCGCGACGCAGCTCGGCGCGATGCGACTCGGTCGCTTTCGTGTCGGCCTCCACGCGCGCGTCGTGCAACGCGCGCTCGCTCAGCGTCAGCGACTCATCGGCGGACGCCACGGCCTGCTCGGCATTCATGAGCTGCGTTTCGCCATCGCTCAGCGTCGCCTCACGCGCGGCGAGATCCACTCGCCACACGGCGAGCTGCGACGCGAGCTCCGCGTCCGCCGCCGACAGCGACTGTAATTCAGTCTCGAGAGCCGAGAGCCGCGTGGCGGCCGCGGTATGCTCGTCGCCGAGTCGCCGAGCGCGATCGGCGGCGACATGGAGGCGAGCCTCCGCCTGCGCCACGGCGACTTGTGCGGCGGTGCGCCGCTCACGCGCCGCCTCGTACTCGGCGGTCGCGGCGTCGATCGCGGCCCGCGTGCCACCCGCCGCGCCTTCCCGCTCGACCAGCTGCGCTTCGACTTCGCCTGCCTGCGCCGCCAATCCCGCGAGCTTCGCCGAGAGCGTCTCAGCCCGCTGTCCGAGCCACTCGGCCAGGGTCGCCGCGTCCGCGAGATCCCGTTCCGCGCGCGTGCGCCGACGCTCCGCGTCATCACGATGCTCGGTCGCCCGCCGCGCCGCCTGCTTCGCGACCGATGCGGCCTCCGCGGCCGCGACACTGCGCTCAGCCGTCTCAGCGAGTGCCGCCCGCGCGACTTCCGCCTCGCGCATCGCCTCGTCCCGCCCACGAATCGCATCAGCCTGCGCGACGCGCGACGCCGCGATCTCACCGCGCCGGCGAAGGGGACCAGGACCCGCGGCGGTGCCGGGCAGCCAGACCGCTCCACGGCCGTCCTCGAACGCGGCGCCGTCGCCGAGATCCTTGGCGCCGCCGAGCAGCACCCGGATCCATCCCGACACCGCCGATTCGGCCTTCACCCTCTCCGCCAGTCCGGAGGTCTCGCCCGATGCCGCCAGGACATCCAGTGGCAACAAGAGTAGCGGGCCTGGGTCGACTTCCGAGTGCCACGCGCGAACCGCTTCTGCCGTCGCCCGATCACGCACTACGACCGCATGCAACGTCGCCCCGAGGAAGCGCTCGACGACCGCCGCGGCGTCTTGATCCGCGACCAAGAAGTCGCTCAAAGGACCGAGTACGGCGTCGTTCGTGAACCGACCGCCCCGAGCCGCCAACAGCTTTGCAGCCGCTGGCGCGAGACCGACGCGCTCGCGCTCGAGCGCCTCGAGACCTGCGACCTTGCCATCGAGCGCCGTTACGGCCTCGGTCGCGCGCGCGACGTCGGCGCGACGAGCCGCGTCCGTCGCCTGTGCGGCTTGCAACGCGGCGCGGGCGGTCGCCTCGGCCGCCGTCGCCTGCTCGGCCGCCTCGGTCGCGACCGTGAGCTCCTCGGCCGCCACTTCGAGCTCGCGACTTACCGCTTGAGCGCGATCGCCCAACGATTCGCGCTCGGTGTCGAGCGCACGCACCCGATCGCCCACCTCGCCGTACTCACGCTGCGCCGCCGCCTGTTCGATCGCCAACCGTCCCACGCGATCGCGCAGCGCCCGCAACTCGCGCTCTTCGCGCTCGACCGCCTCGCGCGCGCGAATGACCCCGCCGCGCGCCGCTTCCTCGGCCGCCGTGACCTCGGTCAGGCTGGCGGTGTCGCGCGCGACATCCTGCTCGGCCGCGGCCCGATCGGCATCGGCTTGATCGCGCTCGGCCCGGACACGTTCGTCGAGCGCGACCCCATCGCGCCGCTCGTCCTCGGCACGCTGGCGACGCGTCGACGCGTTGCGTTGGCGCTCTTCCGCGACGGCGATCTCGGCGCGTCGCTCGGCCACGCGCTGCCGGAGCTCGGTGACGAGCCTCGACAGCTCGGCGCGCCGCGCCTCCGCTTCGTGGCGGGCGGATTGCGCTTGCTCGCGGGTCCGCTCCGCATCGGCGACCGCCTGCTGCGATGACGGAACCTCGAGCGCGAGCTGCTCGAGTCGCGTGGCGACTGTGCCCAGCTCGGCGTCGGTGGACTCCAAGTCACGCAGCGCGAGGTTGACCTCGACGACGAGCCGGCGCGCCATCAACTCGCTGTAGCGCTCGGCCTTTTTCCTCTGGCGGGCGAGCGACCGGACGTGCGTTTGCACTTCGCTGAGCAGGTCATCGAGCCGCTTGAGATCGACGGCGGTCTCTTCGAGTCGTCGTTCGGTGCTGCGCCGACGATCCCGGTACAGTCCAACGCCCGCCGCTTCTTCGAACAACTCGCGCCGATCGTCCGGCCGATCGGACAAGAGCGCGTCGATCATCTTGCTTTCGATCACGACACCGGCGTCCGCGGCTAAACCAGTGCCCCGTAAGACGTCTTGAATATCTCGTAACCGACACGGTGAGCGATTCAAGAAGTAGTCGCTCTCGCCAGAGCGACTGAGCCGGCGCGTGATCACCACTTCGCGGAACGCGATCGGCAGTGTCCCGTCCGTGTTATCAAAATGGAGCGAGACTTCCGCGACGTTCACCGCGCGGCGCGCGGATGACCCTTGGAAGATGACCTCCTCCATCTTCGCGCCGCCGCGCAGGGCGCGGATGCGCTGCTCGCCGAGTACCCAACGCACGGCATCGGACACGTTGGATTTGCCGCAGCCATTGGGACCCACAATGGCGGTGACTCCGGGTTCGAAGAGCAGGTGAGTCTGGTCGGCGAAGCTCTTGAACCCGTGTAGCTCCAGCTTGGTCAATCGCATCTACGGTCTACGGTCGGCCTGTTCGGAGGACGAGGACCGGTGTGAGTCCGGCCTTTCGGAGCGACGTGATGAGGGGCAGCGCGTCATCGCCCGCGCTGAACGCGCCGGCATAGACGGCCGCGCGGCCTTTCGCGAACTCCAAGCTGTACGCGGGAATCCCGCGCTTCAGATAGCGTGCCGCCAACGCGCGGGCCGAATCGGTGGGCAACGAGTCGGCGAGGCGGAGCGCGAGCGGCACGTGGACGATGGTTCCGCCATGCGCGGCGATGGCGGATTCTGCGCCGGCCGAGTCCTGAAATGCGCCGGCGATCACATCATAGCGCATGGTCCCGTTCGAATCGGTTACCGGCACGACGGTCGCCGGACCCTGGGCGCTAATGACGCTGTTGCGCGCGAGACGCAGCGCCGCGGCGTAGGTCGGTGCCGTGGAAGCCCGCCACGCGAACTCGGCGCTGCCCGGCGCGTGCTCCACGGGTCCCGGGACCGGTGTGCCGAGCTGCGCGCTCGCGGTCGTGGTAACCATAGTATCCGGCCGAGCCGGCGCGGCCGCCACCGCCTGAGGCGCGCGCTTGGGTAGGAACAGCCAGGCGGCGATGACCGCCACCGCCGCGGCCAGCCCTACGATAGTGAGGCGACTCCAAAGGTTCCCAGCGCCATGTTCGTCCGCCAGCCGAGGGGGTGCGATCCGGCGCGGTGGCGGCGTCGCATTGGCCAGGACCTTCGCACCGGCGGGCAGTTGCGCTTCGACCGCGCCCACCGCGATCACGCCATCGGTGTGGGCGATCAGTTCCGCAAGCCCCGGGCTCCGCGCCACGGCGACGAACAGCAACAGCGCGCCAGCGCTCGCGTACTCGGCGGCGAGCTTCGTCCAGCGGTCGCTCGGCAACACGTGCGCGTAGTCGATCGGCTCGGTCCCGCCCGAGATCACGAACATGTTCTCGTTCGCGTGCGTGCGCCGGGTGACGGCCTTTGGCGAGATCCCGTACTCGAAGCAGTCCGACACGCCGTGCGGGTCGTCGTCCTCCGCCAGTGCGCGCAGCGGCGGCACGTCGCCGATCAGATCGACGATGGTGACGATCCGATTCCGCGCCATCGCGCGTCCGGCGGCGATGGCCGCGAGCGCGGTCCCGGGTGAGCTCTCGCCAACGACGACGGCCGACGTCACATCGGCCAGCGCCTCGGCGACGCCCGACAACCCAACGCGGCTCACGGCGTTGTTGATCGCCGCGCCGCCGTTCTCGAGGGTGAGTGTCACGGGGTGCCCTGGTAGACCCAATATTGCCGGTTTGCCGCGCGACCCGCCGCCTCCGCCTGCTCCTGCGTCGAAAATGGTCCCATGACCACCTTGTAGATCGTCCTGCCCTGTTGTTTCGACTCGATGACGCGTGGATTCCGACCCGATCCGCCGAGCGACGAGGCCACCGACCGCGCCGCGTCGGCACTCAGCACTGCCGCAAATTGCACGACGTACTCCGGACCGCCTCGCCCGATGTTGCCGTGCGCGGTGTCGACTATGGCGTGAGAGGCCGAAGGATTCAAGGTCGAGTCATGTTTGCTGTTTTCGATGACCTTGCCGATCGTGTCGGTCGTGTCGCGCTGCACGCCGTTGAACGTGACGGGTGCGTCGAGGCTCGCTGGACGAGGCCGGAATCCGTTCCACCGGATCGGAATCCAAAAGTCCTTCGCGCCGCCGGGCACCACGCGCTTTTTGACGCCGGTCGTGGCGTCTACAAACACGACATCGTTCTTCACGGACGTCGCGACCTGACCGTCAGGTCCGACAAACGGTAGGTCCGTGGTCCACGCGGTGTGCACCGTCGCCGAGACATGGTCCGTCCCCACCGCCAGGATCCAGGCCGAGTCCCCGGCGAGGGGACGAACCAGGATATAGCGGCCGAGGGGGTCCATGCGCATGTCGATGGCCGCGCCCGGAAGCTCGGCGCCCGTGGTCAGGCGATCCGAGTAGCGATCGATGACCTGCAGGGTCGTCGTGGAGTCGAGCGCGACGTAGATCCGGTCGCCGCTCGGCGTCGCCGCGACGGCGCGGATCCGCCGGGGGAAGGTGATGGGGGCGACCGCGACCAGGTCGCGTCCGCGGACCCCTTCGATCGAGGAATCGGCGACCAAGTACACCCGGTCGCCGAGCTGAGTACGGACGACCCGATCAGCGGCGGGCGGTGGCAGGACCGCCGAGTCGAGGAGCCTGCTCTCGGGCGGGCGAACATGCCACAACACCGTGCTGCCCTTTCTGGAGCCAACGACAATGATCGACCCATCGGGGCGGGGTGCCACATCGCGAGCGCCGCCCGGCGGCGTCAGCAGCCACGGGGTCTCATCCGTGCGGGTCAGTCGCGCGACGTCGCCCTTGGCGTTAATCCCATAGATCGACTGGCCGTCATACGTCGACAAGCCCGTCAGCTTGACCTGCGGCGGCGGGGTGACCGCGCCGGCCCGCAAGTCGAACCGCCGGAGGGCGCCTCGACCGTCCACCACGGCGACTGAGCCCGCGTCGTCATCGAACGCCAGCACACGAGCGATCGCCGGGGCTTTGTCGACTGAGGTCCAGATGGCGGTGTCGAGCGCGCTATAGGCGTAGGCGCGCAGTGGACCCGCGCCGACGCGTGGGGCGCGGAGGATGATCGGATCAGGGCCTGGCGGTGTTACGCTCGTTGTGGGGGCGGTGGAGTGATCCCCCGGCGTCGCCGCCCTTGTGGCGCGCCGGTCCGATCGACCGCAAGCGACTACTATCGCGAGCGCCACCGCCGCGAGCGAGGTGCGCACAAATGGCAAAGTACGGCTCTGG
>DASRDS010000111.1:0-3108 GCA_035652495.1 Gemmatimonadaceae bacterium
GCGTTCTGACAACTTACCCTCCTCCCCCGGTCACGAGCCCGTGGGGGGCGGATCATGAGACCACAGGGAGGCTCGCGACATGCCACGTGAATACGAGGCGGTCTACATCTTCGATTCGACGCTCGAAGACACCGCCATTGCCGAGAAGTTGACTCGCGCGCACGCGTTACTGCATGCGGAAGGCGAAGTCAAAGTCGACCATTGGGGTCGCCGGCAACTTGCTTACACGATCGGTCCTCGCGAAACGGGATATTACGTTGTGGCCCGTTTCGCCGTCGAACCTACCGCGCTGCCCGAGTTCGAGCGCGCGCTGAAGCTCGATGAAGGGGTCGTTCGCTACTTGATCACGCTGTTCGAGCACGAGGTCGGTGCGCCGCCGATGTCCGATGAGGATCTGGTGGCCGCGCGGAACCGTCGTGACGATGACGACGACGACGAGGAATGACCGTGACGACGATGCGCCGACAACAGAAATCGTGTCCGTTCTGCGAGACGCGTGTGCGTTTTATCGATTACAAGGATGATCGCACGCTCGGCCGTTTCATCACGGACCATGGTAAGATCCTGCCGAGCCGCCTGAGCGGCACGTGCGCGCGGCATCAGCGGCAGCTGTCGACCGCGATCAAGCGCGCCCGGTTCCTCGCGCTCATCCCGTACATCAAGGGGCACACGGCGTAGCGCATGAGCACCGGTGAGGCGGCCGCCCCGCGCGAGCACGGGTGGGCGCTGTTTCTCTCGGCGCTG
This sequence comes from Gemmatimonadaceae bacterium, assembly GCA_035652495.1. Classification (GTDB taxonomy): domain Bacteria; phylum Gemmatimonadota; class Gemmatimonadetes; order Gemmatimonadales; family Gemmatimonadaceae; genus DASRDS01. Next base: position 745 of record DASRDS010000111.1, read on the forward strand.
GCCAGCTTCCTTCTGCTGCCGGCCACGCCGGTGCTGCAAGTACTCGGGCCCATCGGGCAGCCGGTCATCTTGCTGGTGCCGCTGCTCGCCGTGTGCGCGCTCGTGGGATGGGTCTCGGGGGGTCGCTTCCTGATCGCGGCCGCCTGGGTCTTGTTCACGGTGGCGGCGCTCTTCTCGTCACCGGCGCCGACGGGTGAGAATGTCACGTATGTCGAGCTCGAGCGCGGGTGGTCGTTGCTGCTGGCCGCCTCGTTTGGGTTCGTGTCGCTCGCGGCTCCGTCGACGCGATTCTTCACGCGCGCGCTGGTGACGCTCGTCGTGGCACTGGCGCTGGCCGGGGTCGCGTTTCTGGGCGCGGCACGGCCGGCGACGACCGTGACGCACGCTATCGCGAATGAGATGGATCGGCGGTCCGGAGTGGCGGAGGCGGTCTGGCAGCAGGCGGTGAACGCGCCGTATCAAAAAGCGCTCGCCGCCGCGGGACCCGAGGGCCAGGCCGACGCGCAGGAGATCTGGCAGGCGATGCACGATCTCGTCACGACGACCCCGGCGCGGGAAGGCGAGCGGTTCTTCCCCGCGCTGTTGCTGCTCGAGTCGTTGGGCGCGCTCGCGCTCGCGTGGGCGCTGTATCACCGGTTGAGCCGGGCTCGCATCGGCGCGCCACTCGCGCGACTGCGCGATTTCCGGTTCAACGATCAGTTGGTCTGGGGCGTGATCGTCGGCGTCGTGTTTCTTGCCGTCCCCACGCTCCGTGCGTACCGGATCGTGGGGGCAAACCTCACGTTGTTCTTCGGCACGCTGTACGCAGTACGTGGGACAGGCGTTCTGGCGTGGTTTCTTCGCTCGGCCCGGCCGGGATTGGTGTCGGTGGTGGCGGTCGCGCTGCTGGCGGCATTGCTCGCACCCGCATTTGCGCTCGGGCTGGGCCTGATCGGGCTCGGCGATACGTGGGAAGATTGGCGCGCCAAGGCGCGTCCGACTACTTAACGGGGGTAGAGGTCAATGGAAGTCATTCTGCGGCAAGCGGTCGAGAACGTCGGTCACCCCGGCGACATCGTGAAGGTGTCTGACGGTTTCGGCCGCAACTATTTGGTGCCGCGTGGGCTCGCGTATCCCGCCACGACCGGGTACAAAAAGCGTATCGAGCAGGAGCGCCAGCGACTGGAGGCCGCCGAGTCGGCACGTCGCGATTCTGCCCAGGGTGTCGCGGATAAATTGAGCCAGGTATCGCTCACGTTCTCCGCGAGAGTGGGCGAAGAGGGGAAGCTCTTCGGCTCCGTCACCGCGAGCGACATCGCGCACCAACTCGAAGCTCAGGGGTATGTGATCGAGAAGCGGCAGGTCGACCTGCACGAGCCCATTCGTGCGCTCGGCGTCTACCGGGTGCCGATCCGCCTGCACGCCGATGTCCGTCCCGAAATCAAAGTGTGGGTCATCAAGGCATAGCGTGTCGCAGTCCGAACCCTTCGCGCGGCGCGCCGCCGCCCTCTGTGTCGACCAGAAGGCCCAGGATGTCGTAATCCTCAATCTTCAGCCCGTCTCGGATATGACGGATTTCTTCGTCATCGCCAGCGGAACTTCCGACGTGCACGTCCGTAGTGTGGCGGAGCACGTGATGACGGAGCTGAAGAAAGAGGGGACCCCCGTCTATCACGTCGAAGGCATGCAGCAAGGGCGGTGGGTGCTGCTCGACTACGTCGATTTCGTCGTGCACGTGTTTCATCCCGCCGTTCGGTCGTTCTACCAACTGGAGCGACTTTGGGGCGACGCGGAACTCGTGGCGGCCGGCGCGGAGCAGACAGCACCGTAAAGGCACATTGGTCGGCGAGGCCGCGGATGAGGGCCGGGTCGTCGGAATCGCCGAACGCGTGCTCCTCGAAGGCGGTCAGATCCGCTTCTTATGTGCTCGCGGTGCTGCTGACCGTGATGGGTGCGACGCGCGAAGCGCGAGCACAAGAATACTTCGGCCAGAATCAGGTCGAATACCGCCATTTCCACTGGCGCGTATTGCAGACCGAGCACTTCACGGTCCATTACTATCCGGATGAACGCGAGGCCGCGTTTGATCTCGCTCGCATGGCCGAGCGATCGTATCAGCGGCTGTCCAAGGTGTTCGGTCACGAGTTCCGCGAACGCAAGCCCATAATCGTCTATGCGAGCCGCGCCGACTTTGCCGAGAACAACGTGTTCGGCGATCTGGGCGAAGGTGTCGAAGGCGTGACTGATGCCATGCGCCAGCGGAACACGCTGTTCCTGCTGGCGACGATGCGTGAAAGCGAGCACGTCGTCACGCACGAGATGGTGCACCAATTCCAGTACGACTTCTACAATCACGGTCACGCCGGCTGGGGATTGCCGCTGCTC
>DASRDS010000112.1:0-6986 GCA_035652495.1 Gemmatimonadaceae bacterium
GAGCGCCCCGTCATACTCGTTGCGCTCGAGCGCCGCCAGGATACCCGCCGGCGACCGGGCGCTCTCCAACTCGAAGCCTTCGGCTTTGAGCAGGAGCGCGAGGGCCTCGATGATGTCTTGCTGATCGTCAGCGATGAGCAGTCGCGGCATTACTCGGAACGTAGCGCGACGACGGGATCCACGCGCGCCGCCCGGCGAGCGGGCAGATAGCTCGCGATGGCGGTGACGGCGGCGAGCACGCTCACGACCGCCAGCAAGGTCGTGGGATCGTTCGGTCCGATCCCGTAGAGGAGCGACCGCATCATGCGGCCGAGCGCGAACGCGCCACCCGCGCCGAGGAGCAGGCCGATGCCCACGAGCGCCGTCGCGCTGCCGGCGATCAAGGCCACGATATCGCTCGTGCGGGCGCCGAGTGCCATGCGAATGCCGAGCTCCGAGGTACGCTGCGTGACGGAGTACGCGATCACGCCGTAAAGGCCTATCGCCGCCAGCGCGAGCGCGACGCCTGAAAAGATCGTAAGGAGCGTCATGATGAACTGTTGGCGCGAGATGTTCGTGTCCACCCACTCTTTGCCCGTGCTCAGGCCCCGCAAGACGATATCGGGGTCGATGGCCGCCACGGCCTTCCGGACGGCGCCCACGAGGGCCGCGGGTGACGATGTCGTGCGCACCACGACGTCGCCGACCCCGTATCCGCCGACCGCCCCCACCGGCACGTACACCATCGGAAATGGAGCTTCGTCGAGATCGAATTTCTTGACGTCGCCGGCGACGCCGACCACGGTCGTGCGGATCTCGTGGCCGAAGGTGGCATCACCGTGCACCGCGTTGAGAACCGTGAGCTCGTGACCGAGCGGGTCGCTCTTGGGCCAGTAGCGCTTCGCGGCGGTCGCGCTCACGATCGAAGGGACCGTGCCGGCCGTCACGTCTGCGTCAGTAAACTCCCGTCCCTCGATCATCGGAATCCCGATCGTCGAGAAATAGCGCGGGTAGGCGAGCGTGTAGACCGCGCCGGCCGAGTCCGATGCCGGATCACGTCCATCGGGCCCGCTTTGCGTGAAGGTTCCGCCTGCGCCGAGGGGACCGTGGTTCACGAAGGACACGGACGCGACGCCGGGCATCGCCAGCGCGTCGGACACCCGATGTAGTAGCGCGAGTTGCGACTCGGGATCGGTGTATTTCCCCTTTGGCGTTGCGAGGTGAAATCCGAGCACGTGCTGGGTATCGAAGCCCGGATTCACCGCCCGTAAGATGGCGAAGCTTTTGATCAGGAGACCTGCGCCGGTAATGAGCACGACGGAGAACGCAACCTGTGTCGTCACGATGGCGCCCCGTAGTCGCATGCTGCGGCGCACGGCGCCTGATCCGCGCGATCCGGCCTTGAGCGCGGGCACCAGGTCGGCGCGTCCGATCGCCGCTAATGGCGCAAGCGCGCAGAGGATGGTCGCGAGGCTGGTTGCCAAGAGCGCCGCGATCAGCGCGCGCCAGTCGACCGTGACCTCTTCCAATCTCGGAATCGTCGGCGGCGCCGCGGCGACGAACATCCGGACTCCGGCGAACGCGATCACGATTCCGAGGACACCACCCACCACGGCGAGAATACCGCTTTCGGCCAAGAGCACACGTGCGATACGCACCCGTCCGGCGCCGAGCGCCGAACGGACGGCGATCTCGCGTTCGCGGGCCGTTGCGCGCACGAGGGCAAGATTCGCGACGTCGGCGCACGCGAGGAGCAGCACCAGCACGACGGCGACGCTCAGCACGGCAAATGCCGGCCCGATCGAGCCGACGACTTGCTCGCGCAGCGGGCGCACGAGCGCTGAGGGTAAAGCGGAATCGGTCGCCGGGTAAGCGAGCGCGATGTTCCCCGCCAACGTCCTGAGCTCGCGTTCCGCTTGCTCGCGAGTGACGCCGGGCTTGAGCCGGGCGATCGTCCGCGCATCCGCGTGGTTCGTGCGCCGACTCAACCGGTCCCTGAGATACGGCGCGGCGCCGATCGGCGCGTAGAGATTCGCGGTCAGGCCCGGGACCCAGTCGGGATAGGCTTGGCCGGCGTCGAGCACGCCGACGATCGTGAAATGATTGAGACCTAAGTCGATCGTCTGCCCGATGACCCGCGGATCGCCCGCGAAGTCATCGGTCCACATCTTGTGCGACAACACAACGACCGGCGGCGCGCCGGACCGATTGTCGTCCGGTGTGAGCAGCCGTCCGAGCGCGGGCCGCGCGCGCAGCAGCGGAAAGAAATCATCGGTCGCGAACCCGATCAGCACCGCTTCCGCGCCGCCCGGTCGCCGGAACGTCGCGCCGTCGCCCGTGATGTACGCGAATCCACTGAACACATCCGCCTTCTGTCGCATCTCCTCGAATGCCGGATAGGACGGGACCGCGCCTTCGGTGGTCGCGTCGTGTTGGTGATTCGTGGCGAAGACGCCGACTAGCTGGTCGGATGCGGCGTACGGCAGTGGCTTGAGCAACACGCTCCCGACCACCGTGAATGCCGCGGTCGTGGCGCCGATCCCAAGGGCCAGCGTCAGGATCGCGACAGCGGAATAAAGCGGTGACCGGATGAGCGCGCGGAGCGCTTGTCGAACATCGTCGCGCATGGATTACTCCGCTCTCAGAGCAATAACCGGATCCACGCGCGCGGCCCGTCTGGCGGGCAGATAGCTCGCGATGGTGCCCACGCCAGCGAGGACGCTGGCAACGATCAGTAGCGTCACCGGATCATACGGGCCCACGCCATAGAGTAGCGATCGCATGGCGTTCCCGAGCACAAAAGCGCCGCATGCACCGAGCGCGAGACCGGTTGTAATCAGGACAACAGTGTTACGGGCGACGAGACTCACCATATCGGCCGCGCGCGCGCCGAGTGCCATGCGGATACCCATCTCGGACGTCCGCTGCGTGACTGAGTATGCGATTACACCGTATAGGCCGAGCGCGGCGAGGATCAGGGCGACGATCGAGAACAGGCCGAGCACGAACATCTGGAACATTTGCCCGACGAGCCCGGCATCAATTCGCGTCATCTCATCGGACAAACCGCTCGCGGCCACGAGATACGGGTCGACGGCGGAGAGGCGCCGCCGGATGACTGAGACGAGCGAGCGTGGCGGCGCCGTCGTACGGGCGATCGCCCAGAGGTATGCGGGCACCGGATGCGTGATCGGCACGTACACTGTCTTTTGCACCTTCTCATCGAGCGAAAACTTCTTGACCTCGCCGACGACCCCAATCACCGTTGCCTGGAAAGGCCTGCCGAAGTTGGGATTCCTGTAGTGCACGGCACTCGTCACGGTCATCACGTGGCCGATGGGGTCCGCGTTCCGCCAATAGTATTTCGCGGCGGCCGCACTGATGACCGCGGGCACCGGCGTTGCGCGGAGATCGGCGTCCGTGAACCCTCGGCCGCGTAGAACCGGTATGTGCATCGCCGCGAAATACCCCGGGCTCACGACTTCGTAGATCGCGCCGGTCGTGTCCGTCGTATAGTCGCGGCCGTCCGGTCCAACCGGCGTCGAGGCTCCGCCCGCCTCGAGCGGAACGTGGTTCGCGAAGACGACCGACTGGACGCCGGGGACGCGGATCGCATCGGCCATGCGATCCAACAACGCCAGCCTCGTCGCGGGATCGGCGGCATGCGCTTCGGGCACGTTGAAGTCGAACGTGACCAGGTGGCTGGGATCGTATCCCGGATCGACGTGGCGCAAGAGCGCGTAGCTGCGGATCAGGAGACCGGCGCCAGTCACCAGGACGACGGACAGCGCGACCTGAGCGATCACGATCCCTGACCGGAGTCGAACGCTGCGCCGGTCCGCACTGGCGCCGCGTCCGCCGGATTTGAGGACGGGCAGCAGATCCGAACGCGTAATCGCGATCGGCGCCAATGCGGCCAGCACCGCGGCGAGGACTGTCGCGGCGAACGCCGCCACGAGCGCGCCCCCATTGAGATGGACCTCGTCGAGTCGCGGCAGATAATTTTGCGCCATCGATGTCGACGCGAGCGCTTTGACGCCCGCGTACGCTATGGCGATACCCAGGATTCCCGCCGCGACCGCGAGGACGGCGCTTTCTCGCAGCAGCGCGCCGATCACGCGTCCACGTGAGGCACCGAGGGCCGTGCGAACGGCGATCTCTCGCGCGCGGCTGGTCGCGCGCACGAGACCGAGATTCGCGACATCGGCGGTCGCGAGCAGCAGCACCAACGCGACGGCCGCGGCCATGACCGAGAGCGCCGAGCCCACGCCTTGTTGGACCTCGACACGGAGGGGCTGTAGGCGGACCGAGAGGGTCGAGTCGGCCGCCGGATACTCCAGCGCGAGGCGGGAGGCGATCGTCCTGAGCTGTCGCTCGGCTTGGTCTCGAGTGATCGCGGGTTTGAGGCGTGCGATGACGCGCGAGTCGCTGTGACTCAGACGGCTCCGGAGCGCGGCGCTATTCAGGGCCACCGCCGCGTTCATAGCGACGTACACCGCGCCGTTGTTGTACCGGATCCAATCGGGATAGGCCGCGCCCGTTCCGAGCACGCCGACGACTGTATAGTGCCCGAGCGCGAGATCGACATCGCGGCCGATGACGCCCGGGTCGCTCGCGAAATAGTTCACCCACATCTCGTGCGTCAGCACGGTGACGGGCGGCGCTCCTGGTCGATTATCCTCGGGCGTAAGCAGTCGCCCCAAGAGGGGCCGAGGGCGGAGCACTTGGAAAAAATCGTCCGTGACCTGTGCGTACTGGACCGTCGCGTTGCCGGCGGCACGGTGGAGCGTGGTCGAGCCGCCGGTCAGGAACGCCATGCCCGTGAGGACGGTCTGCGATCGGGCGTAGTCCTCGAAATCAGGGAATGACATCAGGCCGGTCGTCGTGTCATGCACGGACGCGGCAAGAACCGCCACGAGGCGGTCGGGCTGACTGTACGGCAACGGTGCGAGGAGAATGCCGTCGAGAACGGTATACGCCGCTGTCGACGCTCCGATACCGAGCGCCAGGGTCAGAATCGCGACGACCGAGTAAATCGGCGTGCGCACCAGCGCTCGGATCGTGTCTCTCACGTCATCCACCCATCGCGCAAGGTGACGATGCGTTTGCCTGCGGCGGCGTTCTCCTCGGAGTGCGTCACCTGCACGATGGTCGTGCCGCGCGCATTGAGTTCGCGGAACAGCGACATGATCTCGCGCCCTTGGCTCGAGTGCAGATTGCCCGTGGGCTCATCCGCTAAAATCACCGCCGGTTCGGCGATGACGGCTCGCGCGATGCCGACGAGCTGCTGCTGCCCGCCTGAGAGCTGCTGCGGATACAGGTCTTTTTTGCCGACGATCCCGAATCGATCGAGCGTATCGGCGACCAGTGCCTGACGTTTTGCGCGCGGGACGTCGCGATACGAGAGCGGCACATCGAGATTTTCGGCGACCGTCAGATCATCGAGCAGATGGTATTGCTGGAATACGAACCCGACGTGGCGCTTGCCGAGTGCGACGCGGGATTTCTGCGGCATGGCATGCACGGCCTCGCCGGCGAGCCAGTATGATCCACTCCATCCCGAGTCGAGCATGCCGAGCACGTTGAGCAGCGTCGACTTGCCGGCGCCCGATGGCCCCATGATCGACACGAAATCCCCGGCGACGATATCCATCGTGATATTGCGCAGAACGTAATTGCGGCTGCCGCCGGCCTCGTACCACCGCTCCACGCCCTGCAGCGTAATCAACGTCTCGCCGGGCTGCGCGGCCACGCGCGCCTCCGGCGTGGCCTCAGCTTTCTTGGTGAAAATCACTGCACAACCTCCGTAGTAGCCGACGCTCTCACGGCGAGCACGCGCTCGTCGCCCGTGCCAACGATATGCGCGTGGATGGAATCATGCAGGACGCGTCCTGAGGCGCTGAACAAGATCAAGGCGACGATGAGTTCACCGAGGGCAAACTTTATTGGCGTCTGCATTGGCTTCTTTTGGCCGACGAAGACCTCGACAACGGACCCGAGCGCCGGGACAACGGCGCAGAGGATCACCGCGATCGCAATCGAGGCCTGGGTGAAGCCAAGTGCCGTTCCGGTGATCTCAATGCCATGCAGGGGAAGCATACTTACTCCGTTTGCCGCTCCACGACCGCGAAGCCGGGCTTAGCCCGGGGTGCGCGCACCGCCGAGCGGATATCGTCGCGTAGCATGTGAGTCTTATCCTGTGAACTCGGCGCTAGCCGGTGAATCCGAAACCGCTCTCGGTGAGCTTTCGCTCGTCCTCGCGCTGCTTCGCGCCCGCCTCGTCCTCGACCACGCGTCCGTCGAAGAGATGGACGGTGCGCTTGGCGTGACGCGCGAACCGCGGATCGTGTGTGACCATGCAGATCGTCGCGCCGCCCTCGTGCAGCTCGCGCATGAGCGTCATGACGGCCTCGCCGTTCTGCGAGTCGAGGTTACCGGTCGGCTCGTCCGCGAGCAGAATCAGTGGATCGCCGGCGACCGCGCGGGCGACGGCGACGCGCTGCTGTTGACCGCCGGAGAGCTGCGCGGGATAGTGCTTGGTGCGGTGCGCCATGCCGACGCGCTCGAGCGCCTTTTGCACGCGCGTGCGTCGCTCGGCCGCGGCCATGCCGCGATAGGTGAGCGGCAGCTCGACGTTCTCGTAGACCGTCAGGTCGCCGATCAGGTTGAAGGCCTGGAAGATGAACCCGATCTGCCGATTTCTGACGCGCGCGCGATCGGAGGCCGACAGCGAGTCCACGGGCTCGCCCGCGAGCTCGTACTTGCCGCCCGTCGGCGTGTCGAGCAGACCGAGGATCGACAAGAGGGTCGTCTTGCCGCACCCGGACGGACCGCCGATGGCGACGTACTCGCCTTCGTTGATCTGCAGGTGGATCTCCGAGAGCGCGTGTGTCTCGATCTCGTCGGTATAGAACACCTTCTTGATGCCTTCGAGGCTGATCAATGGAGTCGTCATTATTCCACACGCACCTTGTTGACGTTGTCCCACGCGGACATGTCGGAGATGA
>DASRDS010000113.1:0-10918 GCA_035652495.1 Gemmatimonadaceae bacterium
CGTGGCTCTACTCGGGCAAGAGCTATACCGCCTGCGAGTGCCCCTGCTAACACTGTGTGAAATAACACTGCCTGCGCAGGGAAGGCCGTCAGATCGTTGCCGAACCGCAACACCGATGATGCGAGCCACGCGTTGAGTGCCCAGATTACGGCGCTGCTCGCCACAGCACTGATGGCGAGACGCACACCGCGCGCGCGTCCCGCGATAGCGACGAACAAGAACGTCCAAAAGAACGCGATCAGTGTGTGGAGGACGAGTCCCACGATCGTGGCGGTGGCGCCGGATGGCGTGGTCGCCGGCGCGAGCGCCGCCAAGAGCTGGCGGCCCGCGGCGGCGAACGGACTGTAATGCTCGTCCCAGGCGATCCCCAACATGGCACCCGCTGTCGCCGACGCCGCGAGGGCGCCGGTGATGAGGCCGGCGCGCACGCGATTCTCCCCGTCTCCCTCGACGTACACGCGCGAAAGAAAGTCAGGTCAGGCTGTCCGCGCCATGGACCTTCTGTCCCCCTTGAGGCCCGCTGCCTTCTCGGAAGGGTTGCCGCCTGTGGATATCATTCACAGTATTCCCGTCATGGCGCAGACTGCGGCATTCCCGGCGACGATCCTCGTCGTCGAGGACCGACCTGAGGTCTTGGAGGTCGTGCGCCGGACGCTGGCGAGCAACGGGTACACGGTGCGCACCGCGGAGGACGGCGAGGCTGGGTTGAACCTCGCCCTCGACCTTCGGCCCGACCTCGTGATTCTCGACATCGGCTTGCCGAAGCGATCCGGCTTACACGTGGCGCGCGAGCTGCGCAATCGGGCCTATCGCGGCCCGGTGCTCATGCTCACGGCGCTCGATACCGTGTCCGACAAGGTCGTCGGGTTCGACGCCGGCGCGGACGACTACCTCGCGAAGCCGTTCGATTACGAGGAACTGCTGGCGCGGGTGAAAGCGTTACTGCGGCGTTCCACGATTCGCGCGGACGATACCGTCATGCGCGTGGACGACCTGACGCTGGCGCCGCTCACGCGAGAGGTGATGCGAGGCGGGGAGCTCATTCCGCTGACCGCGAAGGAGTACTCGCTGCTCGAGTACCTCATGCGCAATCAAGGGCGCATTTTGACTCGGGAGCAGATTACCGACGAGGTCTGGAAGTCTGACGTCGACGGGTCCAGTAACGTCGTCGACGTTTACATCTCGTATTTGCGGCAGAAGATCGATTTGCCGAATAAGACGCCGCTGCTGCACACGATCCGAAAGACCGGATATTGCCTGAGTACCGAGCGGCCATCGAGCCGTAAGGGCGAATCTGGGGGCGGAACTCCACCCGTGGGTTAACGCGTGGGTTAACGCGATGGCGGCCTGCGCGTCCAATAGGCATGCGCGGATTCGCCATCGCCACACTGTTTCTCTTGGTCGGCTGTGCGAAAGCCCAGCTCACGCCGACGCCAGAGCAGAGCCATGAGCCGGACGCCAACCGGGAGCTCACGGCGGATCAGCAGGTCTATCAGGCGCTGACGCGGCTGTCGTTCGGCCCCAAGCCGGGTGACGTGGCGCGGGTGCGCACCATGGGCGTGGATCGGTGGATCGCGCTCCAGCTGGCGCCGGATCACATCGACGACAAGGCCACAGATCTATTCGTCGCGGACCATTTCGCGATCACGGCTCAGGCGCCGTCGGAGCTGGAAACCGAGTTTCCGAAACCGGGCAAGGCGCAGCAGACCGACACGGTCGCCCGGAAGCAAGAGATGATGAAGCGCCGCGAGATCACGCTCGAGCTTCAGTCCGCCAAGGTCGCGCGGGCCGTGATGTCGGAGCGCCAGCTCCAAGAAGTCATGGTCGACTTCTGGGAAAACCACTTCAACATCTACGCCGGCAAAGGCGGCCCGGAGCAGTACCTGCTCCCGGACTACGATCGCACCGCGATCCGCCCCTATGCCCTCGGCCGATTCCGCGACCTGCTCGGCGCCGTGGCCCACAGCCCGGCGATGCTCTTCTACCTGGACAATTGGGAAAGCGTCGCCGACAGCGGCCAGCCGACCCTCGGCTCCGCCCGGCATCCATTCCGCGCCGGGAAGGCTCGGGGACTGAACGAGAATTACGGCCGCGAGCTTTTAGAGCTTCACACCCTCGGTGTGGACGGCGGGTACACGCAAAAGGACGTGATCGAAGTCGCCCGTGCGCTCACGGGCTGGTCGCTCGCCGGTCCACGCCAGCCGAACCCCGGTACGTTCGTGTTCCGGCCCGACGTACACGACGCCGGCGTGAAGCACGTGCTGGGTCACGTCATCGCCGCCGGCGGAGGCGAAGAGGACGGCGAGCAGGTGCTCGACATCGTCGCCCACCACCCGTCGACGGCCAAGTTTATCGCCCGGAAATTGTGCATCCGCTTCGTGAGCGACAGTCCGCCCCCGGCGCTGGTCGACCGCGCCGCGGCGACGTTCACACAAACCGACGGCGACATTCGCGAAGTGGTTCGAACGATCGTTACGTCGCCCGAGTTCTTCTCCCGCGCCGCGTACCGGAGCAAGGTGAAGACGCCGTTCGAGGTCGTGACCAGCGCCCTGCGGGCCCTGAACGCCGAACCGGACTCAACCCCACGCTCGGCCCAAGCGGTCGCGCGGCTCGGTGAGCCGCTCTTCGGGCACCAGGCGCCGAACGGGTACGCCGAAACGGGGGAGAGTTGGATGAACACCGGCGCGATTCTCGCTCGGATCAATTTCGGCATGGCGGTGGCGGCCGATCGCGTCCCGGGCGTGTCGCTCGAGCGCTGGCCGCTGGCCGCGCAGCTCTCGAGCGCGCCCCGCGCCGCGCAGGTCGACGGGGTCGTGACCGCGCTCCTCGACGGCGACGCGTCGCCGGATACTCACCGTATTTTGTTGACAGGCTCGAACCCGATGCTGACTCAAGCGCCGTCCCAACAATCCGGGTTAGCCCAGATCGTGGGACTCGCGCTCGGCGCACCGGAATTTCAGCGGAGGTAAGTCATGGAACGCCGCGTGTTCATGAAAGAGGGCGCGCTCGCGCTCGTGACGCTGGGGCTTTCGCCGAGCTTTCTACGGAAGACCGCGTTCGGCATGGACCTCGCTCGCGCGCGCCAGGGCAAGAAAACGCTGATCTGCCTCTTTCAGCGCGGGGCGGCCGATGCGCTCAATATCGTCGTGCCGCACGGCGAGCAGGCGTACTACGCGATGCGGCCGTCCATCGGCATCCCGCGGCAGTCCGTGATCGATCTCGACGGCTTCTTTGGGTTCCACCCGTCTTTGGCGCCGTTCAAGTCGCTGTACGACCGGAAGCTGCTCGCGGCCGTCCATGCGGTCGGCAGCCCGAGCGCGACGCGGTCGCACTTTGACGCGCAGGATTACATGGAGACCGGGACGCCGGACGATAAGAACACGCCGGACGGCTGGCTCAATCGCTATCTCGCCGCGAAGGGGACCTGCGAGGAGTGCAAGGTCACGCCGTTCCGTGCGGTCGCGCTGGCCCCGCAAACTCCCCGGATCCTCGAAGGGCCATCGCCTACGGTCGCGATGAACAGTCTGGCGGAGTTCAGCATTCGGGCGACGGGGAATGACGTCGAGCGGCTCGAGGCGCTATATCGTACCGGGTCCGCCGACCTGGTTCACGGGACTGGGACCGAGATGTTCGACGCGGTGAAAATGCTGAAGGCCGCGAATCCTCAAGCCTACCAGCCTTCGAACAACGCTGTGTACCCGAAGAGTCAGTTCGGGCAGCGGTTGCAGCAGATTGCTCAGCTGATCAAAATGGACCTCGGCGTCGAGATCGCGTTTGCCGACGTGGGCGGGTGGGATACGCACGTCAATCAGGGTGCGGCTACCGGGCAGCTCGCGAATCGGCTGCAGGATTTTGCGCAGTCCATCGAGGCTTTGGTCAACGATCTTGGCGATCGTATGTCCGACGTCACCATTTTGACCATGTCTGAGTTTGGGCGCATGGCTAAGGAGAATGGGAACGGCGGGACCGACCATGGGCACGCTGGCGCCTTGTTCGTCATCGGCGGCGACGTGAAGGGCGGGAAGGTCTACGGCAAGTGGCCTGGGTTGCGGCAGGAACAGCTTTACGAAGGGCGCGATTTGGCTCTGACTACGGACTTCCGATCTGTTTTCGCCGAGGTCGCTGGACGGCATCTCGGCGCTTCGCGCCTTGGTGACATCTTTCCGGGCTACTCTGGATCCAACAAGGATTGGCTCGGGCTCATCGGAAACGCAGTTTAGCCTTTTCATCATTGCGGGACGCGTGTAAAATCGTCATGCCCGCATGACGCTGATTCGCTCGTTCGTCGTTGCCGTTGCGTGCCTGCTCGGTCTGCAGGCGCCCGCACCGAACGTCCATGGGAAGGTGCCGGTCCTCGAGTACCATCTCGTGGGCGACCACGAGAGCATGTACTCGATCACGCGCGAGCACTTCCAGCATGACCTGGACGTGCTCTATGCCCATGGCTACCGCCCGATCTCGGTCTCGCAGCTGGTAGACAAGCAGATCGACGTGCCCCCGGGCATGTCCCCGGTAGTCTTCACGTTCGACGACGCGTCCCCGGAGCAATTCCGGTATATCCAAAAGCCTGACGGCTCACTGGAGATAGACTCGACGTCAGCGATCGGCATCTGGCTCAAGTTCCATGCAAAGCATCCGGACTGGCCAAACCACGCGACGTTCTGCCTGCTGAGCGGCGCCAACGCCGGTCATAATTTTTTCGGGTACAACGGCATTCAGGGCCAGAAGACGTCCTGGCGCTTCAAGAAGGTGCAGTTCCTCGCGCAGCAGGGATTCGAGCTGTGCGATCACACGCTGTGGCACGCGCAGCTCAACAAGTATTCGGACGCGTTCGTCCAGGAGCAGATCGCTCGCAACCAGCTCGCGATCGATTCCGCGGTCCCGGGTTATCACGTGCGCACGTTCGCGCTCCCGCAGGGACTCTGGCCAAAGAACAAGGAGCTGGCGCACGAGGGCCAGTGGAAGGACGTGCACTACAAGTTCGACGCGATCCTGGAAGTCGCCGGTCCGCCGGCGCCGAGTCCTTACGATCCCGCGTTCAATCCGTTACGGATGCCGAGGATACAGGCGTTCGGCAATGCGGTTGATCGCATGGTGGCGGATTTAGATCGCACGGCCACGCGATTCGTGGCAAGGTAGCAACGACTCCTTTTATCAGTGCGCTAGACGATGCAACTCAGCAGAAATGAGCCTGCGCCGATCGACGTCCGCCTATGCCTGCGTTGACGTGTGACCCGTCTGTGCCCTGAAGTGGCATAGGCGATTCAGCCTACTCGAAACGGCCTACATTCAATTCGCCGGAGACGTATTAGCGTGAGCGGGTGCCGCCAACGCCTCCGCTCACCGTTCTGGCGTTTCTCCCCCTGCCGCTCCTCGCGCATCTCAGGCTCGTGCTGCAGCCGCATCACGCGCTGACCGCGTGCGATGATTGGGCGGCGTTCGACCACGCCGCGCGGCAGAGCACCTGGGATGCGATCGTCGCCGATCCGTGCGCCGAGGGCAGTCTGCGCACGGATGGACTGATCGCGCTCATCGAGGCGTATCCCTCGATCCCGCTCACGCTGTACTCGTGCGTGAGTCCCGGGACGCTGCGGTCGATCGTCGAGCTGGCGCGGTTCGGGCAAGGGGCGCACCCGATCGTGCTCCACCGAGTGGACGACGAGCCCCGTCGCTTTCTGGAGCTGCTCGAGCGTCAGCCCGCGTACTCGCTCAGCGCCGCACTGTTGCGTCGCCTGGAGCCCGGGCTCGATTTATTGGCTCCGCCGCTGGCGCGCGCGGTCGAGCGCCTGATCCGTCGACCGACGGTTTTTCTCACGGCTGGCGACCTGGCCGCCTCGGCCGATCTCACGGTTCGTACGGTGTATCGCCAACTCGCGGCCGCGGGTTTCGAGTCCCCTCGCACGTTGATCGTGGGCGCCCGCCTGCTGCGTGCGTACGCCTATTCACGCGATCCCGGCCAGTCACTCGAGAGCGTCGCGTCTCGCGTGGGCTACAGCGCGCCGCGCATGCTGACGAGACATATGCGCGAGATCGTCGGTGTCACGCCGCGTGCGGCGCGGCGGCGTATTCCGGCCGAGGAGTTTGTCTCGACGCTGGCCGGCCGTCTCTATGCTAAAGCTTTTAATTTTTGATCGCAGTGTTCAAACGACTTCTTTAAGCCGCCCCGGTCTCGCACATGACTCAGCGAGTATGCGCATACGCTGATAGACTGGTGCGCCAGACGCTCGCTGAGCTGAGCAGCCGCTGAGCCGCTGGCTATAACCGCCAGTTTTTGAGTGTATTGATTGCGTGATCCAACGCGGTTTGTTGCTCAGGTAAACTCGCGCGCTTACGAAGCTCGACATAGGCGTCGAGCGCAATGCCGAGAGCCTTTGCGTCACTCTCGGCCCCGGCCAGACTCGCGGCGTTATCGGCCAGGGCGGCCAACGCGAGATCGTCGTTGGGAAAGCGCTTGTGCACCTGCTGCCAGCGGGACACGCGATCCCTCGGGTTGGCCTCGGTGATGGCCCACAAATGCCAGGCCCCCTGATGATGCGGATCAGCCGCGAGCGCCCGCGCCACGAGGTCGCCGACGGCCTCGGGGCCGCGGCCGGCCATCCAGTAGGCACTCGCCAGAATGACCAAAGCCCGCGCATTATTGGGTTGAGCGGCGACCACACGCTCATACAGCGGACCGGTGACCTCGGGGATGTCGCGAAAAGGCTCAGCGGCGGCGATGAGCTCCTCGACGGTGGCCGATTCGGCCGCTATCGCAAGCTGCTCATGCAGGGCCGCGACATTCGCGTGACGGCGGTAGGCAGACACGGCCGCCGCGACGGTGGGAGAAGCTGAATCCATTCGGTTTCAAAATAGCATGGCAACATGCGCTACCCTTGCGATTTTACGTGTGACACGCGATACTCGTATCTTGATGAGGGTGGCTTCGAGGATACGAAGCACCCCGTTCCAAGCTCCATATCGCGCGTGAACCTTCCGCGCTCCGAGGAAATCAGGTAGCGCATTCACTGCGCCGTATTCGCACGACCACATACCAAGACAGGTGCATGAACGAACGTCGACGTCCCCATCGTCGCGGCCGTGGGCCTCGCCCCTATGGCCGTCAGCAGCAAGAGGGCGAACCCAATCCCTATCGTGACGCTCCCGATGAGGGGAATGAAGGGACTGGCCCCGAGACCGTTGCCGCCACGGGTGTGAGCCAACCGCCCGAGTCCGAACCGGCTGGCAATGAGCCTCCACCGGCGCCTCCTCGAGAGAGTGCCGCGGATGACGCGACCGGATTCGTGTCTGGTCCGGCCGAGTCGGCCCCTGCGTCGGGGTCCGCTGTCTCCGAGCCGCAGCAGAATCGGCCCGATGAACAGCAGCGCTATCAGGATCGCCCTCAGCGCAACCAGCAGCACAACAATCACCAATACAACAACGGCCGCCGCGGGCAGCACCAGCACCAGGGTGGTGGTGGCGGGCGCGGGCGTCGCAATCGCGGGCCGCGTCGTGAGCATGTCGCGCCGCAGGGTCCGCCGCAGCCGATCACGCCTGATGGCGAGACGGCGGGTTGGTTTGATTCCTCGCGCGATGGTGGCTACATACGTCGCGCGGCGAACAGTTATCTGGCCGAGAATGGGGACGCGTTTGTCCCGACGCATCTCGTCCGGCAGTATGCGCTCAGGCGTGGCGACTCGGTTATCGGCACGGTCGGCCGTGATCAGCGCGGCCGTTTGACGCTGGTCGAGGCGACGCGGATCAACGACTCCGAGCCCGCGGCCATGTTGCGGCGGCCGGACTTCAGCTCACTGACGGCTGAGTATCCGGATCGAAAGCTCTTCTTGGAGACCGGGCGCCCGGCTAAGGGTGGACCCGAGCTCACGCGCCGGGCGATCGATCTGATCGCGCCGATCGGCTATGGCCAGCGCGCCCTGATCGTCGCGCCGGCCCGCGCGGGCAAAACGATGTTGCTCCAAGCTATTACGGAAGGTGTCGCGCTCAATCATCCGAACGCCGTCCTCATTGTTTTGCTCGTGGACGAGCGGCCTGAAGAAGTGAGCGAGATGATCACGTGGGGCTATGGCGAAGTTGTCGCGTCCAGCTTTGATCAACCGGCCGAGCGACATGTTGATGTTGCCGATATGGTCCTGGAGAGGGCGCGGCGGCTCGTGGAGATGGGCAAAGATGTTGTCATCGTGCTGGATTCGATTACGCGCCTTGCGAGAGCCCATAACACTGTTGAGCGCGGGACAGGCAGAACCCTATCGGGCGGTCTCGATGCGACGGCCATGGCCAAGCCAAAGGCGTTCTTCGGATCGGCTCGTGCCGTAGCCGCGAGCGTCGGCGGCGGGTCTTTGACGATCATTGCCACAGCGCTGGTCGAGACCGGATCCCGCATGGATGACGTGATCTTCGAGGAGTTCAAGGGCACCGGCAACTCCGAGATCAAGCTGGACCGCTCGCTCTCGGAAAAGCGCATTTTCCCGGCGTTCGACATCGCGACCAGCGGGACGCGACGGGAAGAGAAGCTCTTCAGGCCAGATCAGTTAGATAGTGTCTATACCCTGCGCCGCGGACTGCAGCAGATGCCCCCGCAATCGGCAATGGAATGGCTGATCAAGCGGATCGCGGCGACGACAAATAACGACTCGCTGTTGACAGGTTTATAGCCGGGCCATCGGCCCGAGCTTTGCTTCCTTGGCGGCGTGATCCGTGCCTGGGGCGTTGCGTTCGCGCTGGTCCTGAGCACCGCGGTGGCGGCGCAGCCACCGCATGCTCTCACACGTCGCGACCGCCCGGAAGTCCAGAGTGTAAGTATTGTCGGCGCCAAGCATGTCGATGCCGGGGCGCTGGCCGATGGCTTGGTGACGCACGCGTCCCACTGCAAAAGCTTCATTCTGACGCCGTTTTGCCTCGTCTGGAAAACGCCGCTCTTCTATGAGCACGACTATCTCGACCGCACGGAGTTCAAGCGCGACGTTCTTCGCGCGCTGATTTTTCTCTACCGGCACGGGTATCACGACGCGGTCGTCGATACGGTGCTGACGCCGCCGGCGGGTCTCACCGTGAAGGTCACGTTCAAGGTGACCGAGGGCGCGCCCACGGTCCTGACGGGCTTCGCGCTCGATACGCCGCCGGGGCTCATCAAGAAAAAGAACCTCGGCCCGGATGTGATCCCGCTTCAGGTCGGGAAGCCGTTCGATCTCTTTCAGCTCGACTCCTCGATCAACGGCATCCAGAGCCAGCTCTGGCAGCGCGGGTACGCGGACGCGAAGGTCGACACGTCGACCGTCTACGCCAAGAACGACAGCGGGCGGCCGACCGTGAGACTGAGCATGAAAGTCGTGCCCGGCAAGATCAACACGGTCGGCACGGTGACCGTCGGGGGCAACCAGAAAGTCGCGACAGACGTCATCCGTCGGTCGATCGGGATTCACGAAGGCCAGATCTATAAACGTGGCCTTTCGTCGACGAACCAACGCACGCTCTATCAGTCCGGGCTTTTTCGAAAGGCCCAGATCGCCGCGCCGCACGATACGACGCCCGGACGCGACAGCGTGCGCAACGTGTCCATCGAGGTCACCGAAGCGCCGCTGCACGACTTTCAGGCGCAGGTCGGGTTCAACACCGTCGAGTTCGCGCAGGTGTCCGGCCGCTTCAACTGGTACAACTTCCTCGGTGGCGGCCGCACGCTGACGTTCACCGGCGGGCTCTCGAACTTGCTCGCCCCACAGCTCAACGGACACGCGCCCTTCACGGACGTCATCGCGTCCTCTGGCGCGAACCAGTTCGGGATCGACACGCGGCCATTTCTGCGTCCGACGTGGCAGGTCGGCGTCGACATCCTGCAGCCGTGGTTCCTCGCGAACGACAACTCGCTCGGCGCCGGCCTCTTCGCGCACCGTCGCAGCTCGCCCGGTGTATACATCGACTATGGCTACGGCGGCAACGCGACGTTCACCCGTACGCTCTTCGACCGCGCCTCGGCGAGCTTGCGCTATCAGTTCGAGGAGACGCGCACGGACGCTGGTCAGGTGTACTTCTGCGTCAACTTCGGCATCTGCGATCAGCCCACGCTCGAAACGTTCAACAAATGGCAGAAGCTGTCGCCGGTCGCGCTCGCGTTCAACGTCGACAAATCGAACAACGCGTACTACCCGAGCGGCTATCCGACGCAGGGCTTCGTCGTGAGAAGCGAGGTGCAGGCGGCGAGCGGGATCACCGAATCCGACTGGCGCTACTATCGCGGGGTGGTCGATGCCGCCTGGTACCACGCGCTCGGATTCCGGCACGGGGTTTTGGCGCTCCACGCCCGCGCCGGGTACGTCAACGCGCTGCCCGGCACGTCAAAGGCGCTGGGTGATACCAGCAAGACGAACGTCCTGAACCCACGCGTGCGATTCTACGCCGGCGGCGCCAACTCCGCGCGCGGGTTCGGCGAGAATCTCCTGGGCCCGCGCGTGCTGACGATCCCCCCGGACTCGCTCCGCTACAAGACGGTGCAGTACAGCACGCATATCACGAAAGTCTTCGTGTTCTGCGATCCGGCGAAGTACAAGGACATCACGACCTGCCCGCTCAATCCAAAGGCGATCCCCTTCACGAACTCGAACGGGAAGCCCGGGAACGCCGTGTTGAGCGATCAGGAGTTCACCGTCCGTCCACTCGGTGGCAATTCGCTCATCGAGGGCAGCGTCGAATATCGGTTCCCGATCGTTGGAGCACTCGGCGCCGCGACGTTCGTCGATGGAGCGGTGGTCGGCGCTGGCACTGGCAATCAGAGCGAGCCTATCCATACCGCGGGTGCGATCACGCCGGGCATCGGCATTCGATACTACTCGTCCGTGGGAGCGATCCGGGTCGATGTGGGACTCGACCCGATCACGACCGAGCAGCTCGTGGTGCTGACGCAGCGAGGCGTCGGACCGAACGCCCAACT
>DASRDS010000114.1:0-14095 GCA_035652495.1 Gemmatimonadaceae bacterium
GCCGACGATGACGACCGTGGAGCCGACGATAGGGGCGCCGGTGCGGATGTTGACGACACGGCCGCGGACAGTGGAGGGAAGGGAGGCGCGGACGATGACGGAGGAGTCGAAGGGGACGGCGACGAGGCCCGTGCCGCGGAGGACATAGGCTAGGGCGCGGCCGAGCGTCGTTCGGGAGTCGCGGAACGTGACTCTCTGGTCAATGTCGTTGACGACGGAACTCTCGAAGTTGAAGTCGATGCCCGTCGAGGCACGGAGTTGGTCGAGTGCGTCCCTGACAGATGCGTCGCGGAGATTGACCGAGACCAGCCGGTCGAGCGGCGTAGGCGCTGCGGACGAAGGGGCCGGATGCGATCCGCCCGACCCATTGGTGGGCGACTGCGCCCGGGCTTGGGACGGCCGCACGCCGATTATGATCAGTGGTGCGAAGAGCGGTACGAGAAACCGGCGGGCGGTACTGACCAGGACCTAGGGCTCCGAATGAGGTGGAGACGCATCTTTACGTCCCCCACACTACATCAGTTACCCTATTGCCGAAATAGCTGAACCCTATGCCCGTCGACTTTGTATTGCAGCCCGGCAACGGTCTGACCGAGCAACGCCAGCGCGTGCTCCACTGTGCCGTCAGTGATCGTAATCGTGACTGGAAGGGCGGCGAGCGTCGCATCGTCGATCTCGAACTGAAGATCATACCGACGCCCCAACTCGTCCGCGACTTCACGAAGCTGTGAATCGGTAAACGCCATGCGTCCCGCGGTCCAGTCGAAGTACAATGGACTGACAGCCGTCACATGCACCGCATGCGCCGCGATGTCGACACGGCCGACTCGGCCGCCCTCGAGAATCTCACTGCCGTATGGTGTCGTCACCGACACGCGCCCGCTCTTCACGGCGACGCGCGCATCGCTGCCCGGATAGGCGCGCACATCGAACTCGGTGCCGAGGTCACGGGTGGTGATGTCGCCCGCGCGTACGAGGAAGACACGGTCGCGACGATGCTCGACGCTGAAGGATCCTTCGCCGACGAGCGTCGCGACATGATCGCCGTTACGATCGATCGAGAACGTCAGCCGACTCTCCGGCGCCAGCACGACGCGCACGCCGTCGGGTAGGCGCTGCTCGTGCGGTGCCTCACCGCGCATCGCCATGTAGCTCACCGGCACGCTCGGCCCCACGGCGACACGCGAGATGAGATACGTGGAGCCGAGAACTAACGCCGCGGCGCTCGCCGAGATGATGCGCCACGAGACGCGCGGGCGCGGACGCGCGTCATCGGCGAGGCCGCCGTCGATGACGCGGAGATGCTCAAGGCCGCGGCCGGGCAACGAGAAGCGCTCGCGCCGGTCGTGCTCGGCGATACGATCTTGTATCGATTCCCACGCGTCCGCGGGATCGACTGGATCGGGCCCGACGCGCCGGCCGATCATCGACCACACTTTCTTGTGCGCCTTGATGTAGCGCTGCACCGAGAGGTCGTCCTGCATCCAGCGCTCGACCTCGCGCCGCTCGGGAAGCGAGCTCACGCCGTCCAGAAAACGGTGAATCGCGGCCCACCGCGGATCGTCTGGCCCGTACTCGTCAGTCATGGCTATCAAAGTCGAGAGGTTTCAACACCCATATAGACGCACGAGTCCCGGTATCTACGTATTCCGTCCCGGAGTCGGCAACCACGGCGCCAACTCTTTACGAAGCGTCGCATACGCTTGATGCAACTGCGTGTCCACCGTCCGAATCGACACGCCCATCAGTTCCGCGATCTGCGCGTTCGTTATCTGCCCAACACGATGCAAGATGAGCGTTTCGCGGCGCCGAACCGGAAGTTTCGCGACGGCACGCGCGATGGCCGCTTGCAATTCGCCAACCGCGATATCCGACTCGACGGGCAACCGATCCGGATTCTCAGGAATCGGGCCAGGACCCAACGTACCGCGCGACCGAAGCACCCGCGCGATCCACACGCGTTCCACACGACGCCGGCGGAGCGCCGAAATCGCCCGCTTGCGCACGGCCGCGTAGAGATACGACACGAGCGACTGTCGCACCGACAGCGTCTCGCGCTTCGTCCATAAGTTGAGCATGACCTCTTGCACGATCTCCTGCGCATCCGCGGATGACGCGACGAGGCCGTAGGCGATGCTGACGAGCCAGGGCTGGTAATGGAGGAATGCGTCGCGGAACGCGACTTCGTCGCCGCGATGAATGCCATCGATCCAGCGGCGATCGACCATCGCCTGATCGACCGCGCCCGCTCGCCGAACGGCGGGCGACTCGAATCGTGAGCGCCTGTTATTCATGCCAACCGTGCGGAGAACATAGAAAACGCTCGCTGGCTACGCAGCAGTATAAGGCAAAGTGAGTTCGACGACCGGCTCCACGAGATCGCGCGCGCGCCGGCCCGGCAACCGATCAGCGCGCATCGCTTCCGCGAGATGCCGCAGTCCCTCGAAATACGCGACCATCTCGGTCTCGGCGCGCACCCGCGCCTCGAAGATCGGACGATCCGTCGTATCGAATGCCCGGTAGATCCAATACATAGTGTGAGGTCCTCCTTAACTCTCTGAGACGCTCGAGCCGTCCCGACTACGTATAGACGTACGGACAACGTGACCGGGTGAACGCCAGCGAACAGCGTTACGAAGCGCAAAGCCGGGGTCGCCAGGAAGCAGACTCAGCGAGGGCTTGCAAGGACTCACTGGGACCCTAATGTTGAGGCCGTTGAGAGCTCGCGCTCCGACCCCGGACAAGGGGACGGGCCCGCGATAACGGCACACCCGGCGAAAGACGGGGTCGCAAAGCTCTGGAGGCTAAAGCGCGGTTCTCGTCGCGCCACGCCAGTCCGGCCGCCGAACGGACGTTAGGGAGGAGCGCGCACGTGACGCGGCTCATACTCGGCGCCTGCATTCTCGCGCAAGTCGCACAGGCGCAATCCGTCGCCAAACCCGCATTGGCGATGCACACCACCGAGCACGAAACCGAGATCGGCAGCTGGCGTGACGGCGACGCCGTGGTCTGGGTCCGCGTCGCGCCGACCGGCGCGATCTCCGTGTTCGCCTCGCACGGATATCGGAGCGCCTTCGCGCACGCGATCATCATCACGCCGGAGGACGCCGACAAATGGGCGGAAATCGGCGAACACATGCTCGCCGGGCAGGCCCAGCCTCCCGGCGCCGTCATGCTCGCGGATAGCGACCTCGCCCTCGAAGCCACTCACGCCGGCGACTCGACCGTGCTCGCCGTCAGACTCGGCGGCGTGCGGCCGGATGGCATCACCTTCTTAATGAATGGCCAGTCACTTCACGAGGTGACGCCGATTTTGCGAGCGACCGCCAAGCAGTCACGCTCAACGCAAGCCGCGGCCGCCGCTCCACCCCCACCACCCGCGACCCACAACGTGGCGGCCGTCGATACGCAGCCGGCACCGGCGCCCGAAGCTGAGGTGGCGCCCGTCACACCCGCCGTATCCACCGTCGTGAGCGCGACGCCGGCGGTCGTCGCATCGCCGACCGCGATGCCGGTCGTCCCACAGACGCCGATAATGAAAGTGACGAAGCCGAAGCCGGCGCCCGCACCGGTCGTGTCGGCATCGTTGCGCGGTACGAGCGCGGGCACCATCGCGAAACCCGCGGCCGCCCCGCTGCGCGCCGACGAACCCACGGATGCCACGAAACTCTCGGCGACGACCGTCGCCAATCTCGTGAAGCAGTGGCAATCGCAACTGGATCTCTGCTACTCGGAGTTCGGGTTGAAGGTTAACCCCTCCCTGACCGGCTCGATCGCCGTGCGGCTCGCGATTCGTCCCACGGGCGATGTCGGCGCCGCGACGTTGGTGCGACACAAGTGGTCGGGCGCCGGTGGCAACGAGGCGGAGTCGTGCATGCGCGCACGAGTGATGGCGTGGATGTTCCCTCCCACCTCCGCTCCGAGCACGCACGACTTCACGGTTGCCTTCGCTCCATAACGCTCCAGGGTTGCGGAGCCGGGCGCGGGACCCGATGTTATGGGCCCATGCGCGCTTCGGGTTCTCTGACACTCTGTCTGTCCGATGCGCCGCGCGCCGAGGACGACAGGCAGTCGGCACATCTGAGATTGGCCGATGCCGACCGGCTGCGCCGTGCCGAGTCCTGGGACGATGCGATCACCGCGTATCGCGCCGCGATCGGCGCCGCCGCGCCGACGGATCGCGAGCTGCTCGCTGACGCGAATCGTCATCTCGGATTCTGTCTCCGCATGGCGGGCCGACTCGCCCCCGCGGCCGACGCGTACGCCGAAGCCGTCAGCATGGGTCACGCGCTCCGCGACATCCAGCGCACGCTGCTCGCGCGCATCGGGTCCGCGGTCGTCGTGTTCTATCGCGGGAATCTTCCCGCGGCCGCTGACATGCTCGAAGCGGTGGTCCTCGAGGCCGAGTCGCTCATGGCCACGAATAGCGCGCTCGTCGATGTCGTCGCGCGGGCCAAGCACGATCGCGCGACCATCGCGCATGATCGTGGCCACCCCGAGGCCGCGGTGCCGGATCTCTATGAAGCGTACCACCTCTACGCGGACGCCGGCCAACGTGATCGCGTGTTGATCGATCTGGCGCGCGCGTTCGGCGATCTCGGTCTCAGCGAGGTCGCGCGCGAAGCGCTGTCGCTCTGCGAACGCTGCGGGGCGGGGCCAGCCGCGCGCATGGCCGCCACGATCAACCTGCTCGACCTCGCGCAACGCGACGGCGATCATGCGCAGTTCGAGCACTATCGCCAAGCGCTCGCCTGCGCCCCGCTCATCCCGCGCCACTCGGCCTACTACCATCTCTTCACCGGCGAGGGGTTGAGACGGTTCGGCGACGCCGGCGCGACCGCGGCCTACGAACGCGCGCGCGCGATCGCGGAGGAGCACGGACTGAACGAGATCATCATACGCGCGGACCTCGCGCTGGCCTCATCGACGCCGTCGATCAGCATGCACACCTTGCGCTCGACCACGCCGTCTCCCGCGGTGCAGCGCGTCGCCGCCTCTATCCACGCGCTCCACGCCCTCGCGACAGCCGGATCCGACGTCTAGATTGCCGCCTATGCGGCGAATCTGGTTCAGCGCCACCGCGGTGACCGTGGCGGCCTGTGGCGCCACGTTGTGGCCCACGACCAAAGTACCGACCAAGTCCTTCGCGCCCGATCTCTACGGGTGCGCGGCCGCGAGCGCTCGAGCGCTCAAGTACAAGTTGACGAGCAACGACTCCGCGAGCCGGTTCGAGGCCCGGCGCAATTATTCGCAGAGACAGGAAGGTCCGGACGTCGACGAGTATAATCGCGCCGATGTCCTGACGGTGGAGATCGTGAAGGCGCGGAATGATAGTACTGGAGGGACAACGCTGAAGGTCCAAGCTGGGACGCTCTCGACACACGAGACGAAGCGTGGGCCGACCGAAGAGCCGGAATACGCATCGGACGCGGTGAAGAAAGACGCCCAGACCATAATCACCCGCTGCGCGAGTACTTAATGCCGAAATACATCACGGAGTTCATCGGGACGTTCTTTCTGGTGTTGACCGTTGGCTTCGCTGTGGTGTCGAACGCGCCCCTCGGGGCGTTGGCGATCGGCTCGTCGCTCATGATCATGATCTACATGGGCGGTCACATCTCCGGCGGCCACTATAACGGCGCCGTTTCCCTCGCGGTGTTTTTGCGCGGCAAGATCGACGCGCCAACGTTTATTGGCTACTTGATCAGCCAATTCCTCGGCGCGCTTGCGGCCGCGTGGATCGTGTACGTCGTCGTCGGCAAGACGTATCCGCTCGCACCAGCCGCGACCGCGACCGCGCTGCAAGCGCTGCTCGTCGAGATCCTGTACACGTTCGCGCTCTGCCTCGTGGTGTTGAACGTCGCGACCTCGCCCGACACCGAGGGCAATTCCTACTACGGTCTCGCGATCGGCTTCACGATCGTCGTCGCCGCCATCGCCGGCGGCGGCATCTCGGGCGGCGCGTTCAATCCCGATGTCGGCTCCGGGCCGATCGTGGTCGACGCGATCTTGAAGGGCGGCTCGCTCTCCAACCTCTGGCTTTATATAGTTGGACCGTTCCTCGGTGGCGCGCTTGCGGCGGGGGTGTATCGGTTGCAGACCTCAACAGCGGCGACTTCCTCCTGACGGACGCGGCAGCTTTCAACTCTCGTCTCACGCAGCTCACGTGCTTCGCGTGCGGACGCGCTCACGATCCCCATGTTCCACAGCGCGTCTGCACCGCGTGCGGCATGCCACTGCGCGTCGACTATCGGCTCGATCGTTCGACTCTGCCAAGCGATGCGCTGACGGACCGCCCAGCTTCGCTTTGGCGCTACCGTGAGATACTGCCACTGAGTAGCGACGAAGTCACGCTTGGCGAAGGCTGGACTCCATTGGTCCAAGTCGAGGACAACGTCTGGATCAAGGATGAGTCTCGTAATCCCACGGGCTCCTTTAAGGCCCGTGGTCTGGCGATGGCGGTCTCAGTCGCAAAGGCACTCGGTGCGAAAAGTCTCTCGGCGCCCTCGGCTGGCAACGCCGCCGGTGCCCTCGCTGCCTATGGCGCCCACGCCGGCATTCCAGTAGTCGTGGCCATGCCGGAAGACACACCGCGCGGATGCATCGAAGAGTGCCGGGTCTACGGCGCGCACGTGGAGCTGGTGCGAGGCACCATTTCCGACGCCGGCAAATGGCTCAAAGATCACGGCCCGGCGGACGCCTTCGATGTCTCCACGCTGAAAGAGCCCTATCGCGTCGAGGGCAAAAAGACGATGGCGTATGAGCTCTACGAGCAATTCGATGGCGAGCTGCCCGATGTGATCGTGTATCCGACCGGTGGCGGGACCGGGCTCGTGGGCATGGGGAAGGCCATCGAAGAAATGCGCGAGCTCGGGTGGATCGCGAATGGCGCCAAAGTCCCCCGATTCGTGTCCGTCCAGACCGCTGGCTGCGCGCCGGTCGTGAGAGCCTTCGCCAGCGGAGCAGAGAAGACCGAGGCATGGGTCGACGCCGACACCCGCGCGTGGGGCCTTCGCGTCCCGGCGCCGATCGGCGGCTTCATTTGCCTCCGCGTCATCCGCGAAACCCATGGCACCGCCGTCGCGGTAAGCGAAGGCGAGATCGCCCCGGCCACCCGGGCGCTCTCAGCCCGAACCGGCGTCGACATCTGTCCTGAAACCGGAGCCGCCTGGTCCGCGTTTCAGTCGCTCAGGGCCTCGGGATGGATCAAGCCTAAGGACCGGGTCGTCGTCTTCAACACGGGCACTGGACTCAAGTATCGTTGACCTAACCCCGGCCCGTATCTTGATTTGAGCGCCAGCCGGCGCCTAGCCGGCGCCTTCCGGCACGTGTATGTTACGAGCGCGCTACAACCCCCGAGAGCTGAGTGAAATCGAGCATTAAGCCTTCTGCGAGTCACGACGAAATGGATGCGCCGACGGGCTCTGCTCCGTCCTTGAGCGCATCGTCGGATGTCTTCTATAAGACCCGACAGTTCACACGCCTCGCCGAAGTGCAGGCCGCCGGACTCTACCCGTATTTCATCCCCACGGAAGGGTCCACCGGCACCGAAGTCATCGTCGACGGCAAACGCCGCGTCATGATCGGCTCGAACAACTACCTTGGCCTCACCCACGATCCACGGGTGATCGCCGCGGCTCAAGCCGCCATCGCTAAATATGGTAGCGCCTGCACGGGCAGCCGCTTCCTGAACGGCAATACCGATCTCCACGATCGGATCGAACAGAAGCTCGCCGCCCTCACAGGCAAAGAAGCCGGCCTCGTCTTCTCGACCGGCTTCCAGACGAACCTCGGCGTCATCGCCACCCTCGTCGGCCGCACCGACTTCGTCTACATCGACAAGCTCGATCACGCGAGCATCGTCGATGGCTGCTTCCTGTCAGCCGGCGATACCGTCCGGTTCCGGCACGGCGATCTGGACGATCTCGAGGCAAAGCTCGCGCGCGGCAATCGCAACGGCGGCGGCAAGCTCATCGTCGTCGACGGCGTGTTCAGTATGGAAGGGGACATCGTCGACCTGCCGCGCTTGGTCGAGCTGTGCGCTCAATATGATGCGCGGCTCGTGGTGGACGACGCGCACTCGATCGGCGTCCTGGGCGAGACCGGCGCCGGTACGGCTGAGCACTTCGGTCTCACGAATCAGGTCGATCTCATCGTCGGCACGTTTAGTAAGTCGTTCGCTTCGATCGGTGGTTTCGTCACCGGTGAGAAAGCGGTGATCGACTACCTGAAGCATCATGCCCGCGCGTTGATCTTCAGCGCATCGATGCCGCCGTCCGCATGCGCGGCCGTGCTCACCTGTATCGACATCATGGCCGCCGAGCCCGAGCGTCGTCGGAAGCTCTGGGAAAACGCGGACTATATGCGGGCTGGCCTGCGTTCATTGGGATACGATACCGGCGTCAGCGAAACTCCCATCGTGCCCGTGCTCATCGGCAACGATCTCCTGACGTTCCACTTCTGGCGCTCACTCTTCGACAATGGCGTGTTCACGAACCCTGTCGTGGCCCCAGCCGTCCCCGAGAAAGAGTCGCGTATCCGGACGTCGTACTCGGCGACTCACACACGAGACCAGCTCGACTTCGTCCTCGATGTCTTCGCGAAAGTCGGGCGAGCCGCCGGCGTGATCTAACATGGCGAACGTCACGGTCACGGCGGCGAACAGCGCCCCTGACCGCAAAGAATTCATTGAACTGCCGTACCGCTTGCACAAGGGGCACCCGTACTGGGTTCCTCCCCTGCGGAGCGATGTCGCGCATCTGATCGATCCCAAGAATCCGTTCTTCGCGCACGCCGAGATGCAGTTGTTCGTCGCGCGCGATGCGTCGGGCAAAGTCGTCGGCCGGATCGCGGCCGTAAAGAATGACGCGCACACCGAGCGTCACCACGACGGCGTCGGATTCTTTGGGTTCTTCGAGTGCGCGAACGACCCGGCGATAGCGGCCGCCCTATTCGACGCGGCGCGCGATTGGCTCAAAAAGCGCGGCTTCACGGTCATGCGCGGACCGATGAGCCCGTCGATCAATGATGAGATCGGCTTCCTCATCGAGGGCTTCGATCTGCAGCCGGTCGTGATGATGCCGTATACGCCGCAATACTATCCGAAGCTCGCGGAGAGCTACGGGTTTGCGAAGGCGAAGGACGTCTACGCTTACCGCCACGACAAAAACGCGCTCGAGCTCGATCGGGTGAAGCGTCTCGCGGACGTCTTGGCGAAGAGAAACAAGATCGTGGTTCGCCCGCTCAACATGAAAAATTTCCAGGGCGACGTCGACAAGGTTAAAGATCTCTACAACGTCGCCTGGGAAGCCAACTGGGGCGCCGTGCAAATCACGGAAGACGAGCTGGCCGACGTGGCCAAGCAGCTCAAGCCCGTGGTGGTCCCGGATATCGTGCAGTTCGCCGAGATCGACGGCGAGACGGTTGGATTCGCGCTCGCGCTGCCCGACCTCAACGTCGCCCTCAAGCATATGGGCGGCCGGCTCTTCCCGACCGGATTCTTGAAACTGCTCTGGTACCAGCGCAAGGCCCCGGGCCTCCGCGTCTGGGCGCTCGGTGTGCATCCCGACCATCGCCGAAGCGGCGTGGCCGAGCTCATGTACCTCGCGATCGTCAAGAATGGACTTGCGCGTGGCATGGTCTATGGTGAGTCCGGGTGGATCCTCGAGGACAATTTCCTGATGCGCCAGGCGATCGAGAAGATGGGCGGCCAGCGGTACAAGACGTACCGCGTCTACGATAAGTCGATCGGGAGCTGATCATTCCCGGCAAGCGCTTCGCGTTGGTGACCGGCGCGAGCGGGTTTGTTGGCGGCCATCTGATCGAGGCGCTCCTCGCCGACGGATGGACCGTCCGATGTCTCGTGCGCCGCGAGAGCAACACACGGTGGATTCCTAAGGACCGCGTCGAGATCTTCCATGGCGACGTCGGCACCGAGTCCACGCTACCCGACGCCGTGCGCGGCGTCGATGCGGTCTTTCACCTCGCGGCCATCACCTCGGCGCGCGACCCCGCCGACTACGCCCGGATCAATGCCGGCGGTACGCGATCCGTCATCGAAGCGATGCAGGCAACGGCGCCTGGCGCGATGCTCGTCCTCTGCTCGAGCCAATCGGCGGCCGGCCCGTCGCGCGAGGGACGCCCGATCACCGAGGCGGACACGCCACGACCGATCGGACCGTACGGCGAGTCGAAGCTCGCCGCGGAACAATTGGTGATCGCGAGCAATCTGAAACACATCATCATCCGTCCCCCGGCGGTCTACGGCCCGCGCGACGTTGACATTCTGTTTGCGTTCCGACTCGCGAGCGCGGGGATCGCGGTGCGCGTCAGCTCGCGCGGACAGAAGTTGTCGATGATCCACGTGCGCGATCTCGCGGCGGGCCTCGTGGTGGCCGCGTCCGCGGAGCATGCCAGAGGTGTGTACTACATGAGTGGGGGAACGTATGCGTGGGAGGAGATCGTTCAGGGCATCGGCGCCGCCGTCGGTCGCCGCGCGCGGATCATCGTCCTACCGCGTCCGCTCGTGCTCGCCACGTCCTGGGGTAATCGTTTGGTCGCCCGGATAATTCATGCGAAGCCGCTGCTCACGCCCGAGCGTGTCCTCGACATGGTACAACCCGACTGGAGCTGCGACGACTCGCGCGCGCGGCGAGAGATCGGCTACGAATCATCTATTCCCTTGGACGAAGGATTGGCCGAAACGGCCGCTTGGTATCGTCAGGCTGGCTGGCTGTAGGTCGTTTCGGTATACTGGCGGTATGCGCCTATCTATTGCCATCCTCGCGTTCGCTGGGCTTGCCGTCGCGGCCCGCGCGCAGGACCCCGGATCGAGTGGTTCGAACGTGCCCGACGCCCAGAAGCGCGGCGGCAACGAGAAGATGAAGCTGTTGTCGCGCACTGAGGTGAACCCCGGCTCCTGGAAAGCCGCGGACATCGAGATCGAGCAAGACAAGAATCGGCCGTATGTGTACGTCTGCGGCTTCGTGAACTTCAATACGAAGATCTACGACATCTCGAACACGTCGTCGCCGAAACTGATCTACACCTGGACCATCGAAAACCCCGAGCTGCACCGCGGCATCGGCGCGATGGACGGGAAGTACTTCAAGATCAATGGGCGCTATTACTACGCGCAGTCGCTCCAGTTCATGCAAGGGAGCCCTGACCAGGACCTGGGCGCGGTCATTCTCGACGTCACGGGTCTGCCCGATCCCAAGAGCGTGAAAGAAGTCGCCCGGATTCACTACCCGGCCGCGCCGGGTGGCTTTCACAATACGTTCGCGTATAAGCACTCGGATGGCCGCGTGCTGTATTTCGTCACGGTGAACGACTCCAAGTCCGTGATCTACGATCTGGGCAAGATCGTAGCCGGCACCGATCCGCAGCAGGCGATCGTCGGCAACGTGCCGAACCCGACGCCGTTCAAGCAGATCGGCTCCGGTGGCTACCACGACTTCGAAGTGCAATACGATCCGGCCACGCATCAGGACAAGTTCTACGGCGCCGGACTCGGCGGGTTCTCCGTCTGGGATGTCACCAAGCCCGAAACCCCGAAGCAGCTCTTCACCATCACGGGACTCGGCGAGGACGTCGCGCACACCTTCACACCGTCGCCCGACGGCAAGTATGCGGTCACCGAGACGGAGTATCAGTACACGCCACTCCGCATCTGGGATCTGTCGGCCGCGCAAGATGGCAAGATGCCGAACGTCGACACGCCGATCGCCGCCTGGGCGGCCGACTGGCATGACCTGGTTCACAATCACGAGGTCCGGTGGCCGTACGTGTTCGTGTCGGCGTACGAGGACGGACTCCAGGTCTTCAACCTGAAAGATCCAAAACACCCGGTGACCGAAGGCCACTGGTTCACCTGCGAGTGCACGCACGAGCATGGCTTCGGCGGCAATCCGGACAACAACTGGGCCAGCACGACGAGCGTCATGCAAGGCGCGTTCGGCGTGGACGTTCGGAACTACGATGGGCTCGTCGTGATCTCCGACATGCGGACCGGCCTCTGGCTCTTCCACATGGATGGATTCAACGGCTGGAACGGCAAGGATTACGGCGTGCCGAACATCTCCAGCGTGCAGGATTACGATCACGGCCCGGTGCCAAAGCCGATCTCGTGAGGTCGTGGTTCCTGGTTTTCGCTGCTGCTATTGCCGCTATCGGTCCCTGGGATATCAAGCTGTTCCCAGGGACCCTGGCGCCGAACGCGTCGGGGCAAGCGCGACTCGTCTACGCCGCGTCGCCATTCGGAGTCGCGCTCACCGCTGACGGTCGTGCGCGCTATGATATTCAGGTCACGGCGTCGGGACTGCCGGCGCCGTCCACGCTCGGCGCCTACACGACGTACGTCGCGTGGCAGGCGACACCGGATCTCGCGCACTGGACGCGCCTCGGCACGGTCAAGAACGGCAAGACCACCGTGGGCGCGGCCGACTTCAACAAATTTCTGTTCGTGGTCACGGCCGAGGCGTCGCCCGCACCGGATGTCCATCACGGGCCGACGGTGCTGCACGGCTCGAGCCCGAGCGCGTGGCTGCAAAACTTCTTGACCCATCCGATGTTCAGGGGCACCGCGAATTGAGATCGGGCGTTGCGTGCATCGCGATGGTCGTCGGCGCGTCGCTGGCGTCGGCGCAGACGACCCCGCCCAAAGACACGAGCATGGCCAACATGCCCGGGATGGCGAATATGCCCGGGATGTCCGCGTCGTCCATGTCCATGCCGATCCCCATGCCGGCCGGCATGCCGATGATGGCGGGGCTCATGAACATCACGCCAGACATCAAGGGCACGTTCTTACCCGGCGCGGGTGTCGACGTCTCGACGTTACCCGAGGTGAAGCCACGCAGCATCGCCAAGCTCACGAACGGCGACACGCTGGATCTCACCGCGACGCTCGTGCGTCGGACCGTCGCGGGTCGCCAGGTCGCGATGTACGGGTACAACTCGGAGATTCCGGGTCCGCTCATCCGCGTGCCGCAGAACGCGACCGTCATCGTTCGATTCCACAATCGGATCGACCAGCCGAGCGCGGTTCACTGGCACGGCATCCGTCTCGAGAACGCGAGCGATGGCGCGGTGGGCATCACGCAGGAAGCCGTCAAGGTCGGCGGCGACTTCGTCTACCGCGTGCATTTCCCCGACGCCGGTCTCTACTGGTATCACTCGCATGTCCGCGAGGATATCCAGCAAGAGATGGGATTGTTCGGGAACATGATCGTGGATTCGCCGGAGCCGAACTACTACGGCCCCGCCAATCGCGATCAGGTCTTGATGCTCGGCGACTTGCTGGTCAATCGCGACACGCTCATTCCATTCGGCGCCGACGTTCCGGATTTCACGCTCATGGGGCGCGTGGGCAACATGCTGCTCGTGAACGGCGAGCCGTCGTACTCGCTCACCGTGGGCCAGGGCGAAGTCGTCCGATTCTATCTCACGAACGTCGCCAGCTCGCGGACGTTCAACGTGTCGTTCGGTGGGGCGCCGATCAAAGTCGTGGCATCGGACGAGAGTCGCTTCGAGCACGAGGAGCTCGTGCCGAGCGTCATCCTCGCGCCGGCGGAGCGGTATATCGTCGACGTGCGGTTCCCGGCGGCTGGGCGCTACACCATCGTGAATGCCGTGCAGGCGATCAATCACCTGCAGGGTGAGTTCGTCCCCGAGGTCGATACGCTCGGCGCCGTGACCGTCGACGCCAAACCGGCCACGCCCAACTACGCCACGGGCTTCGCGACGATGCGGGCGAACGCCGAGGTGTCGAAGGACATCGCCCGCTACCGCGCATCCTTCAGCCACCAGCCCGACCACACGTTCCATCTCACGTTGGCGACAAACGGTTTGCCGCTCGCCACCGTGCAGTTCATGAGTGTCGACACGGCGTACTATGCGCCGGTCGAGTGGGTGGACGGTATGCCCGACATGAACTGGCTGTCGACGGCATCGCAGACGCGATGGATCATCCGCGATGAGGCATCGGGCAAGGAGAACATGGATATCGACTGGCACGTGAAGCAGGGATCCACGACCGTGATCCGGCTGATCAACGACGCCACGTCATTCCATCCAATGCAGCATCCGATTCACC
>DASRDS010000115.1:0-55627 GCA_035652495.1 Gemmatimonadaceae bacterium
ACGATCCCCAGGATGATGTCCATGAGCGGGCCGTAGCCCGATCCCCGCATGATTCGCCCCGTCGCCCAGCCGGCGATCAGGCCTACGATGATCCACCACACGATGTACACGGGTTGGCTCCTGCTGGTAGTTGGTTACCAGCCCATCAACGCATGACGCGTTCCACCGGTGTCCCTGAGTCTGGCATCTATACCCTACCGGGTATAGCATTAGGGCATGGCGCACTCGGTGCGAGAGAAGCAGAAGCTCATCAATCGCATTAAGCGCATACGGGGGCAGGTGGGGGCCGTCGAGGAGCTGATCGCCGAGGACGTCGACTGCGAGCGGGCTCTGCATACGCTAGCCGCTTGTCGCGGGGCTATCAATGCGCTTATGGCTGAGATCCTCGAGGATCACGTGCGGTACCATGTGCTACCGCCGGATTCCGAGCCCGACTCCCACGAGCATCAGGCTGCTGAGCAGCTCGTCGATATCATTCGGAGCTATTTGAAGTAGGGCTAATGGGCTAAGCTCGCTTCGCTTCGCTCCAGACCGTCAAAGCGCTTGCATCATGCTCGGACGATCCCGAGGTCATGCGTGCCCGCATTCTCGCGCTGCCCGCTCTCGGCTGCCTGCATTCTCGGCTGCCCGCATTCTCGGCTGCCCGCATTCTCGCGCTGCCGCATTCTCGCGCTGCCGCATTCTCGCGCTGCTCGTATTGTCGGGCTGCTCGTATTGTCGGGTTGCTCGTATTCTCGGCGGTTGCATACTCGCCGACGCTCACGAGCCACTCGGCGGCGATCATTAGCGTTTGGCCGGATTAGCCGCCGTTCTTATCGCTGTTCCTATCGCCGTTCTTATCGCTGTTCTTATCGCCGTTCGTGTCGCCGTTCTTCTCGCGTGAGCCGCGATTCTGCACATAGCGCCACCCAAATCGCCCTTTGATGCAGAGATTGCCGCGAGTGATAGTCACGTCGTACGGCGATGTGACCTTCACGATCTCGTTGTCCTGCACGTGCAGCGTCAACGTACACCCAACGCCGCAATACGGGCAGATGGTGTCGGTCTTCGTCTGCCGCTCCTCGGCCCACGTGCCCGCGACACGCCGATCGTGTTCGCTGGAGAACATGAGAGCGCCGGTAGGACAGACCGCGATGCAGTTCCCGCAGTAGACGCACGCCGAGTCCGGCAAAGGCACGGCGAATTCGGTGGAGATGCGCGCGTCAAAGCCGCGGCCGGCCACGGCGATCGCGAAAGTGTTCTGGTAGTCCGTGCCACAAGCCTCGACGCACTTGTAGCACAGGATGCACTTGCTGTAATCCCGCATGTAGAGATCGTTGTCGATCTTCTCCGGCTGCCGCACGGTGGCGGCATACGCAGGATCGGGGGCCGCGTGATGACCCGCATGCGCGGCGTCACGCGTTGAGCTCGGCGGCGCCGGCGGGCCGTAGCGCTCTGGCTTGGCGTCGTACTCGGCGATCCAGCCGGCCACGTCAGGCGTTGTCGACAGATCGACGGACGACGCCAGAAATTCCAAGACCATCTTGCGACTATGCTTGACCCGGTCCGTGCTGGTCTTGACGACCATACCCGGCTCGACCTTGCGAGAGCACGCCGGCACCAACACGCGAGAGTTCTCGACCTCGACAACGCACACGCGGCACGCGTTGACCGGGTGCAGCGTTTCGAGGTAGCACAAGGTCGGCAGCCGCTGACCCAACGTCGCGGCCGCGTCCAAGATCGTCGTGCCCTCTGGCACGGTGACAGCCTGGCCGTCGATCGTCAGCGTGACGGTGCGGCGGGCCGAGCGGAGGGGGACGAGCGCGGAATCACTCATAGAGCTTGAGACGCTTGATGGCTGATTCGACGGCGCTGTAGGCCGTCTGTCCGAGTCCGCAAATCGACGCGTCCTTCATCCCCAGGCCGATCTCGTCGAGGAGGGCAATCTCGTCGGTGACCGAGCCGCGGGTGCAGCGATGCGCGATGCGGTGGAGGGCTTCTTCCTGCCGCACGGTGCCCACGCGGCATGGAACGCACTGACCACACGACTCGTCGCGGAAAAAAGCCGCGATCCGGAGCAGAATGTCCGTCATGTCGACGGTATCGTCGAATGCGGCGATGACGCCGGAGCCGAGCGTGGCTTTCGCGGCGCGGACGCCTTCGAACGTCAGCGGCATGTCGAGCTCGTCGGGGCGGACGAAGAGGCCCGCGGCGCCGCCGAGGAGAACGGCCTGGAGCTTCCCTTTTGCGCCGCCGGCGAGGGACAGCATCTGGCCTAGCGTCACGCCAAATGGCACTTCGTAGACGCCGGGTTTGCCGACGGCGCCCGAGAGGCAGAACAGCTTCGTGCCCGTCGACTGGCCACCGGCGCCGATCGCGGCGAACGCCGGACCGCCCTCGAGAATGATCCGCGGGATATTCGCCAGCGTTTCGACGTTGTTGATCAGCGTCGGTTTCTTGAAGACGCCGGATTCGACCGGGAACGGCGGCTTGTTGCGCGGCTCGCCGCGTTGACCCTCGATCGAGTTGAAGATCGCGGTCTCTTCACCGCAGATATACGCCCCGCCGCCTTCTCTGACTTCCAGGTTCAGGTCGCCGAGTAGTCCATGGGCCGTGGCCTGGGCGATCGCGTTCTTGAGACGAGCGGACGCTAACGGGTACTCGCCGCGAATGTAGACGTAGCCTTGCTCGCACCCGGTCGCAAACGCCGCAATCGCCATGGCCTCGATGATCGCGAACGGGTCTTCTTCCATGAGGACCCGGTCTTTGAACGTGCCCGGCTCAGATTCATCCGCGTTGCAGATGAGATAGTGCGGGTGCACGCCTTGCTTCGCGACCGCTTCCCACTTCTTCCCCGTCGGGAATGCGGCGCCGCCACGACCCATCAGCTTCGAGTCCGTGACTTCACGGATGACGGCTTCAGGACCTATCTCATGCGCCCGCCGTAGCGCTTCGAATCCACCGGCAGCTCGATACGCATCGAGATGCGTGGGATCGACTACACCAACACGGGCCAGTAGCCTAAGCTCGGACGAACCCTGTTGCGGAATGCGCGGATGCGGGCGGTGGACGGCGGTATCGTTCCCCTTGAGAATCGCTTGCGCATCGGCCGCTGACACATCGCCGAAGAGATACGACTTCGGCTCGCGCCCGGCGATCTGCAGAAACGCCGCGGGCGCCTGGTCGCAGAGACCAAGACAGGGACTACGCAGCCAGGTCGTGTCCGACCCATTGACCGTCGTATGGTCACCATTCGGCGCATGATACGGCTCACCGAGTGTATCGATGACGGCCTTCGCGCCACGCGTCCGGCAGACCACATCGTCGCACACGTGGAGGACACGCGGCGGCCGCGGCTCCATCGAGAGCAGCGCATAGAACGTCGCGACCCCGTACGCCTCGGCCGGCGGCACGCCCAGTCGCGTGCAGACGTACGTGAAGGCACCTTCGCTGATCCACCCCATACGCGCCTGCACCGCTTCGAGCGCGGGCAGCAACCGATGCCGCGACGCGCGCAGCGCGTCACCACCGTGCGCGATGTGCCCGTCGCGCGCCGCCTCTCGAATACCGCCGTCCCATCCGGATGTCGGAACCCCAAGCACCGCGTCGACCGCTTCCCGTTCCTCGGCTGTCGCTTCCGCAGCCGACAGGTGCAGATCCATCAATCGTCTCCGTGCACGAGCTCAGCTCGCTCGCCTTTTCCAGTCTTACTCGGCGCCACGCGGATCGGCTCGACCTGCACCGCGCACGCCTTGAACTCGGAGGTCCCAGACTTGGGATCGCTGACATCCAGCGTCAGCTGATTCACCTTCACTTCGTCCTGAAAGTGGAACGTCATGAAGACGAGCCCCGGCCGGAGCGCCACGTCGATATGCACCGGCGCGTCAATGCTGCCGCGCCGCGACGTGATCTTCACCCGATCCCCTTCCTCGATGTCGAGCCGCTTCGCGTCCTCAGGCGAGATGTCGAGCGTCTCCGGACGCCGCAGCGGCGAACTGTAGCCGCCGGTCTGCACGCCAGTGTTGTACGACTCGAGCCGACGACCGGTCGTGAGCAAGAACGGATACTCGTCATCCGGCATCTCAACCGGCGGATCGTGCAGCACGACCGTGAACGGCGCCGGACTGCCGCGCTTGACCGGATCCTCTTCCCACAGCCGCGCGTGCAGGAACTGCGACCCCGGGTGCGACTCGTCGGGGCACGGCCACTGCAGGCCCTTGAGCTCTTCCAGGCGCTTATACGACATGCCGCCGAACATCCCCGGCGCCAGCAACCGGCACTCGTTCCACACGTCTTCCGCCGACGGCGCGCCCCAGTCGTGCCCCAGTCGCCGCGCGATCTCGGTGATGATCCACATATCATCACGCGCGTCACCAGGCGGCTCGAGCGCCTTGCGCAGACGCTGCACCCGGCGCTCGCTGTTGGTGACCGTGCCCTCGGCCTCGCACCAGCTCGACGACGCCGGGAACACGACATCGGCCAGCTCGGCCGTCTTCGTGAGGAAGACATCCTGGACGACGAGGATATCGAGGCCACGCAGCATCTTCTCGGCGTGGTGCTGATCGGCTTCGGATTGAGCGGGGTTTTCGCCGATGACGTAGAGACCCTTCTGGCGGCCATCGGCCATGGCTTCGAACATCTGCGTCAGCGTCCGACCGAACTCAGGACTTAGCTCGACGCCCCAATGCTTGCTGAACCGCTCCCGGATCTCGTCGTCGTGCTGGTCTTGGAAGCCTGGAAGTCGATTGGGGATCGCGCCCATGTCGCCGCCGCCTTGGACATTATTCTGGCCTCGCAGCGGATTGAGTCCCGATCCGTACTTGCCAACGTGTCCCGTGAGCAGCGCGAGATTGATCAGCGAGAGCACATTGTCCGTCGCGTTGTGATGCTCCGTAATGCCGAGGGTCCAACAGATCATCGCTCGATCAGCCTTCGCGTACGCTAGCGCCGCCTCTTCTATGTACTTGGCTGGGATGCCAGTAATGCGTTCGCCCCACTCCAACGTGGCCGACTCCACCGACGCCGCGTAATTCTCATAGCCGGTGGTGCCAAGCCTAATGAACTCGTCATTTTGCAGACCGGCGTGGATAATGACGCGCGCCATCGTCTGGGCGAGCGCGATATCAGTGCCGACGTTCAGGCCGAGCCAAACGTCGGACCACTGGGCAGTAGACGTGCGCCGAGGATCCACGGAGAAGGCGCGAGCGCCGTTGTGGATGCCCTTCAAGACGTGATGAAAGAAGATCGGGTGATTTTCGCGGGGGTTCGCGCCCCACAGGAAGATCACGTCGGTCTCTTCCGCCTCACGATACGAGCTGGTCCCGCCGCCCGCTCCGAACGCTATCGCCAGACCGGCGACGCTAGGAGCGTGTCACGTTCGGTTGCAGCTGTCGATATTGTGGGTCCCGAACACGACGCGGGCGAGCTTTTGCGCCAGGAAGTTCATCTCGTTGCTCGCCTTCGAGCACGAGAAGATGCCGAGCGCATCACCGCCGTGCGTGTCCCGAACCCGTCGGAACCCCGAGACGGCCCGATCCAGGGCCTCGTCCCAGGTTGCGGTCCGGAGCGTGTCACCGTCCCGGACCATAGGCTCCGTCAGTCGTACATATGGCGCCATCTGGTCTCCCAGGTTCAACCCAAACCCAACATTGAAGCTTGGCGTTTGTGCGCCTTCAGGGCAAATCAAAGACTCTTATGAGTATATACGTTTGATCTATGTCTAGCGTGCCATTCGAGGTGCTGGTAGCGGCCAACCGTGGGATCGTATTCAGCACGGTGAGCCGGGCGCTGTTACACGAGCTCAGAACGCCCACTCAGGCACTGGCGCTGGCGGGCGAATTGATGGCGCGCGATGGCGCCGTTTTGACGGACCCGGTCCGCCAGGCGCTCGGAAGCCACGCAAAGCAGCTGCGACCACTGCTGGACCTGGTCTCACGCGCCCAACAGGTACCAACGGACAACGAGTCGGGACCCATGGCGCTCCGCGAGCTGGTCGACCTGCTGGAGGCTACCCATCGAGGCCTTCCGGGCTCTGATGTGTTCGATGCGTCGAGTCTGGCCGCGCCGGGGCTACCCGCGGTCAAGGCGAACCCGCCCGTCCTGATGCACGTCATCATGAACCTGGTGCTCAATGCGTTCGAGGCTGACGCGAAGACCGTGCGCGTGACCGCCGAGCAGCGTGGCGGCCACGTTGACATCGCGATCGAGGATGATGGGCCGGGTATTCCCGCGGCTATGCGCGAGCGGCTATTCGAGCCCTTCGCGACCACGAAGCAGGCGCCGGTGGCTGGACTTGGACTCGCGGTCGCACGCTATCTCGTCACGCCCTGGGGTGGAACGCTGGCACACACATCGAACGGCAGTGGCGCGCGGTTCGTGCTTACGCTGGCCGCTTGGTAGCGAAGAGCTGCTGCACATAGGCGTCGCCCTCTTCGAGGGTCTGCCGCAGCAGGCGTTGATTGACGGCGGCCTCACCGGCCACGGCGACGGCCGCGGCGGCACGCACGGTCATGGGACGCGCGCCCGCAAGCGATGCGGACATCCGGCTCACGACGTCGGAGCTCGAGATCAAACTCGCGCTGTCGCCACGCTCGATCGCTTCGCGCTGGCGTAACAAGGCTTGGCGCAGGTCCTCCATGCAGCGCGGATCGGCCTCGTGGTGCACCGCCCGCAGGGCATCCATCGTCGCCGCGTAGGCGCGCTGGATCGGCACGATGCCGACGGTCATGCGACGCGGCTCGCTTCGCGACCCGCCGGCGAGAGCCGGGCGCGCAGCTTGCGCAGCGTCTGCGTGCGGATCTGACAGACGCGCGACTCGGTCAGCTTCAGCACCTCGCCGATCTGCTTGAGCGTCAGCTCTTCGAAGAAGTACAGCGCGAGCACCTTCCGCTCTTTGTCCGGCAGCTCGGCGATCGCGACACGCAGCTGCTCGCGCTGCTCTTCAGCTTCGATCGCTTCGCCCGGGAGCTCCGCTTCCGGATTGTCGAGCGTCTCCTCGAGCGTCCCGCCATCATTGTCAGCCATCGGGCTCTCGTGGATCGACACGACCGACGTGCCTTCCATCGTCGACACCCACGTCCAGTACGCGGGCAGATCGATCCCGAGCGCACCCGCGATCTCACGCGGCTTCGGCGCCCGACCGAGTTGGCCCTCGAGCCGCGCGACCGCCGCGGCGTGCTGGCGGCTCTTCGACCGCACCGATCGGGGCGTCCAATCCCGCGCACGCAGGTCGTCCAGGATCGAACCACGGATCCGGGTCATCGCGTAGGTGCTGAACGCGAGCCCGCGCGACAGGTCGAACGTGTCGAGCGCGCGCATGAGACCCAGCGTCCCCGCGCCGAGCAGGTCGCCGAGCTCGAGGGCGGGCGTACGCGAGGTGAACTCGCGGGCCGCATGGTGGACGAGGCCAAGGTACTTGTCCAGCAACTGGGCGCGGGCATCCGCGTCACCGGTCGCCCGGTAGCGGGACCACAGGGCGTCGGTCATGATGCTCTCCGGATCATTGTGAGACACTGCTCGGGGTCGCGGGCGGCGAGGGCCAACGCGGCATCCTCGGCGATCGTTCCGATGTGGCGGATCTGGCGGTCGAGGAATCGGTCGCACGCCAGGGCGAGTTTGTCGAACGCGACCACGCCGTCCGTCTCGTTCTGGCAGCGGTTGACGATCACGTCGATCGGGATCTTCGGCGTACGCAGGTGCGCGAGCTTCATGAGCGTGTACGCACCCGTCAGCGCCGCGGGCTCCGGCGTCGCGATCACGACCAGGCGGTCGGCCGAGATCGTGGCCGTGCGGATCGCGCCATCGAGACCCGCGCCCGCGTCGGCGATCACGAGATCGTAGCTCGAGAACACGCCGGACAGGCGCAGCTCGAGTCGCGCGCGATCGATCGCCGGGATATCGTGCAGCCGCTCGGCGCCGCACGTGCCCGGAAGCAGCCACAGGTTGCGGCTGACGCGGCAGATCAGATCCGCCGGTTCGAGCGCGCTATCGAGCAGCGCATCGACGCGCGCCGCCGGACGCAGGCCGAGGAGCACGTGCAGCGTGCCGAGGTTGAGATCGGCATCGAATAACAGCACTCGGCGGCCTTGGTCTGCCGCTTCGGCCGCGAGCAGGATCGAGAGTAGCGACTTGCCTACTCCACCCTTGCCGCTGGCCACCAGAACTACGTGGGCGTCGCTGTCGAATCGCGTGATCATTGGCCAATGACAAAAGCAAGGCTTATGCCGAGCTCGGCCATTGACGCAACATGCGATTTTATATGGGGTTACCTAGTTACAGCTAGGCGACATGCGGGGGTTGCAGCAGCA
Organism: Gemmatimonadaceae bacterium; assembly: GCA_035652495.1. GTDB lineage: Bacteria > Gemmatimonadota > Gemmatimonadetes > Gemmatimonadales > Gemmatimonadaceae > DASRDS01. Next base: position 8,286 of record DASRDS010000115.1, read on the forward strand.
GGATTTTCCGGTGCTTCCGGGTCAATTCTGCCGGCCTTCTCTAATTCTGCCTTGCGTTCTTCCCGTTCAATTTGTTGCGCAACGTGCGCTCGGAGATGCCGAGCAACTTCGCGGCGCGGGTACGATTCCCACGCGTGGCGCTCAACGCGCGCCCAATCGTGTCACGCTCAATCACATCCAGGTCGAACACGTCAGACCCGGATGAAGACGGAGCCGATGGCGCGCCGGCGAGATCGACAAAGTGATGCGGCTCGAGATTCTGATTCCGCGACAAAATCACGGCGCGCTCGATCACATTGGCCAGCTCGCGCACATTCCCGGGCCAATCCGCCTCGACCAACAATTGCATGGCGGCGGGCGCGATACTCAACCCCTCGCCGGCGCGGTGCAGAAAGTGTAGCGCCAGACGCGGAATGTCCTCGCGTCTCTCCCGCAACGGCACGGTGCGTATCGGCATGACGTTCAGCCGATAATAGAGATCACTGCGAAAGCGCCCGTCATCCACCGCGGCCTTCAAATCGCGGTTGGTCGTCGCGATGATGCGCACGTCGACCTTGATCGCCTGACTGCCGCCAACGCGCTCGAACTCCTGCTCTTGGATGACGCGCAACAGCTTCGCCTGCAGATCCAATCGCATCTCGGAGATCTCGTCGAGCAAGAGCGTCCCGCCATGCGCCCGCTCAAACGCGCCGGCCGTTCGAACCGTCGCCCCGGTAAACGCGCCCTTCTCATGCCCGAACAAGGCACTCTCGACGAGCCCTTCCGGCACGGCCGCGCAGTTGATCGTGATGAACGGCCCGTCAGCACGCGGACTCTGATCGTGGACGGCGCGGGCAAACAGTTCCTTGCCGGTCCCAGACTCACCCTGGAGCAAAACGGTCGCCCGCGTCGGCGCGACCATTGCGATCATGTCCATGATCGCCCGAAACGGCTCGCTCTCCCCGACGAGCTGCCGGGCCGATCGCAGCACCCGCAGCTCGCTCCGGATCGACTCGTTCTCACGCCGCAACCGGATCATCTCGAGCGCCTGCCGAAGCGCGACGTCGAGCGTATCGACCTGAAAGGGCTTCGTCAGATAGTCGACGGCGCCGGTCTTGATCGACGCGACCGCGTTCTCGATCGACGAGAACCCGGTCATGATGATCACCGGCACCCGATGCCCATCGCGCTCGAGCAGCCGGATGAGATCGAGCCCGGTATGCCCGGGCATAATGTAGTCGGAGATGATGAGATCGATCCCACCGCCGGCGACGGTCGTGAGCGCATCGTCGACGTTCGGCACCACGATGGGGGTATGCCCCATGGTATTCAGCGCGTGCTCGAGCACCGCCGATACCGCCGCTTCGTCTTCCACGCAGAGGATCGTCGCCATGCGTCGATAAGACGCGGAACAGACGACTCCAGCAACGCGCAGGCCTGGTTTCGTGAGAAGGGACTCATAACCTCTCAAGTTCCGCCTGGACCCGTCGATACTAGATCCATGTCGGTTGACCCTCTCCCCACGGGCACTCTTTCCGCCTCACGGTTGCAGGTGATACTGGGGCGATTGGCCAACAATTATTACGACCGTCCCGCCGTTCAGGACGTGATCGTCACTCGGGTGGCTCGGGAGCTGGCTGGAACGCCCCGCTGAGGAGACGGCGCCACGTGAGCGACACGACGACGCGGCCGGCAAACAGGTTCTTATCGACGCCCGGCACGTGTCCGTAGTTCGAGACGTGATTCAAGCCGATATCCCCGCTGACGTCAAGCCAGGGCAATGATACCACGCCGGACACGCCGGCCCGATAGACGTGACTCACGACGCCGCTCAAAAAGGTCTTCGTCGTGGGAAACGAGTCGACCGGCGGGAACGGGATCCGGTAGTCGCCCTGCCCTTGCCGACTGAACGCGCCGTAGACCTTGAGCGGCACTTCGGGGATCGCCGCGAGATCGATGCCGGCCCGAATCTCATCGTAGTCGCTGAACCCGCGGCCGAGACCGACATCGTACGACGCGTAGTCGGTCCATGGCTGCTCGTACGTGCGATACGAGAGATTCGAGACGATCGTATAGCCGACGAACAGCCGCTGATCTCCCACCAGCGGAATCCCGTCCGCCTGCAGCGTCCACCCGCCACTCGGCGGCTTCTTGCACACCGGGCCCGCGGCGCCGCCGCATCCGCCGAACGCTTGGATATCGTCGATATAGCCCTCGAACGAAAAATTCCCGACAGGCGATCGCCAGGCGCCATCGAGGCCGACCATCTTGTTGGCGTTCGCGCCGCCCTGCTCCTCGTTGATCTCGCTGAAATAATAGAGACCAAACGGGTTCACGTAATTGAAGACGTACGACTGACCCGGGCGCCCATACACGATCGACTCGGTGACGCCCAGCTCCACGGTCCCGATGTGCGAGCTGAGTCGGTGCCACGAGAAATACCGCTGCACGGTCGTGTCGTTGCCGTAGAACTCATCATTCAGGCGGGTGACCAGCGTCTGCATATTGAGTTGCGGGATGCCGATCTTGGCCCAGATATGATCGTACGAATACGTGTAATTCCCGAGCAGTAAGCCGTCGTACATCGTCGGGCCCGAGTTGCGGCCCTCGCGGCCAATGAAGATCTCGCCGTACTTCCATCGGCCGTCGATGTAGCCCTCCTGCACGCGCACGGGGTCCGCCCGGACCTGCCCCAGATGGTACTCGGGATCGACGTTGAGCCGGCCATCCAAGATCGGGTGCGCGACCGCCGTGAGCGGCCCGACCTGCAGCAGGCCTTCGGCGCCGAATCCGGGTTCGAGGTTGCGATCGGTGTTCGCGCGCATCAGCTCGCGTACCGTGGAGCTTTGCGCGGTGCCGTAGAGGTCCAGGCTCAATTGGTATTTGAGACCCGGTTTCTTCGGCACGTCATACTTCGACAGCGCACGTCTCAAAGCTCGGACATAGCTCTGAATGACCGGCGACATGTGCGCCGGCATTTCATGCGCTAACGCGCGATTGATTTCCGCGACGTTGTACGGGCGCTCCAGCGCGGATAGCGAGTGCATCGCGCCGCGCGCGAGGAGCGCATCGAGATAGATGTATGCGTTATCGCCGAGGGGGACATCGGCCGACCCCTGTGCCGACAGACACGCGGGGAAGAACGCAATGGCAAGTATGAGAGAGAGGCGTCGCACGCCTCGAATCTAGAGGCGCACGCTCGCGGAAACCATGAACCGGCGGGGATAGCCCGGCGTCAAGAATGGGACCACCGGTGCGTTATCTCCGCCGGTTACCGTGTTCGGCGCCTCGATGCCGAACGTGGAGTAGCTGCGACCAAGCAGATTCTCTATGCCCAGGCTCAGGGTATAGCGGCGAAACGTCAGCGCGAGATCAAGGTCCGAGACGGTATATCCGGGGATCCGCGGTCGCTGATTCGACTCATCGCCGCGGAAATACTGACTCGAATACCCACGCAGATCGATGTCGCCATCGATCAGCACCGGGCCGAGCAGTCGTCCGATCCCGAGGCCAATGCGACCGCGATGCAGAGGCGAGCTCGGAAAGATGTCGCCCGGTCGCGTGGGACGCGGCGTCGTATCGGAAGTCGATATCTGCACCGAGCTTTGATACGTCGCGGCCATATAGCTGTACGACCCTTCGAGCCGCGCGCCGCCGACGAGTGGCACCTTGGCGGTGACCTCAACGCCCGCTCGGCGGGTCTCTGGTACGTTCAAGAAATAGACGTGCGTGAGATCGGGCGACGCGAATTGGATGTCGTCGAGCACGTCCGTCCAGAACCCATCGATGTCCAGGCTGGCCTCGTGCGGCAAGTCGATGTCGACACCGCCCTCGTAGTCGCGCGTCGACACGGCTTTGAGAGCGGGATCGGCGCCAAGGGCTGAGGGCAACGAGCACGGCGCGGTCGGGGACGCGCACGCCAGCTCGAGCGGGGCGGGCGCGCGGAAGCCGCTCTTGAAAGCGACGAACGCTTTCAGATGGTCGGTGAAGCGATATGTGGCGCCGATCTCTGGTGACGCGCGATTGTAGGTGCTCGTGCCGTTGTTCGTCGCGTCCAGATCGTCGCGATACGGGATCCGGATGTAGTCGTCGCGCACGCCGATGGTGATATCCAGCGCGGACGTAGCCGAGATGATGATTTGACCGTAAAGCGCGGCGTTCTCCTGTCGAACGTCAGAGAGCGTCGTGATCGAGTTCGGCACACCGCCGCCTGTGTTCAACAGGCGAAAGTGCACATTGTCACGCTCGTACTCCCCGCCCACCGTGAACCCGACCGGGATCCGACCGATGGTGAACGGTCGTGTCCACTCCGCCGTTCCGCCGCCGGACAGCATGTAGATGTAGCTGTCCGTACTAGGGGGCGGGACGTTGATATTGAATTGCTCGTAATTATTGCGACGCCCGAATACCGTGGCGCGAAAGAGACCGCCGGCGAGTGGGGTGTTGCCACGCGCGATGAGATCGTACGCCTCCGGCGCGAAGAAGTCGCCCGGCGTGTAGTTGATGCTCGGCGCGTAGCCGATCGGCAACGAACCGGCTTCGTGAATCCGGTCCTTGCCGTACAAAAACGACAGTGAGACGTCGCCACTGTCGCGCGTCGGCCCCCATTGGTGGCCGAGCGTCGCGAAGATGTTGCGCGTGTTTGCCGAGGTCGCCTGTCGCCATCCGGTTTCGTTCGACCCGGCCGCGGCGACGAAGCCGTCGATTCCGGAGAGCTTTCCACCGGCCGCGATAGACGCGACCTGCTGACCGAACGATCCGGCGCCCACCGTCGCCGTCGCTTCGGGTGTGTCGCCGCCCCGCTTCGTATCCAACAGCATGGTGCCGCCGAGCGAGTTGCGGCCGAACAGCACGTTGGACCCACGCACCAGCGTCGCGCGTTGGATCGCCGCCGATGGCAAGAGATCGAAGTTCACCTCTTGCGCATCGGGCTCGTTCATGCGAACGCCGTCGAGGAACACGCTGATCCCCTGCGGCGTACCCACGATCGGTGAGACCGCGAATCCGCGCACTTGGAGCTCGGGCTGCAGACGAGAGCCCTGATCGTCGTACACACTCACACCGGGGAGATTCTGGAGCGCGGCCGGGACGGCATCTGGACCCTGACCGGCCTTTTTCAAATCGAAGGGTTCCACTTGAGACGGCGTGCGTTCATCGACGGTCGAGAGACGGGTCCCCGTGACGACGACGGTTCTCAGCCGATGATGAGCGGCCGCGATCGAGTCGGCGCGTCGGGCGCTATCACTCTGCTGAGCCTGGACGACTCCAGCCGACACGAGCGCGACAAAGACAAGGCGGTTCAAAGTTTGGCGGTGACCCCCAAATATGCCGTCCGTCCGTTGGCGGGGATGATCCCGGGACCGGGATACTCGACCGCGCGGAACGTGAAATAGTAGGTATTGAGGAGATTGTCGATACCGAAATGCACCTGATAGCGCGACCCGAGGTCGAGGCGCGCGCTCCAGTCGTAGACGCGATATGCTGGGATCACGCCGACGCTCGGATCTTCCGGGGCGACCAGTGCATTGGTGGCGTCGCCGTACTGCTTCGCGGTGTAGCTCCACGTGACGGTGGTCGAGAGCGGTCCGTAGCCGACTGTCGGACCTATGCGATTCGTGATCGGCGGTGCGTACTCGACTACGTTGCCGGCGTACGGTCCGTTGACGTAGTGCGCGTTGACCCAAGCGAAAGAATCAAATAGCGAGAGGTGCCAGGGTCCGAGGTTCCATATCGCAAGATCCAGATAACTCTCGATGCCATAGTGGCGACTATTCGCGACGTTCGTCGTCTCCGTGATCGAATCGTTGACCACGACGGTGCCGATGCGGTCGCCGTACCAGAGATAGAACGCATCGATATCGCCGCGTATGGGTCCTAGCCGGCCGCGGACCCCGATGTCGCCAGTGTAGCCGCTGGAGTGATGCAGATTCGGATTGATGATCGCGGTGTTCGCCGCGCCGAACGGAATCAGATTGTCATAGGTGACCGGCCGATACGCTTGCGTGAGGTTGCCGTACAACGTCACCGGCGCGTCGAGGGCGTACTCCACGCCGACGGAACCGAGCGCGAATGTCTGTGAGCGCGCGTCATATGGCACGTCGCCATCGTCGGCCGTGAACCCATGGATGGCGCTGCGCAGCCACTCGACTCTGACGCCCGGCGTGAGAGTCAATCGGTCGGTCAGATGCAGCGCTTCTTGCGCGTAGCCGGCGACGTTTTGCGTCACGAAATGCATGTCAGTGGCATACGGCTGGACCAACTGCATCGTAAAGTCGGAGCCGTCTGTGCCAGTGCCGTCTTCCTGGCGATGCATGACGCCATCAAATACGCGCACGCCTGTCGCAAGATTCGCGTGTAGGCCGAGCAAAGTGTGAGTGAACCCGAGCCGAGATTCTAGGATCGCATTCGCGAACCGCTCACGCTCGACCTCACGCGGCCCCCCAGAGTCGATCGCCTGCGGCCCGCCGTCCTCATTGCGCCAGACCAGATAGCGCTGGCTGATCGTACCGGACAGCTGATTCGTCCACGTCAGGCCGGGCGCCGGATGCCACGTGGTGACGTTCTCCAGAATGCCCCAAGGCGACGCAAGCCAGTTCCGCTTCCGCTCCGAGAGCTGCGGGTTCGCGTAGAACTGAGTGTCATCAAACCCGCCCGGCATATGCACGTTGTTCCCATACACGGTCAGCTGCAGCGACGACGACAGGTTCTCGTTCGCGTGGTAGGTAATCGAGCCGTACCCGTCCTCTTCCTCGAAGTTCGAGTTCTGACGCCACCCGGCCGCACCCTGGTACTTCCCGAACGCGTAGTACGTGAACTTGCCGGTCCCGCCGGCGATGGAGCCGAAGGTATCGGTCTCGCCGAAGCTCTCGCCGGTCTCGCCAACGGTAACCTGCGGCGGCGAGTTCAGCGTTCCGTCCTTGAGGACGAAGTTGATCATGCCGCCGAACTGCGGACCGTACTCGAGCCCCGACGCGCCGCGCACGACTTCGACGTGGTCGACCGCCTCGAACGGCGGCGAGTAGTAGATCTCGGGGTAGCCGTAGAGATCGCCGGCGAGATTGACGCCGTTCTGCCGCATGTTCACCTCGACTGACTGTCGCGGCTCGAGGCCGCGGAACCCGATGCCGTCGGACGGGAACCCGCCGCTCCGCGTCTCCGAGATGTTCGCGCCGGGGACCTGGCCGAGGACCTCGCGGTAGTTGTCGTTGGTGGTGTTGGCCGGCAGCGAGTCGACCCGCAACAGGGTGGTTGGCACGCCGGTGTAGATATGGCCGGTGGTGTCGTCGCCGAGTCGGGCGACGCCAGGGTTGACGGGGCGTGGCGCCTTCACGACTGTCGGAGGCAGTCGGTGCGCCGAGGTGTCCTGTGCGAGCGCTGGCGAGGCAACCAGGATCAAAAGGGATAGAATCGGTCGGGTTTGCATGGCGCCGAAACTAGAGCCATGGGACAATCCCGACAAGATCTATCAAGTATCCAGAACGTTCAGAACCGTCTCGATCTCGGCGGCCGTGTTGTAGACGTGTGGCGAAAGCCGGAACAGTGAACCTTTGAGTGGCCCCATTTCGACGTCGCGGCTCGAGTAACCGACCCCTGCCGCGTTTAGCTTGGCCCTCATCCCTCCCTCGGCGAAGAAGGAAACGATCCCCGCGCTGCGAGCCGGATCAGTTGGGGTCAGCAGCCCCACGTTGGGCAGAGACGCAATCCCGTGCACGAGCTGCTTCGCGAGGTCGGCGACGTGCCGGGCGACGGTGTCGACGCCGGCCTCGAACAGCACGTCGAGGCTTTCGTTCATCCCAACGAAGTCCTGATATGGCAACGTCGCGACCTCGAATCGCCGGGCATCATCCAGGTACGCGAACCGCGCCGGGACATACCGCGAGAGATCGTGCGACTGCTGCATCGCGAGCCACCCGCCCGTCCCTGGCTCGATGCGCGTGATCAGCGGCCGCCGCACGTAGACGAATCCCGTCCCCCAGGGCGCGCGCAGCCATTTCTGCGCGCCGCACACGAGCACGTCGATGGGCGAGCGGGAGACGTCGAGCGGCACGGCCCCCAGTCCTTGGATGGCGTCGACCACGAACCACGCGCCGACCTCACGACACGCGGCCCCAATCGCCTCGAGGTCGGCGCGATCGCCGGACATCGACGAGACCCACGAGACCGCCACGAGCCCGACGTCGCCGGTCTCGATACGCTGTATGAGTGCCTCATGATCCGGCAGCCCGTCGCACAACGGAATCGTTTCATACGGCCGCCGATCATGATGCGCGCGCGCCATCCAGGGATAGATGTTCGCGGGAAACTCCGCCTCATGCTGCAGGATCGCCCGCCCCGGAGCGATCGGCAACGAGAGCGACGCGACATGGATGCCGGTGCTCGTGTTCGGCACCAGCGCTATCTCATCCGGGCTCGCCCCAATCAGCTTCGCGCACAACCGCCGCGACTCGGCCAACACGCCGAACGTCTCATCAATCGTGATCGTCCACGGCGCCGCGCGCTTCGCGTTGAACGCGGCCAGCACATCCACCGTTCGCTGCGGCAGCGGGCCCGTGCCCGCGGCATTGAGGTAGATCATGGTTGCTCAAAACTACCGGGTAGGGAACGTTTGCGCCCTTGATCGTGGCCCACAGGACATGGTTGAGCACGCGTGGATCGGCGGCGTCGGCCACGCGGAAATCGAGCGTGCGCGAGATCCGCGCGACCTTGCCAGTATCCGGGTTGTGCTCGGCGAGGTCGACATTCGACGCATGCGCCACATACGGCGTCGTATCGGGCGTCGTACGCCAGATCTCACGAAGCGGGCGGCCGTAGGCGTCGAATTGCGACATCGACGGGAGCTTCAGGATCTCTTCGATCGTGCGAATGACATCCGTGGTGTTCACGAAGCGATGCACGAGACCACCGCGCGTCCACGGCGAGATCACCAGGAACGGTGCGCGATGCGAGTCGACGTGATCCGCGCCGTCCTGCGCGTCATCTTCGATCACGAATACGGCCGTGCTCTTCCAGTAGCGCGAATGCGAGAGGGCGTCGATCATGCGGCCGAGTGCCCAGTCGTTGTCGGCCATGTACGCCCGAGGTGTGGGCGCCCGTGGGGTGGCGCCGGCCGTGTGATCGTTCGGCAACGTCATGATCTCGAGCGCGGGCATCTGGCCGTCGCGCTCGAACTGATGCAGCTCGGCGATCCAGACATCGGCCCGCGCTTGGTCCGTGACCTTGACGTCGAACCCGGCATAGTTTGGGCTCGTGTGCGCCGCGAGCACGGGCTTGGACGCGGTCACGATGCCGTGCGACGTGGCATCCTCGGCGCTCCGGCCGTTTTCGACCGCGAACTCACCGTAGTTTCGGAGCGTGAGCTCCTTCTGGGCCGCGAGGTCCCACAGATAGCCAGCCGCCGGCGCCGCGACATCATCGCCGCCCGACGGGACATCCTTTCGGTTCGTGCCGTCGTAGTCGTAGTCTCGGCCGCGATCGGAGTAGTTGTCCGGCGTCGTCTTCTCCGTGTAGTCCGTCGCGTACGCGGCGGTCGACCATTGATGGCCGTCCGCGCTGACTTCGGCATTCACGAAGAACCGATCGTACAGACCAAAACGCTCGGCCAGCGCATGGTGATTCGGGGAGACGAATCGGCCGAAGAACACGAGTGAGGTGTCGCCATCGGCCTGGGCCTCATCCCCGAAAACCTGATCGTACGTCCGATTCTCCTTGATGACGTAGATCACGTGTTCGATCGGGGGGTAACTCATCGGCGCAGTCCGGGCTTCCCAGCCATTCGCGTGCGCGACGCGTGAGCCATAGTCAGCCTGGCCCGGGACTATCGTCAACGTTCCCGCGAGCTGGCCGAGCGTGTAGCCCCGCGGATCGGAATCCTTCGCGCCAACCTTGTAACCCGTCGCCGGGTTTGGGCGCGAGCCTCGACCCTTGCCATTGGCGACATACAGCGTGTCTCCATCCCCGGCCACGAGTGCGGTCGGATACCAGCCGACCGGTATGCGACCGATCACCGAATCGGTCTTCAGGTCTATCTGCGCGACGGCATTGTTATCGGCTTCGGCTACGTACAGACGTTGACCCGATATCGCTAGCGCGTTCGGCGTGCTGCCTTCCGCCACTCCTGGCACCCGATCATCGATGTGCTTGGTGACCGTGAGCGTCTTGGTGTCTATGACATCAATGCGATCCGTGCTGGCCGAGGCGACATAGAGCTGGTCGCCATTCAATAGCATCGACGATGGATGACGGGAGACATCGACGCGTTTGTTCCGCGGGAACACATTGATGACGTGATTGCCCCACGCGGAGACGAACACGCGACCATCCGGCGCGACCACGACATCATAGGGATAGCGGCCGGTTGGCACACGATGGATCCGGCGGGTGCCGAGGGGAACTATGGCCAGCGAGTCATCCAGGTTCTCGGCGACATAGAGCGTCTTGCCATCCGGCGAGACGCCAATGCCGGAGGGATACCGTTGGCCTTTTTTCCGTGACAGCGCGATGCTGTCAACGAGCGATGCGGTGTCATCCAGCCACGAGTAGACGTAGACCTTGTCGGTGTACCCGCCGGAGGCATAGAGCTTCTTGCCATCAGGAGAGAAGGCCAGGCCGACAAACGCGGCCGGCTGTAACAGCGTCTGTGTGAGCGCGCCTGATCGACGATCGACGACCTGCACGCCCTGCTGGCGATATGCGCCGAGGAGCAGAATGAGCCGACTGCGGTCCGGCGAGAGAATCTCCGTGATCGGAAAGTCGCCGATCTCGACCGACCGACCCGCCGGATCCAGCTGCGCGCCGGTCGGCAAGCGAACGAGCTCCTGATAGGCGGCGGGATCCGACTTATCGGCGGGATCAGTCTTACCGGCGCATCCGCTGAGCGCCAGCAGAGAGACAGCCGTGAACCTTGGGATTACTCGCGGCATAAGCCGTCGAAGATACAACGGTACGAGATCTGCAACCTGAACCGCGGTCCCAACGTCTGGAACGCCGGACCGGTACCCGGTTATGATGCCTGATTGCGACACAACCTGGGACACGAGAGGGTATTGCGGTGACTAGACGCGGCGCGATCCTACTGGCCGTTGCATTGACTGCGTGCGGCGGCTCCGGCAGCACGTCCGGTCCCCCGAAACACGGCAACTGCACCCCTGCCTCGGCCACACTCTCGCTGTACCAGGGCACATCGTTCGATTGCTCGTCGGGGACCGGCATCACGCTGAACAGCAACACGGACACCGCGCAATATCTCGTCGTCGCCCAGTTCGCGGTCGGTGACGTGAATTACGACACGACCTCGTTCGAGATCGAACGCACCACGGGGACGACGGCCGCCACCCAGATGGTCGCCGCGACCGCGCGCTTCGCCCGCGTGCCGTCCACCAGTCGCAACCTCCGTCAGGTCACCTTCGACGGGAAGATGCGCGCCAAGGAGCGCCACCTGGCCGCATCCGCATCGGCGAGCGCCATGGCCGCGCGCGCGAGCGTCCCACAGTCCATCAGTCGCCAAGCGCTCGGCAGCCAGCGGCAGTTCTCGGTGTTCGCCGATACGCTGGCGACGACGTACAAACAGATCACCGCCACGGTCGTCTACGCCGGCACAAACGTCGACATCTATCTCGACAATGCGTCGCCGCCGGGCTTCAGCGCCCAGCAACTCGCCCAGTTCGGCGCGCTGGACGACGCGGTGCTCTACCAGATCGATGTCAACACGTTCGCCCAACCAACGGACATCGACGCCAACGGCCACGTGATCATGCTCCTCACGCCGGCCGTCAACGCCCTCTCATCGCCGGCCTCCTGCGGGATCGAAGGGTTCGTCGCTGGCTACTTCGATCCGAACGACCTGACGCCGTCGTCCCCGCATTCGAACGCCGGCGAGATCTTCTACGGGATCGTGCCCGATCCGAACGGCCAGGCGCACAGTTGTGCGCATACGGTGTCGGATGTGTTCAAGATCATCCCCGGCACATTCCTGCACGAGCTGCAGCACATGGTCAACTATGGACAGCACGTGCTGATCCATCATTCCGACCCGGAAGAAGGATGGCTCGACGAGGGCATGAGCATCGTCGCGACAGAGCTCGGCGGGTTGCACTACGATTCGTTGTATCAGGCCTCCGGCAACACCGCCTATGCCGACTCGGCCGGGCCCTACCTCGACGAGCAGTTCAATGATTCGTACGACTATCTGGCCAACTCGGACACCGCATCGCTGACGCTGCACACCGATGCCGACTGCTGCCTCGAGTGGCGCGGCGGCGATTGGCTCATGCTGCGGTATATCGGCGACCAGAAGGGCGTGGCCGCCTATCACGCGATGGAAACGAGCACGAACATTGGGACGGACAATATCGCGGCCGCGACCGGCGAGTCCTTCCCGCAAATCTTCGGCACATTCGGCGTCGCCTCGTACACCGATAGCCTGCCCAACGTCGCGAAGAGCTCGATCCCGGCACAGTATCGCTTCACGACCTGGAACCTGGGTGAGATTTATTCGGGGATCAGCCCGAGCTATCCGATCCAACCGATCGTGTTGTCGACCAGCACGGCGGCGAGTGGGAAAATGGTACCGGGAACAAGTGCGTATTATCAGATCACGACGCCATCTGGATCGAACTCCGTCACCATCGTGTTCGGCACCTCGACCGGCGCATTCGCTAGCAGCCTCCATCCCCAGGTACTAGTCTTCAGATTGAAATGACCTGGCGACGGCTGTGCGCGCTCTTGGTCGGTCTCGCGTTTGTGTTCGCGACGACCGAGCCGTTGGGCGCGCACGCGTGTCCTTTTCACGATGGCGTTGTCGCCAGCATGACCATGGCCGGTATGCACGGCGGGCATCACAGCCCCGCACCCGGCCACTCGCATCAGTGCACGTGTCTCGGTGCCTCGTGCTGTACCGTCGCGGTCACCGCTCCCTCGAGTCGCCTGGTTAGCCTGCCGGTCATACCGGTCAAGGTTGTTCGCTCCACCGCGGTCGCGCGCGCGAACGATGCGCCGCCGACGTCCAATGACGACGTCCTCCTCCCACCTCCAGTAGGACCGCCCGCGTCGCTCCCAGTCTGATCTGATTTTTCTTTCTTCGACTTGGGGGCACCACAAAAATGCTTGCTCGTCTGTTCGCGTACGCCGCGGCGTGCGCGTTCTTGCCGACCATCATGGCGGCACAGGATACCACGCGCACCAAACGGGACACCATCACACCGAGCCCGGCTCGGTTGCGCGCGATCACCATCACGACCACGCCCGTCGAGCGCACCGAGCCGCTCACGGTCATCACCGTCAACCAACAACAATTGCAGATGTCCCCGGCGAACTCGCCGTGGGAGCTCTTGCGCCAGACCGCCGGGCTCGAGGCGCACGAGCAGGGTCAGGGTCCTGGCTTCGCGTCGGACCTGTCCGTGCGCGGATTCTCCTCGGATCACTCGACGGACATCGCCCTCTACATCGATGGCGTGCCGATCAACGAGCCGGTGAACGGACACGCCGAGGGCTACAACGACGTCAACTTGCTGTTCCCCGACATCATCACGGGCGTCGACGTCGTCCACGGTCCGACGAGCGCGCTCTACGGCAACTTTGCGTTCTCTGGCGTCGTCAACGTGCGGACGCTCGATCATTACGACGGCTACCAGCTGCAAGCGACGGCCGGCTCGTTCGGGAACGGCGGCGGGTCCGCGATCGTCGGCTTCCACGATCTGCACTCGGGCGGCGTGCTCGCGATTCAGGGGACGCGCGAGGATGGATTTCGGACACACTCCGAGAATCAGTATGGCCACATCCACGCCATGGGGTACGTGGACCTGAGCACCCGCACGCACATGCACTTTGGCGCCGAAGGCTACCTCACGTCGTATGACTCTCCTGGGTTCCTGGACTCGTCGTTGTACAACTCGAAGACGTACAACTTCGTGTCGAATTTTGGCGACGGTGGGTACAAGCGTCACGCCATGGAGCACGTGAGCCTGCAGACATTCCTGACGAACAACCTGCAGTGGCGCACGACCGTGTATGCCGACCAGGGCACGTGGAATTTCTGGCTCAGCTCTCCGCCGGGACTCGGTGGTTTGACCGAGGGGACGGGCGAAGAGACCCACGAGTACAACGGGCGATATGGATTCGGCGCGAATACGGCACTGACCTACGGACGCCACGGGATCGACATCACGCTCGGCGCCGAGACCCGGTACGATTGGTCACACTACGGGAACTGGGCCGAGTCGTCGACGGGATTTCGGCAGGACTCCGCACCGCTCATTCTGGCGGAGCCGGCGCGGCAGACCTCGGCTGGGATATATCTCCAGACGGGCTTCGATGTGTCGAAGTATGCGCGGCTCGACCTCGGCGGACGCATCGATCAGCTCTCGACCTCGGTGCGTCAGCCGCGGTCGGATTCCACCGGCGCGCTCATGGTCAACGAGCTGTACGACTCGCAGCACAGCAAGGGCGTGTTCTCGCCAAAGGTCGGCGCCCTCGTCAAGCCATTCGTCGACCTCGGGCTCAGCGGTCTCGGGTTCTTCGTCAACGTCTCGCGCGGATTCCGGCAGACGGACGGCGTCGTCACCGATCCGACGCTGCCGTTCATCTTCGTCTGGGACTACGAGACCGGCATCAAGTTCGAGCGCGGACCGTTCGGGATCGATGCCTCGCTCTTTCGTATGGACGTGAACAACGAGCAGTCATTCGATCCGGTGCTCCAGCGCTCGATCGGCGGCGGCGAAAGCCGGCGGAACGGGTTGGACGTTCAGGCGCACGCGCGGATCATTCCGGGCCTGACCGCGTCCACGGACTTCACCATCCTCCACGGCTTCTACACCCACTTTGTCGATCCGGATGACGGCGTCGACTACACCTCGACACCGATCTTCAATACCTCGAAGTACGTGGGTTCGGCCGCACTGGATATCAGTATCCCGAAACAAATCTGGACGGCGCGGATCGGCACCACGTTCAACGGCCCATACACGCCGTTCGAGGAGAAAGGCGTGCTGCGGCCGGGCTACGCGCTGTTCAATGTCGAAGGCAGCGTCCGGATGTATAAGCTCACGTACCTATCGGTCGGCGTCCGCAATTTGCTCGATACGCGGTATCGCGAGCTGGAGTCTGGCGCCCAAGTGACGCCAGGCCAGTTGCAGACCGCATATGTCACGGTGCGATACGACGGCCTGTGGCATTGAGCTACCAGGGGATCCCGCCCATCTGAGCCGTGCCCATCATCGTCGACATCTGCCGCCAGTCGGCGACTGATGTGACCGACGACGTGCCATCACGATAACGCGCCGCGGCCGCAACGACCTCGGCGCGTTTTCGCGACGGTGCGACATCCGGAGAGGCGAGAATGTCGGCCACCACGTCGTGAAACGAGTGGAGGTTGTCGAAGATGATGGCGGCTTCGCGGTAGCGCTCGGCGAATTGCGGCGCGATCGCGGCCGTCATTGGCATCAGCGTCGGCATGTGTCCCGGCGGATCCACCAGCATCGCGCGGACGGCGTCGCGGAGGCGTCCTCGATCGTCGATGGCCGCCCGGACTCGAGCTCGTGGTACTCCGTCTGTGCCGCGAGAGGCCCCGGGCCGACAGCGACCAGACAGTCGACAGCGACCAGGAAGGCGATGGCAATCGCTCCACGCATCGCCGGAAGGTTGGACGTTGCGCGCGTTTACGCCACCCCGACAACATTATGGTGTGCGCGTCTCGATTTTATCTGTCGGCATATTGGCTCCGGCCATACTCGGAGCCCAAGACTTCAAGACCGCGTTCGACCGCTATGTGCACGACGACAGCGTCGTCGGTGGCGCCTACGTCGTGGTCGACCACGGGCGCGTTACCGAGTGGCATGGCGTCGGCATGGCCGATCGCGACCGGCACGAACCAATCGACAGCAATACGATCTTCCACTGGGCCTCGATTACCAAGACGTTCACGGCCATCGCGATCATGCAGTTGCGCGATCGACACCGGCTGTCGCTCGACGACCACATCATAGACTGGTGCCCCGAGTTACTCGCCGTGCATGCCGACTCCGGCAGCGTTCGCGACGTCACCGTGCGGCATTTGCTGTCTCATACCGCCGGATTCCAGAACCCGACGTGGCCGTACAAACAGGGACTCCCCTGGGAGCCGTTTGAGCCCACGAAGTGGGAACAACTCGTGGCCATGATGCCGTACCAGCAGCTCGCCTTCCGTCCCGGCGCTCGGTACTCGTACTCCAATCCCGGCTTCATCTACCTCGGGCGCGTCATCGAGTCGCTGACCGGTGATCCGTACGCGCTCTACATCACCAAGAACATCTTTATGCCACTTGGCATGACGCACAGCTACATGAACGTCACGCCGTATTATCTCGAGCCGCACCGGTCGAACAACTACACCGTGGATAAAGGTGTCGTGACCGCCAACGGTCGCGACTTCGACACCGGCATCACGACGGCCAACAGTGGTCTCAATGCGCCGCTCGCGGACATGGCTCGCTACGTGGGATTTCTCACGTCATCGACACCGACCGTCTTGTCGAGAGCGACGTTGGATGAGATGTGGCGGCCGATCGCCAAGATCCAACCAGGATCCTGGCCCGAAACGCCGGCCGCGGGGTCATCAATGGGGCTTTCGTTTTTTATCTTCCCGCGCGGCAACGTAACCTTCGTGGGCCACACGGGTGAGCAAGCCGGGTATCGAAGCTTTCTCTTTATCAACCCGACGAACGGCAAGGCGATCGTGGGTTCCCTCAATACCACGCACGCCGAGAACTCGGGCGCTACCGCCGCCGGATACGACGCGTTACGGGAGAAGGCTTTCGAAGCATTGCGCTAGCCCTCCGACCAGACGGTCGGCGTCCGAGAGATCGAACGGCATGGGCGGCCGTATCTTGATGACGTTGTGATGCGGCCCGTCCGTGCCGAGCAGAATCCCGTCCTCACGCATCATGTTGACGACCGTCGATGCCTCGGCGGCCGCTGGCTCGAGCGTCTGCCGATCGCGTACGAGCTCAACGCCGAGGAACAGTCCGGAGCCTCGCACGTCGCCCACGAGTGGATAGCGATCGATCATCGGCCGAAGCCCTTCAAGCAGCCGGTCACCGACGCGACGCGCATGCTCCTGTAACCGCTCGTCTCGGAGCACATCCAGCACCGCCAGGCCGACCGTGCACGACACCGTGTTGCCGCCAAACGTCGAGAAAAACTCCATCCCATTGTCGAAGGCATCGGCGATCTCACGCGTCGTGACGACCGCCGCGAGTGGGTGGCCGTTGCCGAGCGGTTTGCCCATCACGACGACATCGGGGACGACGTTGTGAGCCTCGAACGCCCAAAAGTGGGTCCCGATGCGGCCGAGCCCCGTCTGCACCTCGTCCGCGATGCACAGCCCACCGGCGGCGCGAACGGCCGCGTACGCGTTCGGCAGATACCCGGGCGGCAGCATGATCTGCCCGCCGACACTGGGACACGTCTCGGCGATGTATCCCGCGACCTGATGGCTCTCGGCCAGTTCGGCGACATGCAGCGCGTACTTGGTGCCGCACGCCGCATCATGGCGGCGATAGAGCCCGCGATAATCGTCGGGTAGTGGCGCGACATGCACCCAGGCCGGTGTGCCGGTGCCGCCAGGACCCAGGTGCTTGTATGGACTCAGGTCGATGAGCGACGTTGTGTTGCCATGATACGCGGCTTCGAGCACGATCATGTCGCGGCGACCCGTGCTCGCGCGGACGAGACGCAGCGCGAGCTCGTTGGCTTCGCTCGCCGAGTTCAGGATGTAGCAGACGCGAAGTGGCGCCGGCAGCGTTCCGACCAGACGCTCGGCGTACTCCGTCAGGCGATCGCTCAGGTAGCGCGTGTTCGTGTTCAGGATCGCCATCTGCTCGGCGGCGGCCTTCACGACGCGTGGGTGGGCGTGGCCAACGTGTGGGACGTTGTTGTACGCGTCCAGATATTGGCGACCGACATCGTCGTACAAGTACTGCTGTCGACCGCGTACGATCTTGAGCGGGTCGGCGTAAGCGATGCTGAGGTTGCCGCCGATCAGTTTATGTCGTTCAGCGAGTGTCTCAGTTTTCGTCACCTCACCCGGCGCCGGCGCCAGACCCGCTAAGATGCTCGGATCCGGGGACAGGGTGCGCCAGACATCTCTTTGCGCCGCCGTTCCTACTCCGGGGAAATCTGTACCCATGCCGAGTAGATCGACGATGAGTTGCAGATGGAGATGCGGCGCCCAATGACCATTCTCTTCGATCGTACCCAGTGAGCCGATACGATCACCGGCGGCTACTTGATGTCCAACCTTCAGTCCGTGCAGTGACTCACGACTGAGGTGCCCGTATAGCGTATAGAACGGCGTGCCATCATCGGTCTCGTGGCGCAAAATGACAACCGGCCCATAATCTTGCGCCTGCGCATTGTCGGCGAACGCATGCACCTGCCCACGAAGCGGCGCATGGACTGGCGTACCGGCAGCAGCGAACAAATCGATGCCGAGATGAATGGTGCGCCCGGCGAAAAACGGAGCGGTGTAGATGAGACGTGGCTCGTCCCAACGCCCAATGCCGCCGGTGATACCATCCATGCCATCGGACGCGCTGCTACCAACGCTCAAATCGAGCCACTCACGGCTAGGCAAATCCATGATCGGCGCGAACGTCTGCCGAGCCAACCAGGCGACGATGCGCGCGGACGCCAGCAAAGGGATGCGAGCCAGACGAGGCAGCGTACGCCGGATCGCGGCCTGACTGATCCCAAGGTAGGCGTTGTCGGGCCGCTCACGCTGCTGGTGCGCGGCGACGCAGGCGGACGTGCATAGCCGCAAGGTTGCCAGCGGAAATACCACCGCGAGCTCGGTCTCGCTCAGTGGACGACGTGATTGATAGCCGGAGACCATGGCCGACAACACGGCCACGGGATCGTCGGCGTCGAGCATCACGTACGCCGCGGCGATAGCCAAGTCGCCGACGGTATAACCAAATACCATGTCGCCAAAGTCGACGAACCCAGAGACCCGATCGCCGTCCACGAGGACATTGAAATCGTTCAAGTCCCCGTGAATGGCGCTGCATGGCAGGTCGCCAAGCAACGGCGCCGCCTCGCGGTCGAAGCGCGCCATGAGCGTATCGATGGCCGCCCCAAGCTCCGGATCGTCGATCAAGGACCGATACTGGGCGACAATGGCGCGGCCGCGCGCCAGGTCCCAGTAGAAGTCCCGGTGAATCGCGGGATGGTCAAACCCACGGAACGCCGTGGTCAGCGCGCCGATCTCCGCGCCCAGGGACGAAAGCAGGGCTGGGGAGCGCCGGCGGCGGAGGCCCAAAGGCGTGCCCGGCAGATGGCTCACGGCCCAAACGCGGTGCTGGTCAACGACGGAGAGGGTCGGTCCCTCGATCGACGGAATCACCCGAGGCGCCAGATCCAGCGTCGCGCTAATATGACGCATGGCCGCCTGCTGTGCGTCCAGCATGGCCGGATCCTCGAGCGCGTTCGCGATCTTGAGGACTAATCGCTCGCCGCTCGTGGTCTCCAGCAGGAAGTTCTGATCGCGCTCACTGGTGAGCGCGCGCACGGTACCCGAGCGGCCGTAGAGATCGCGGGCAACGCGGGCGGCGGTCGCTGCGTCGAATCGGGGGGCGTGCGATAACATGGCCAAAGCTACAGTGTAAATTTGATCTATGAGGCGTCTGTGGGTCGTTGCCCTGGCGTGTCTCGCTCCGCTGGTGGGCTGTTTTTACTATGGCTACGGTCAGCAGGCCAACGACCCATCGCCGGAATCGCCGTCCGCACCGGCCGAGACACCGTGGGGGCAGCTCAGTCTCATGGAGGGGTCCGTGGCGATCCGGCCGGCGGCCGGCGATACCTGGGCCATCCCCGACACAAACGTCGTCCTCAGCGCCGGCGACCGGTTGTGGGTCGATACGGTCGGGCATCTTGAAGTCGAGTTCGGTTCCACCGCTGTCCGGCTCACGAGCGAGACGGAGCTCGACCTCGTGCGAATCGATACGACCACGATGCAATTCCTGCTGCCTCAGGGCTCGATCGACTATCGCCTGCGCGAGGTCGACACGACCAAGTCGTACGAAGTCGATGCCCCCAACGCCGCGATCTTTCTCGAGGAGAACGGCGAGTACCGGATCGACGTATCGTCTAATGGGGACACGACGCGGCTCGTGACCTGGTCAGGCCACGCGCAGGTCGCGGCGGCGGGCCGGACGTTCCCCGTCGATTCCGGTCAGATGGTGTATGTACGGGGAGATAGTACGACCGTGTATCAGATCATGTCCGCCGGCCCGATGGATGCATTCGATCGTTGGGCCCGGGACCGCAACATGCGTGAAGACGATACCGGTCCCATGAACGAGGAGCAAACCAATGCAAACTCACCCTAGCGCGCCCGAGCTCGACCTGCTGACGCTCTACGGCAGTCGCGCGCCGTCGCCATGCAATGTTCGCCCTTGGGAATTTCATCGGGATGGCGACGAGCTCGAGTTGGTCGCGGATGCGGGTCGCGCGCCAGCACAGGGTGAGGCAGCCCTGCGAGAGGTCATCCTGTCGTGCGGCGCGGCTTTGCTCAACATGCGCGTCGCGCTTCGGCACTTCGGGCGCCGCGATGATGTGCAGCTCCTGCCGGAACCGCAAAATCCCTCCGTCGTCGCGCGCATTCGGGCGGGCCGTCCCGTCCACGAGACGCCGCGCGATCGTGAGATGTTCTACGCGATCGAACGGCGACACACGGTACATGGCACCCTGAGCGGCACCGTGACCGCGCATCTCATCGACGTGTGTCGAACCGAGGCTCAGGTCTATGGCGCTTGGCTGCACGTGATCACGGCCGCCAGCGATCGCGAAGCGCTCGCTGATTTGATCTTCGAGGCTCATATGGCCGCGGGGATCGAGGGCGATTCACCCGTCTGCGACAATTGGCACGGCACCACGTTGAGCGAAGCAGCCGCCGTGCGTCGCATGGTGCGGCACGCGCCCGTGCTCATGCTCCTCGGCACCTACGGCGATGATCCCGCGCACTGGATCGCGGCCGGCGAAGCCCTCGAGGCGGTGCTGCTTCACGCCGCGGCGCGCGAGACCTACGCGGCGTTCGCGAACCAACCGCTGCGCGTCAAGCAGCTGCGGCCTTGGGTGACCGCGGCCGCCGGACATCGCGGCTCCCCACACGTGCTTTTCGGACTCGGTCACTAGGTGAAGGCTAGTGTGAAATCGCTGGCCCAACCCGAAGCCCGGGCGGAAATCATCGCGCGAGTACAGAACGTTCGCCCTGAGACGAAAGGGAACTTCGGCGTGCTGTCGGCGCCGGAGATGATCGTGCATTGCACGATCGCGATGGAAGCCGCACTCGGGCTGTGCCAGGTGTCGTCGGCCGAAACCTTTCTCATGCGTCACGTCGTCAAGTACATCGCGCTCTACTCGCCGGGCCCCTGGCCACCCGGCTTCAAGACTCGCCCCGAGATGGACATGCAGCGCAACGGGACGCGGCCGGGCGAGTTCG
The DNA here is from genome assembly GCA_035652495.1 of Gemmatimonadaceae bacterium. Taxonomy (GTDB): domain Bacteria; phylum Gemmatimonadota; class Gemmatimonadetes; order Gemmatimonadales; family Gemmatimonadaceae; genus DASRDS01. The sequence goes on from DASRDS010000115.1 coordinate 29,734, forward strand.
TGTCCGACGTGGCGAAGTTCGTACAGCGTGTGGAGGAGTTCGGCACACGGAGCGCGACGATGCCGTGGGCGCGACACCCGATGTTCGGCGCCATGAGTGAGGCCGAATGGAAGTGCTGGGCGTATCGCCACAACGATCATCATTTGAAACAATTCGGCGCGTAGGGTCTCTCCCGATCCGTGTCCCTGGGGTGACAAGTTTTGACCCCTATGACACGCTACGTGCTCGCTTCACTATGCCTCGCCGCGACCGCCGCGGCGCAGAACCCCAGCTACCACGTCGTCACCCGCATCCCGGTTGGCGCCGTTGGCTCCGGATACTTCGCGGATTTTATCGCCATCGATGCCGACCATCGCCGACTGTATGGACTCGGCAATACCGTCATCGACATCGATAAGGACCAGATCATCGATTCGATCCCGGGCAAGGCCGCGGGTGGCTACGCGCTCGCCCCGGACATCGATCGCGGCCTGGCGAGAAATGGGACATGGTTCGAGCTCTCGACCGGCAAAGTGCTCGGCACCGTCGCCGGCAAAGGCGACGCGATGCTCTACGATCCGTCCACGCACCGCGCGTTCATGCTCCTCGACACGGTCACGGTCGTCGACATGAAGACCGGTCAGGTCGTCGGACGCGAACACTTCGCGAACGCCCTGGAGTCCGGCGTCGCCGACGGCCGGGGCATGCTCTACATCAATCGCGAAGATTCCTCGATCGTCACGAAGGTCGATGCGCGGTCGCTCAAGGTCATCGGACGGTATCCGATTCCGGATTGCAAAGCCGCGCAAGGCCTGTCATATGACGTCACCCATGACCGGCTCTTCCTCGGCTGCGACAAGGAGCTCGTCATCGTCAACGCCGAGGCGGGGACGGTGGTGAAGCGGATTCCGGTCGCGGGGCATGCGGATCAGGATGCGTTCGACGAGAAGATGCAGTTCGCGTTCAACGCGAATCGGAACGATTCGACGCTCGTCATCGTGCACGAGGATTCGCCCGACGTCTACAGCGTCGTCGGGACGATCAAGACCGGCGGCGGCGCGCGGTCAGTGGCCGTCGATCCGAAGACCCACAAGGTGTACGGGTTCTACTACGATCAGACACCCACCGATCGGAAGCAGTGGGTGCTGACCGCGGTCGTCCTAGCGCCAGGCGCCCAGTAGTCGCCTGACCGCGACGAGCTCGCCGATGTGATAGGCGTTGTGATCGGCTAACAAGAGGGCCTCACGCAGCAGCGTGTGGCTCTCTTTTGCTGCTGGGAGCTTGGCGAAGAGATCGTGCTTTTCAACCAGGCGCTGCATCTCCTCGTTCTCTGATTTGACGGCGGCGACCGACTCATCCCATGCTTTCGCATTGGGCGGTGTCGAAGTCTTGGGCCAATACCCTTTTGGCCACGGCAATTCTTTGTAGCCCGCGGCGTCTTTCGCGATGGTATAGTCCAGGATATCGCGCTGGGTGATTCGGATGTGCTCGACGAGCTCCCAGGGTGAGTATGGGAGATGCTCTGGGCGCTTTCCGCGAAGTGGCTCTGGGAGGTCGGCTATCGCATCGTCGAAGGTGACATGGGCGTGGCCGCCGCGGAGGAGCTCGAGGACGTGGGCTTTCAGGTCGCCGGTGTGTGAGGTCATGTCCGGAAATATGTCCGCGTACGGGATCCATATTCCCACCGCAGGACGAGCTTGAAATGGCAATGCGTTGCACGGCAACACGATACGAATGGCATAGGGATTGTCATAGCAGACTAGCATGAGTCTGCTCGCGAACGACTTCCGCCTGAGCGCCAGACGCCTTCTGCGCAGCCCGGGCTTCGCACTAGTCGCGATCCTCACGCTGGCCATGGGGATTGGCGCGAACACCTCGATCTTCAGCATCGTCAATGCCGCGCTGATCCGCGCCCTACCCTACCCGAACGCCGATCGGGTCGTCCGACTGTTCAGTCCGTCCAAGAAAGGTCGTTCGAGCGCCTCGCCGCCCGACTTCACGGACTGGCGCGCCAGCAGTACGGTCTTCGACGGCATGGCCGCGATCTCCGAGGGCGCCTACGCATTGACAGGCAATGGCATCGCCGAGGAAGTGGATGCGGCGAATGTCACACAGGACTTCTTCGAGATACTCGGCACACCGCCCGAAGCCGGACGAACGTTCTCCGCTGACGACGAGATTCCGGATGCGCATGTCGTCGTCCTCTCGGATGGCCTCTGGCGCCGACGCTTCGGGGCCGACCCTGGGCTCATCGGCCGCTCGATCTTGCTCGATGCCGTGCCGTATACCGTGATCGGTGTCATGCCCGCCGGCTTCGACTACCCGGGAGGCGACGGCCTCTGGACCCCGCGACCGTTCACCGCGCACGATCTGTCGTCGCAACGCGGGGCGCACTACCTGTCGGTGATCGCGCGTCTGCGACCAGGGGTCACGCGCGATAGGGCCATGTCCGAGATGGAAACCATCTGGTCCCGTCTGGCTCGCCAATTTCCGAAGACGGACGATGAACACGGCGGTGAGCTGGTGCCGTTGCGCCAGTCGATCGTGGGCCCGACGCGACCGGCCCTCCTGGTGTTGTGGGCCGCGGTCGGTGTCGTGTTGATCATCGCCTGCGCCAACGTCGCGAACCTGCTGCTGGCCCGCGCGGTCACTCGACAACGCGAGATGGTGATCCGCTCCGCACTGGGCGCCTCACGCCTCGATCTGATCCGGGCGTCCATCGTCGACGCCGTACTCATCGCGCTCATCGGCGGCGCGGCCGGCATCGGGCTCGCCCAGTGGGGCGTGCACGGCCTGATCGCGCTCCGCCCCGATGACACGAGCATTGCCGGCGCGTCCATCGACACGCGGGTGCTGATCGTTTCGCTGGTGATCACCCTGGGCGCTGGACTTGCGGCCGGTCTCCTGCCCGCGCTGCAGATGCAGCCGAGGCGTGATGTCCATAAAGCGAAGCGAGCGCTCGCCATCGCGGAGTTGGCCCTGGCCGTGGTGCTGCTGACGAGCGCGGGCCTCCTGCTGCGCACATTTGCTGCCCTTCGTGCGGTCGATCTCGGCTACCAGACCGATAACCGCGTGACGTTCGATGTCGCGATGCCGGATGTCCGGTACGATTCGCCCGAGAAGCGCACCGCGTTTCTCGAGTCGCTGACCAACGCGCTGCGGACGCTGCCGGGCGTTGCGCGCGTCGGCGCCACGAGTGGCCTGCCGCTCAGCGGGTACTCATTCAGCATGTCGGCGTATGAGCTCGATGGCGCGAAGTTGGCCGACGACGAGCAAGACCGCCTGTCGACCCAGGTCCGCCTCGTGACGCCGGGATATTTCCCCACCATGGGGATTCCCCTCAAAGCCGGTCGTTGGTTCACGGACGACGACCGCCGAGGGACTCAACCCGTGGCGGTCGTGAACGAGGCGGCGGCAAAACTCCTGGCCCCGACCGGTAGTCCTCTGGGCCACTCGCTGACGATCAGCACGACCTTCGGACTCGGCACCCACGCCGGGGGTACGATCATCGGGATCGTTGGGAACACGCACGAGAACGAGGATCTCACCCTGCCGGTGCGGCCCATGTTGTACCTGGCGCACGCGCAGTTTCCGCTCGACTACGCGAGCGTCGTCGTCTCATCGACGACCGCGCCAAGAATCGCAACGATCGCGGAGATGCGGTCAGCACTCGCCGCGATCGACCCGGATGTGCCGCTGTACCACTCGACGAGCATGGCGCAGCTCGCCGAGGATGCGGTCGCGCGATCGCGGTTCGTCATGCTCATTCTCGAGATCTTCGCGACCGTGGCCGTTACGATGGCGGTCGTGGGCCTGTACGGCGTGATCGCGTACTCCGTCGGCGAGCGCACGCGCGAGATCGGCATCCGCATGGCACTTGGCGCGCGCGCCGATCAGGTGCTTGGTCTGGTGATCAAAGAGGGCGTCGCCACCGGGGCCATCGGCGTCGTGGTCGGTCTCGTCGGCTCACTGGCCGCGACGCGCATGCTGCAAGGGCTGCTGTTCGGCGTGAGCCCGGTCGATCTCCTGACGTTTGTCGCGACGTGCGCGCTCGTCGGGATCGCCACGCTGGCCGCGACATGGCTTCCCGCGTGGCGCGCGAGTCAGGTCAATCCAGTCGTGGCGATCAAGTCAGATTGACGACGTCGCCGGGCGCGGGTGCGGTCGCTTTGTAACCGTGCTGGCCGAGCTGCGCGATGAGCGCCGTCTGGGCGTCCGGCTCGCCGTGAACGAGGCAGACGGGCGCTTTCGTGCCGATGCCGTCGAGCCACCGTTGGAGCTCGCCGCGATCGGCGTGGGCGCTGTAGCCATTGAGTACTTCGACCTGGGCGCGGAGCGGCACGTGCTGGTCGAAGATGCGAATGGTCGACTGGCCCTCGACGATCCGGCGGCCGAGCGTGCCGTCGGCCTGGAAGCCGACGATGACGATGGTGTTGCGCGGGTCCGACGCGCCGTGCATCAGATGATGCAGAATGCGGCCCGACTCGGCCATCCCCGATCCCGCGATGATCACGCAGGGCATGGTCGACGTGTTGAGTTTCTTCGAGTCCTCGACGCTCTCGGTAAAGCGCAGGCCGTCGAAGCGAAACAAGTCGTCCCCGAGCTGCACCATCTTTTCGGTTTTGTCGTAAAGCTCGGGGTGGTGCTCGAAGACCGTCGTCAGGGCGGTCGCGAGCGGGCTGTCGATGACGATCGGGATGTGCGGGATCTTGTTGGCCAGGGCCAGCGCGTGCAGGTCGTAGATGATCTCCTGCGCGCGGCCCAGCGCGAACGCGGGAATCATGACGCGGCCGCCTCGTTTCGCCGTGGCGGCGACGATCTGGCCTAACCGCTCCTGGGCGTGCGCGACGCTATCATGATCGCGGTTGCCGTAGGTCGACTCCATGATCACCAGGTCGACGGGCTCCGTCGGGGAAACCGGATCTCGAATGATCGCGAGTCCCCATCGGCCGACATCGCCCGAGAATAGCAATCTCTTTCCATCAGCCTCGATCGTGATCGACGCCGAACCCAAAATATGTCCGGCTTCGATGTATTTGGCGCGAATACCGGGCACGACATCGAACCATTGATCGAGATCCCGGGTCTGCATTTTGTCGATCACGCGCTTGGCATCGTCCGCGGTGTAGAGTGGCTCGACCGCGGACTTGCCATGCGACGCCAAATGCGCGGCGTCTTGTTCTTGAATCTTCGCGCTGTCCGCCAGTAACGAGATGGACAAATCGCGCGTCGCCGGCGTCGCGAAGATCGGACCGGCGTATCCCTGATGCACGAGATACGGGAGCCGGCCCGTGTGGTCCTGGTGCGCGTGCGACACGACGATCGCGTCGATCTCGCGGACCGGGAGCGGGAGTTTGCGATTCTTGGCGTCTGCCTCGAGGCGGTGTCCCTGAAACATGCCGCAGTCGAGCAGGATCGTGCGGCCCGCGGCGCGCACGATGTGACAGGAGCCGGTGACTTCGCGGGCGGCTCCGGAAAATTCAAGTTGCACGCATGCAAAGGTAGCACCCGGCAGTCCGGCGGCGCACTACCACTTCAAGAGCACCAGTCGATCAGCTCAGGTTCATTCCCGAATAGGCAACCGCTTGGCGCACATGTAAAGGAGTCGGTGAAGCTAGATCCATCCGCGTCGGCGGAGAGCGACTTTCGCGAGTTGGGTGAGAGCCATGTACAACAAGAGCGTCAGCGCGAGGAGCGGCCAGTAGAGTCCCGGGAGCGGGACAAAGCCGAGCGCGGGGGCGACCGGGGAGATCGGGAGCAACACGCCGATGGCCATGATCGCGATCGTCGTCGCGATCAGGGGCGTACTGGCGCGGCTCTGGAAGAAGGGGATGCCGTTCGTGCGAATCACGTGAATGATCAAGGTCTGCGTCATGAGGGATTCGACGAACCACCCGGTCTGAAACAGCGCGGAGTGCGCTGGCGTCCGCGCACCGAAGATAAACCACATGATGGCATATGTCGTGTAGTCGAAGATCGAGCTGATCGGGCCGATGAATAAAATAAATCGGCTGATCTCGCCCATGTCCCATGGTCTCGGTCTCGCGATCTGCTCCTCATCCACGTTATCCGTGGGAATCGGGACCTGCGAGAAATCGTACAACAGGTTATTCGTCAGCACTTGAATCGGCGCCATCGGCACAAATGGCAGCAGCGCGCTCGCTCCGAGTACGCTGAACATGTTGCCGAAGTTGGAGCTGGCGCCCATTCGGACGTACTTGACGATGTTGGAGAAAACTTTACGTCCCTCCAACACACCGGCTTCCAGCACGAGTAAACTCTTTTCCAACAGGATGATGTCGGCCGATTCTTTGGCGACATCAACGGCGGTATCGACTGATATGCCCACATCAGCCGCATGTAACGCCGCGGCGTCGTTGATGCCGTCGCCCATGAACCCAACGACGTGCTTGCGTTTCTGCAGCGCCTGAATCAGACGCTGCTTATGCGATGGCGACAGTCGCGCGAAAATCGTCGAACGCTCGGCGACATCGGCCAGCTGATCCTCCGACATCGTCTCGATGTCGCGCCCGAGCACCACGGTGTCCGCCGAGAGGCCGACGTGCTCGCAGATTTTACGCGTGACGAGCTCGTTGTCGCCGGTCAGTACTTTGACGGCCACGCCATGTTTCTTGAGCGCCTCGAGCGCGGGGGCCGCCGTCTCTTTTGGCGGATCCAAGAAAGCGACATAGCCAGCGAGCGTCAGGTCGCACTCGTCATCTTTGCCATAGGCGCCTCTGACCGGCACATCGCGATACGCGACCGCCAAAACGCGAAAGCCATCGGCGCTCAGCCGATCGTACTCCTCCTGAAGCTCGTCAAGAAAGGCCAATTCAATCGGCAGCACTTCGCCAGCGGCGTAGAACTGCGTGCAACGCCGAAAAATCTCCTCGGGTGCACCCTTGGCGATCAGGCGATTCTTGTTGTCGGCACCGGCCACGACGACCGACATCAATTTTCGCGTGAAGTCGAACGGGACTTCGTCGATCTTCTTGTATGAGCCGAATGGTATCGAGCAATTCTTCCCAACAAACGACAAGATCGCGCGATCCAGGACGTTTTTGAGCCCGGTCTGAAAGTGGCTCACCAGCGCCGCGGCAAGCAGGACGTCCTGGCTTTCGGCGCCTGTGACGTCGCAGTGCATCTCGAGGATCACGTCATCCATGGTCAGCGTGCCTGTCTTATCGGTGCACAGCACATCCATGGCCCCAAAGTTCTGAATCGCATTCAGCCGCTTGACGATGACGCGCTCGCGCGACATTGCGACCGCGCCACGTGAGAGGCAGACCGACACGATCATCGGCAGCATCTCGGGCGTCAGCCCAACCGCCACGGCCAAGGCAAAAAAGAAGGCCTCTTTCCAATCGTGCTTGGTGAGGCCGTTGATCAAGAACACGAGCGGCACCATGACCGCCATGAACCGGATCATGAGCCAGGTGAAGCGATTGATCCCCTTGTCGAAGGCGGTTTGGATCGGCGCGGCCGTGATGCTCTTGGCCATGCCGCCGAAGTAGGTCGACGGGCCGGTCGCGACCGCGACGGCCAACGCCGTGCCGCTTTGGACGCTGGTGCCGAGGAAACAGAGATTCTGGAGCTCGAGCGGCGAGTTGCCGTTGGGCGCGATGGCCTGGTCGGTCTTCTCGACCGGCATGGATTCGCCCGTGAGGCTCGCCTGGTTGATAAACAGATCCTTGGCCGAGAGGATCCGCGCGTCGGCCGGGATCATATCGCCCGCGCAGAGCGAGATCAGATCGCCGCGCACGACCTCGCGCAGGGGGATCTCGCTCGGCACACCGTCGCGGACGACCGTGCTGGTCACGCGGACCATCGCCCGAAGCTTGGCCGCCGCCGCGCCAGCCCGCGTCTCCTGCATGAACCGGAGACCGACGCCCAAGAAGATCATGAGGACCATCACGACCGCCGCGCGCGAGTCGCCGGTGAGCGCCGAGGTGAGGGCCAGGACGGCGAGCAAGACGACGAGCGGATTGCGGAACGTGTGCGCGAGGCGGATCGGCCAGCTCGGCTCCTTGTGCGTCGCGATCTCGTTCGGCCCCTCGGCGTCGAGGCGCCGTGCGGCTTCCTCGGCGGTGAGGCCGGCGGTACTCGTCTCCAGCTGGCGCACGACGTCGGTTTGCCGTGCGGCGGCGCAATCGACGAGTATGCTCCTTGGACGAGTGGCCAGCGACATGGCGCCACTATAACATCGCGACGCCTATATTGCTGCATGGCGCGTCTGCACGATCGGCGCGAAGCAGGCGAGGTGCTGGCCGCACGATTGGCGGAGTACGCGGGCCGACCCGACGGAATCGTGCTGGCTCTACCCCGTGGTGGCGTTCCGGTCGGCCGGGTGATCGCCGAGGAGCTACGGCTGCCGCTCGATGTCTTCCTGGTGAGGAAGCTCGGGGTCCCGTATCAGCCGGAGTTCGCGTTCGGCGCGATCGCCGAGGGCGGCATACGGGTGCTCAATCGCGACGTGATCGCGGCGGTGGGGCTGACCTGGGAGCAAGTCGAGCGCATCAGCATCGAGGAACAGGCGGAGCTAGAGCGTCGCGCGCTTGCGTATCGGGATGGCGCACCCCCCGCCCACCTCGTTGGCAAAACGGCGATCCTGGTCGACGATGGCGTGGCGACCGGGTCGACGATGTACGCCGCCGTGCTGGCCTTGCGACAGGTCGAGCCGGACAAGACCGTCGTGGCCGCACCGGTCGGCGCGCCCGAGGCGCTGGCGATGCTGCGGCGGGTGGCCGACGACGTGGTCTGCCCTTTGACGCCGGACCCGTTCGATGCGGTCGGATCGTGGTACGAAGAATTCCCGCAGGTCAGCGACGAGGAGGTAAGGGCGTCGCTCAGTAATGTAGGTTGACGCGGACGGTGTACACGTAGAGCGGTCCGCGGTCTTCGTTGTACGCCGGATGATCCACGTGCTGGATCGCGGGCGTGATCTGGACGAAGTCGAGGAAGGGCGGCTGGAAGCGGTAATAGGCCTCGACGATGTTCTCGGTCCCGTAGCGCAGCTTCCCGTCGCAAATCAGAAAGCCGCATCCGCCGGCCGCGAGATAGTTCTCGTGGTCCTTCGACAACCCTTCTATGACCCCCGCGATGCCGAACCGGTCGGTCGGCCGGTGCCACATGTTGCCGGCCAACACCAGCCCGCCACTCACAACGCGATCGACCTCGGTGAACTCGAAGTCCTCGTTCTTGCCGTCACTCCAGCCGGCACGGAGAAAGACGCCCGTGTTACCCGAGTCGGCCAGTGGCTGCTCCATGTTGAACCCGAAGCCGTACTTGATCCGGCCGCGCCGGTCATCGCACACGATGCACGGTGCGGTATCCCTCGCCTGCGCGATATTGATCGCGTCGCGATAACTGCCCATCCGGGCGTGGTTCTCAAATACCAGGAACCGCAGCACGGTGCCGGTCGTATCCGGGTGCCAGGTCAGCTCGGCGTTCAGCGCATACGCATGCGGGATGTCGCCATCGAAGGTGTTGCCGTTCGAGAAGGTCGACACTTGCGACGCCGCGACCTTGAGCGCCCAACGCGGGCTCACGTAGCCGACCATGAACCCGTTGGTGTATCCGCGCGTATCCGCCGCGAAATCCCAGGCGGTATTGTTCCAGAGCGACCAGTCCATGAACTGGTAGCGCGTGGTATTCGCGTACCGATTCAGGTCGAAGTCATCGTTCAGCGCGAACTTGCCGGCTTTGATCTCGATGCGGCGGGATGGCTCCGGCCCCGGAACCTGATCCTGACCACGATCGGCCGTGTCGCGCTCTCTACCGAGCGGAATCATGAAGCGCGCGTACGCCCGCGCGAGATAGGGCCCCGCGCCGAGATCCACGGATCCCTGGCGAATGACGTCGCCGTCCGTGAGACCGGCCAGCCCATACGCGTGGCTCACGCCCGATCCACGCGCCATCTCGAAGTCCGTGTACAGCTGGACCCAGGATGTCAGGCGGGATCCGAGGTAGACCCCATACGTATGCGTGCCTTCGTTATCGCCATGGTTCTCGAGACTCAGGTGTCCGCTGTACGGCGCGTTGAACGGCGGCAGGTCCTGCCAGATGTACGTGAACTGCGCTCCCACCAATCGCGGGAACCATGGGTAGCGATCGTAGAAGCTCTGCGCGCGAGCGACGCTCGCCGACACGAGCAGCACGAGAAGGGTGCGCATGGTCAAGCCAGGATATCCTACCAGGGTATAGTTTGTCAACGACCCAGACTATATATATTGCGCGTTCCGCACGCGACCCACCGTCTTGATTTGTCTCGGCATTGTCACGGCATGCCGCTGCCCGTTCAGCGGCGCGATTTGTCCTTCGGCGTGATTCCTGACCTACCGTAAGGGGGAGTGAGATAAATGCCAGTCGAGCACGACGAGAAGAATCACCGGTTCATTCTGCATCTCCCGTCGGGAGACGCGAAGTTGGATTACGATCGGCCCGATGCCAAGACGATCAACCTTCGGCACACCGAAGTCCCCGAGATCGAACGCGGTCACGGCGCGGCCGCTGATCTGGCAAAGGCCGCCGTCGACTACGCGCGCGCGCAGAAACTTCGCGTTATACCGACATGCCGATTCGTTAGAGCGTGGTTCGATCGGCACCCCGACCAACAGGACCTCACGGTCAAATAGTTTCTGCGCTCCGCTCGCCGTCATGGTCAGATATATGCACGAGAAAGACCAGGATAGCAGAAGGAGGGAATATGACGATCAAGCTCCTGGGCCTGGCGGCCGCGATCGCGGTCTGCCCGGCTGTGTTGCTCGCCCAACAGACGAGCCCGAAGTCCTCCTCGAAGGCCACCGCCACTACGACCTCGGCTGGCGAAGTCAGTGAAAACGTGCCGCAGAAGGCCATCGAGGAGCAGAAGGATCCGAACCTCGTCGGATCGCCGGCATGGTGGACCACACATGCGACCGCTGACGGCAAACCGCTGAGCGCCGAAGGCTCGCGTGCCGAGAAGAAAAAGTCGCCGTAATGTTCCAGCATGCTCACGATCACCTCGAGCGCCGCATTCGCGGCGCTCGTCGCATGTGCCTCCGTCGCCGCGGGCCTCATCGGCGCGTTGACGGGGCTCGGCGGTGGGGTCATCCTCGTGCCGGTGTTGACGCTCGTGTTCGGCGTCAACCTGCGATACGCAGTCGGGGCGTCGCTCATCTCCGTCATCGCGACGTCGTCGGGGGCCGCGTCGAGTTACGTGAAGGACGGATACGCGAACATGCGCATCGGCATCCTCATGGAGGTCGCGACGACGCTCGGCGCGATCAGCGGCGCGACGCTCGCGAGCCATCTGCCAACCGGGACCATCGCGACCATCTTCGGCATCGTGCTGTTGTACGCGACGGTTCAGTCGGCGCGGCCCGCCGCGCATCTCGTCGCTAGTCCGACCCCCGACAAGCTCGCCGAACGACTGCGCCTCAGCGGCGTCGAGCCGACGCCTGCCGGACCGGTGCCCTACGCCGCGCGGCATGTGCCCGGCGGCCTCTCCCTCATGGCTGTCGCTGGCGCCGTCTCCGGACTGCTCGGCATCGGGTCCGGGGCGCTCAAAGTGTTGGCCATGGATCGGATCATGAGACTTCCGTTCAAAGTCTCGACGACGACCAGCAACTTCATGATCGGCGTGACGGCGGCAGCCAGTGCCGGCATCTATCTGCGACACGGATACGTCGATCCGGTGCTCGCGTGCCCCGTCATGCTCGGCGTCTTGTTCGGCGCGCTGGTTGGAGCACGTGTGTTGATTAACGCTCGGGTCAACTTGCTGCGCATCATCTTCGCGATCGTTCTCGGGCTTACCGCGGTCGAAATGATTGTCCAAGGTGTCCGGGGAACGCTATGAGAGATGAGGTTTTTGTCTCTGCTGTGCTCCGTGTCGGTGTCGCTTTGGCGGCCGTCTGCAGTCTTGTTGGCGCTGCTCTCTACTTTTCTGCGACCAAAACAGTGGCTGCCTACGCGACATTCGTACCCGTGCACATAGCGCCAGCGTTGACTGGCACTGGATTATTGTCACTAGGTGTAGCGATTCTCATTGCGACACCAATAGTGCGAGTAGCCATCTTAATTTTCGTATTCGCCCGGGAACACGATTGGCTCTATACAGCGGTGAGCGCATTCGTACTCGGCGTTCTAATCTTGGGACTCCATGGATAAGACCTACGTCAATCGCGCACTGGCTGATCTCGTCCGGATCAACTCCGTCAACCCGGCTTTCTCCAACGGAACGACGAACGAGCGCCGGATAGCCGAGTACTTGACGAGAGAGTTCCTGGGTTTGGGCATGGACGTGAATCGATACGAGCCCGCACCCGGACGCGTCAGCGTGGTCGGCCGACGCGCGGGAATCGGCGGTGGCCGGTCGCTGATGCTGAACGGCCATATCGACACCGTCGCCGTCGACGAGATGAAGGATCCGTTCAGCGCCGAGATCCGCGGCAACCGGATGTACGGCCGCGGCACGTACGACATGAAAGGCGGCATCGCCGCCTGCATGGCCGCCGTCAAATCGCTCGGCGATGAGCCCCTCAAAGGCGATGTCGTGATCGCCGCGGTCGCCGATGAGGAAGTCGCGAGCATCGGCATGTCGGCCGTACTCGAGCATCACAAGACGGATGGCGCCATTGTCACCGAGCCGACCGAGCTCGCGGTCTGCCTCGCGTGCAAAGGCTTCTCGTGGATCGAGGTCGAGACCGCGGGCCGCGCGGCGCACGGGAGCCGGTTCGATCTCGGAGTCGACGCGAACATGCGCATGGGACACGTGCTGGTCGCGCTCGAGGCACTGGAGCGCGAGCTGCGGGCACGACCGCATCACGCGCTCGTCGGCCCACCGTCGCTGCACGTCGGCACGCTGCACGGTGGAACGGGCGCGAGTACCTATGCGGCCGCGTGCAAAGCCATGGTCGAGCGCCGCATGCTGCCGTCGGAGACGGAAGCCGCCGTGCTCGCCGAGATCGAGGCGATACTGAACGGCCAGGGCGCAAGAGCGCGTCCGACGCTGACGCGACTGGGTTTCGAGGCACGACCCGACGCGCCGATCGTTCACGCCCTCATGGAAACAGCGACACGGCACCTCGGCGCGCGCCCGCCAGTCACGGGCGCGGGCTACTGGATGGACGCCGCGCTGATCGCCGAGGCGGGCATCGATACCGCGGTCATCGGCGCGATCGGCGCCGGAGCGCACGCGGCGGAAGAGTGGGTGGACCTGGACTCGGTCGCCCAGGTGGCGACCATTCTCGCCGACACCGCCAGAGCGTTCTGCGGCACCTAACTTGCGGCGAACCGGCGAGCATGAGAGCCATCATCGCCGATCACCCTGGGGCCCCGGGTACCGTTCACGATGTCGAAGTGCCGATCATCCAGCCGGACGAAGTGCTCGTGCGGGTGCACGCCGCGAGCGTGAATCCCATCGACTGGAAGCGACGGGACGGTGCATATGGCCAAGGTGGATTTCCGATGATCCTCGGCCAGGACTACGCCGGCATTGTTCAGGTCGTCGGCGACGAGGTGCGGACATTCGCTCAGGGTGATCGAGTATTTGGCTCGACACAGCGTGGCGCGTACGCTGAGTTCGTGGCCGCCAAAGTGCCTGGTCCGATCGCGAAAATCCCCGAGGGACTCGACGATGCGCAGGCCGCCGCGCTGCCGACCGCGGGGTTGACCGCCTTGGCGGCGGTCGAGGACGCCGGCCTCCGTGCTGGGCAGACGGTGCTCATCCTCGGCGCCACCGGCGGTGTCGGATCGTTCGCGACCCAGATCGCGCGGGCGCGCGGCGCCGTCGTCGTCGGGACCGCGCACTCGGGGAAAGAGGACGTCGCGCGCGGGTTCGGCGCGCAGGATGTCTACGCGTACGATCGCCAGGATCTGCTCGACGCGTTGGCGCAGTCGCATCCGGACGGCGTCGATGCGATCATCGATCTCGTCAGTGATCGCGCCACCTTACAGCGGCTCGCCTCCGCTTTGAAGCGCGGCGGCCACGTGGTGTCGACGATCGGCTCGGCTGACCGCGACTGGTTCCAGCCGCGGCATCAGCACGCGACCAACCTCGTCTCCTCTCAGTCGCCGCTGTGGTCGACCGAAGGCCTCTCGAAACTGGCCGACCTGGTCGTGTCCGGAAAGGTTCGCGTCAGCCTCGGCACCGAGGCTCCGTTTACGGACGCCGAGCAGGTGCTGGAAAAGAGCAAAGCTGGGGGCATCAGCGGTAAGGCGGTCCTCACCGTCTAGCGCCTTACCAGTCTCCTCGCTTTTCTCCTCGCCTGTACGCGGCGAGGAGCGTGAAGATTATGCCCGCGTTACCCAGGCCAAGGCCACCCCAGAACGCGGCACGGCCTAGGACTTCGTCGGTGGTGTGCGCTGACCAGGCAAGAAAGAACGTACCAACCGCACACCACACGAAGCACATCAACGCCGTGCGTGCGTAGTCGCGAAACTTGTCGCGATTCGCCTGGACGCTTTCCTCTCGACGTTTCGCGGCCATCGATTCCAGCAGCGCCTTCGGCAACGGCATAGCTACATGATAAAAGACGTGATGAGCGCGATTTGCTTATCGTAGAACATGGCGTGTCCAGCCGTACTGTCAACGAACCTGGTGCTGTTTGACAGACCAAGCGCCGCGGAGTCTGCCATTGCCGGCGGCGTAGCGGGGTCCAACCCGCCCGACATCAGCAACACTGGCAGAGAGCTGATAACGCGAGTCGTATCCTCCGGCGCGATCGCACCACGCGGCCATTCAGCGCAGGCCGCCAGCAACTCTCGAACGAGTGGACTTTTCGTGTCAGAATGCGCGAGACGTGGCGCGTTCTCCGTGCACAGGACAGAGAGTTGCATGCCGATGCTGCGGCCGGAGTGCCGCCAGAAACTTTCGGACAGTGCCAACTCGGCGAACGGTCGCCAGTCACCGGCCAGCGCCTGACGCAGCTTTGAGACCATGCGCCGGCCGCGGCTCGGCGCGTACAGTATCATGAAAACGCGCTCCTCGAAATCGGCACGAGTGATCGTCACGGTATCGTGCCGCAGACGCCTCCAGTTCCAGAGGACGACTTTCACCGGCAGCAACTTCATCGCGCTGTCGATGATGGGATTGGAGTCGACGCGCGGCGTCATCGAGAAGAGAATCTGATCCGGCGGCATGACGCCGTTCAACACGACCTTGCGCACGCGGTCAGGATGGCGCCGCATAAACGCGAAGGCAGCCTGTGTCCCATACGAAACGCCGATGATGTCGGCTTTCGCGTAGCCGAGCGCGGTCAAGACGTCGGCCAGATCGTCCATGGCGTTAGCGGTCGTGTACTGAGCCAAATCCGCGTGAGTCGAAAGCTGCTGACGACAGTCGCGAATCTTGTCAACCGGCCACATCGTATCGAAGTACGGCTGCAGATTCGCCCGATCATAGATGTGGCATTCGAGAGCTGCCGATTGCCCGGTGCCACGCTGGTCGACCAGCACGATATCGTGGTGGACACGGAGCGCGGAAAAGAGGCTCCTGACCAAGGCCGCGTCGTTCGTGGCCGCCATCCCAGGTCCGCCGGTGAGCCAGACGATCGGATCCGGCGCGACAGGCCGACCAGTCGCGTGCAGCACGACGACATGCAGGTCGATCTGGCGGCCGCTCCGCGCCGCGCGGTTCTCGTAAACCCGGATAGTGTGGGTCGACGACCCACCGCACCCGACAACTATGGCCATCGTAGCGAATGCGCCCAGCAATCCGTATAGTCGGGTATGCATCGTCGCCTACTCGCTTCGGGCCTGGCTCTGGCCGCCCAAATGTCGTCCGCCCAACAGCCGATCGACTCCGCGTACACCAAAGCCATCATCGCCCTGACGCCGACCGACAGTAAGTGGAAGTTCTCGACGGAGCTCGTCGACTACATGCCCGCGTCGGCGACCGTGCCGACGCCGCTCAAGGTGCTCGGATACGTCCCCGGGACGATCGGACGCCTGTCCAAGACCGCCGACGTAAACAAATACTTTCGGGCGCTGGCGGCGGCGTCGCCGCGGGTCAAGGTGTTCACGGCGGGCATGAGCGACGAAGGGCGCGAGATGCTGGCGGTCGCGATCGGCGACGAGCAGACGATCGCCGCGCTCGACGAGTATAAAGCAAAGATCTCCAAACTGTCGGATACCCGTGGCCTGTCCCAGGATGAACGCACCAGGCTGATTCACGAAGCAAAGCCGATCTACTGGCTGACCGGATCCATTCACTCGCCGGAGACCGGCAGCCCGGAAATGCTGATGGAGCTGGCGTACCGGCTCGCGGTCGATGAGTCGCCGCATGTGCAGGCTATCAGAAAGGGCGTCATCACCCTCATCACGCCGATTCTGGAGACCGACGGCCGCGATCGCGAGGTCGACGCGTTCAACGAATCGCGCGCCCTCAAAATTGGCGCGTATGGCGTCCCACTTATTTACTGGGGCAAGTACACCGCGCACGACAACAACCGCGACGCCATGGTGCTGTCGCAGAAATTGACCCAGGCGGTAGCGAAGACGTTCCTCGAGTGGCACCCGACGATTGCCCACGACCTGCACGAGTCGGTGCCCTTCCTCTATACGTCGACCGGTACCGGTCCCTATAACGACGAGTTCGACCCGATCCTGGTCGACGAGCTGCACACGCTCGCGTACCAGGAGATCACGGAACTGACGCGCCGTGGCTTGCCCGGCGTCTGGACGCACGGATTCTACGATGGCTGGGCGCCGAACTACACGATCCTCTCGGTCGCCAGCCTGCACAACTCGATCGGCCGATTCTACGAGACCTACACCTCGCGCGGCGCCGAATGTCACCCGGTGCACCTGGGCAACGATGCGACCGACCGCCGGTGGGACCGGTCGAATCCCCCGGTCAACGGGATCAAGTGGTGCATTCGAACGAACATCAACTATCAGCAGTCCGGCGTATTGATCGCGCTGCGCTACGTCGCGGATCACAAGGAGACGTTCCTCCAGAACTACGTCGCGAAAGTCGATCGCAGCATCAAAAAGGGCCAAACCACGGCTCCCTACGCGTTCGTGATCCCACACGATCAGCGGCACGCCGGCGAGGCGGCCGCGCTGGTGAACCTCTTCCGCGCCCAAGGCACGGAGGTCTCCGTCGCCAGCAACGACTTCTCGGCGAAGGAAGCCCCACGCCAGGTCGACCTCGGCTCGAGCCTCGCGCCACGCGACTCCGGCGGCGTGGCGCGCCTCCCCGGCGACACCGCGCCAACCCCGCCGGCCCGACCCGTGATCGAGGTGCGCAAAGGCGACTGGATCGTGCGCATGGACCAGCCGTACACCGGAACCGTGCGAACGCTCCTCGCCACGCAGAAGTTCGGGTCCAACGAGCCGCCGCCGTATGACGACACGGGGTGGACCCTCGACCTGCTTCGCCATGTCGTCGTCCGGCCGGTCGCCGATTCGTCCGTGCTCGCTCAACCGATGACGAAGCTCGACGCCGATGCGACAGTCAGCGGCACCGTCTCGGGTAGCGGCTCGACCCTCGTGGTCCGCAACACCGGTGATTGGCGCGCGGCGGCGCTGCCATGGAAGCTCAAAGGCGCGAAGGTCGCCATCGCTGACACCTCGTTCACGGTGGGTGATCAGCAATTTCCCGCCGGCACTTTTATTGTGGACGGTGCTCAAGCGAAATCAATAAGTGACCTGGGCCTGAACGGAGTGGCTGGTAGCCCGAGTGTAAAGCGGCACGCGGTCGCGTTGCCGCGCATCGCGCTCATGCACACATGGATCGAAACCCAAAACGAAGGCTGGGTCCGATTCGCGTTCGACCAGATGGGCATCCCGTACACGTCGATCAGCGACCAGGGCATCAGCAAGCCCGCCGCGCTCGACAAGTTCGATGTCATAGTATTCCCGCACGTCGGCGGCCCACCGACCGCGGTCATCAACGGCCGCCCGATGATCGGCCCGCCGATCCCGTGGAAGAAAACGGCGACAACGCCCGATCTCGGCCTGTGGGATGCAACGGACGATGTCAGGCCAGGCATGGGCTTCGCCGGCGCGGCCGCACTGGAAGCGTTCGTCCAACGCGGCGGCCTGCTGATCACCGAAGGATCGACGAGCGCCCTCGTCTCCTCCCTCGGCTTCTCCCGCACGGTACAAGCCGTCGAGCGCCGCCAGCTGCGCGCGAACGGATCGATCCTTCGCGTGCAAGAGGTCGATCGCAAAAGCCCACTGCTCTATGGCTATGACGACGAGAAGGCGTTCCCAGCCTTCTTCGGCGGCGACCCGGTCCTGGCCGTTGTCCCGCGCGACACGCTGGAAGTGACGGTCGACGTGGATTCCACGGTGCTGCGAGAGGCCGAAGCGCAGCGGGCCAAGGTGATTCTCCGCTATTACCCGAGACCCGATTCGCTGCTGCTCTCAGGCTTGATGGCGGGCGCGCCGGAGCTCATCGGCAAAGCGGCCCTTGTCGACGCGCCGGTCGGCAAGGGCCACATGGTGCTCTTCGGGATCCGGCCGCTGTGGCGGTGGGAATCCCAGGGCACGTTCGCCATCGTGTTGAACGCGATGGCGAACTGGGATCATCTCACTCAGAGCCCCTGACGAACCCCGATGAAGAGCGTAGTGCCGTAGAACTCGCGCTGGACGTTGTAGCGATGTCCGCTCGTGCCGTTGAAGAACCCGAACACGGCGTTGTTGAGGTTGAGCACTTGACCTTGCAACGCCGTGCGGCCGTAGACCGTCCAGACGGCCGAGCCATCGATCTGCCAGTGCGGAAAATTCCAGTTGTCGCCGGAGTTCGGGTTGCTGGAGCCGTCCTGCCCATACCCGTAGATGCTGGCCGCCGTGTACTGTCCGGCGAATCGCACCGACACGGTTGCATAGTCGTAGAGCAGCGCGACGTTGAAGATGTTCGGGAACTGCCGTGGCAGCGGAGCGTGACGGAAGGCACCCGTGTAGCAGGTGCACTGCGTCGTATCCACTGGGACGGTGGCGCGGGAATACACATAGGTCCAGTTGACGTCGAACCCGATGCCACGCAGCGCACCAGGCAGGAATGTCAGGTGCTGTGTGTAATCCGCCTCCGCGCCGTAGAGCCACGCATGCGGCCCGTTCTGCGGCTGGCCTATGAAGTACTGCGAACCAGCCGTGGGCAGCAGCTGTGGAATCCGCAAGACCTGACCCGTGTAGAGTGAGGTCCGCGGGAAGATGAAGTCGCTGATGTCCTTGTAGAACACGCCCCCGCTCAAGACACCGACCGAGGGGAAGTAATGCTCGAACAGCAGGTCGGTATTCCAGGAGAATTCCGGCTTGAGCGTCGGGTTGCCCGCGGTGATCGGCGTGGTAAACGAGTTCTTGAGCGCGCCGACGTCATTGAAGGTTGGCGCCAGGTCACTGTAGTTCGGACGCGCGATCCCTCGTGAGAAGGCCGCCCGCACGTTGGTGTTTTCGTCGACCGCGTACCGGAGGTTGATGCTCGGAAAGACGTCGGTATACGCGTGATTGTTGTGGATCGTGATCACGTTCGCGACGTTGCTCGTGCCACCGCTGGTCGTATCCGAGTGCGCGAGATATCCGACATTGGTGTTCTCGACGCGGACACCGGCGTTGATGTGCAGCTGATCGATGTCGAGCGACTGCATGACGTAGCCGGCGACGACTTGCTCCGTGCCGGCGAACGCCGAGAGCAGATTGTCGTAGGGATCGAGCACCGTCGTATAGGCGCCCGGTTGCGAGTGCACGGCGCTCTGCACGGCCGGAATACTGCCAAAGGGCGCGTTGACGTAGCACCCGCCGCAGATATGGCCGTAAAAGTTGGAGACGCTGTATTGACTCGGGAACGACGATAACATCGGGGGCGTCGATGCCGTCGGATCGATCTCGCTGTTGTTCGGCGTGTCGCCCTTGTGCTCATCGGTGTACTTCACGCCGATCTTGAACGTCGCGGGAAGCGAGCCAATGCTGAACGGGACGAGCGCGTTGACCTGGCCGCCGAAGTCCTGGCCATCGATCGCCTCGTTGCTGACCGTCACATGGTCGAGCGTGTAATTCCCGGCGCCGGCGAGCTGGCCCGCGACAACCGGTGACACCGCGTATCGCGGCACGAGGTTCGTCGATCCCGCGTAGCTGTAGCCGAAGGCCGCGGCATTGTCATAGTGGTCGTCATAGTGACCGTGGGTCGTGGCCGACGATCCCGCGTAGTTGGCCGAGTAGTCCAAATGCACGATGCCCAACACGTGCTTGCCGCCGCCGGTCAAACCCCACGTGTGCTCGATCGGTCCGCGGTTCGACACTTCGTTCCCGACCGCACCGCCGCCGGCGATCTGCTGGGCCGGCAGTGAATCACTGCCGCCGGAGACCTCCGTCACCCACCGATTCGCCTGATCGAAGAAGGCGCTCCACAGCCCGCGGATATAGACGCTCGACGTCGGTGTAAACCGGTAGTCGAGATCACCGTTGATGCCGTAGCGCGTCCGATAGTAGTTGTATTCGCGCTGACTCCAATCGTTCGGATACACGTGATTGAACCCGCCACCAGCGCCGACGGGGGTCGAGGTGTTGCCTGACACGATGTCGGCCGCCCAGAACGGCTCGACGTCCTGGATCGTGCGATTCGTGCGATCGTACGACGCACCCAACAGGAATCCGAGCTTTTGATGGTCGAGGACCCGGCCACCGAAGGTGAAGCTGCCCTGGCCCTGAGAGTTGGCCTCGAGCGACTGGTGCGAGTACTGCGCTGAGACGTATCCGCGCGGCTCTCCTTCGGGGATCTTGCTCTCCAAATTGACGGTGCCGCCAATTGCGCTGGCGTCCATGTCCGCCGACAACGTCTTGCTGACCTCGATCGCGCCCAAAAGGTCCGACGGTATGTCATCGAGCTTCACCGAGCGGTCGCCACTCAGCGTGCCGGGAACGTGCACGCCATCGATCTCGACGTTCTGGAATTGCGGCGGCGTACCGCGGATCTCGACGAACTTGCCCTCGCCTTCATCGCGCTCGGACGTGACCCCTGGAATGCGAGCCGCGGCTTCGGCCGCGTTCGCGTTCGGCAGCGACCGAATCTCGTCACCGGAGAGAACGCTGACGATGTTGTCGGAGGTCTTCTGCTCTTGCAACGCGGCGGCCTTCGTCTCGTTGAGTCGCGGCGACGAGATGGTCACCGTCTGCAGCGTGACGTTGGTCGGTTTCAGCGTGAAGTCCTGCGTCAGGGCCTGATCGGCGACGATCGTCACTGACACGGTGTCGGAGAGAAATCCCGGAAGACGCGCGATCACCTTATGCGCGCCGGCCGGCACATGCTCGATCGTGTAATGCCCACCCTCCGACGTGTAGCCGCCGAGACGAACATCGGCGACCTGCACGACGACACCGGAGAGAGGACGGTTGTTGGGGCCATTGACGACGCCTGTAATGGAACCGGTGCCGCTCTGCGCGCTCACGCGCGATGCGAGCAGCATCGCGGTCAGCGCGATGCTGCCTCGGACCAATCGTAGACTCATACCCGACCTGACTGGAGGTGAACGTTGACGGGCTCGATAACGCCGTCAGGCTAGCCCTCTCAGGTCGTAGCGCACGTCACTACCAGGCTACAGGAACGTCACACCGTAGGCCGGGCAATTATCACGTGACTCATTTCGTAGCAACGAGTTCCGAACCTTACAGCCAGATTACAGCAACGGGCGGCGTTTGTCACGACTGTCACGAAAGTGCCTGGTAGTGCACAAGTTTGCGCGTGGCGATATCCACCGTGACGAAGTCGTCCGGCGTCTTCGAATCCTCGCCGTCAGAGGCTGGGTGATACTCGATACGCAGCTGCTGCGCGTTCGCGATCACGCGCAGATACCCGAAATCCGCGTCGTCGTAATTCTCGAGCGTGATGTTGTCTGTGCCATCGGAGAGCGACGGCTGCGCGAACGGTGTACGCACGGTGGGCGCGCCTTTGTGCGTGAGCTTCGACACCGCATGGCCGCCGTTCCCGGAGACCAGGAACGGGGTCTCGCGACTGCCATCCTTCATCGCGCGCGTAAAGCGCTGGTAGTTGTGCGCGTGGCCGGAGAGAATCGCGTGCGGCCAGAACTGAGCGGCCTCGCACGCGGCATCGATCTCCTTGAGCATCTCGGCGCTCCCACCGTGGCGTCCCGCGCTCATCGGGCCCGACACTTTGAGCGCGGTCGTATAGGGCGGATGATGCACCGCGATCAAGGTCGCGCCGGACGCGTTATCGTTCTTGGCCCGCGTGAGCGCGGCGGTGAGAAAGTCGAGCTGCTTATCTGTCAGCGCGGGATACTTCCCGTTCTGAGTCGAGATAACGCCCGGATCTTCGAGGCAGTTGCTGTAGAGCCCAATGATGCGAATGAACGGCGCCTCGAACGTGAAGTACACGCTGGGCTGGATCTGGGCCGTGCGCGCGAGCTCGCCGGACTCCGGGGTCCGGTGCGACGGACCGGTCGCGCAGAAGTTGTCAATGAAGGCCGCCAGGGTTCTCGCGTTCGTGTTCGGCGCGACCATGCCGTCATGGTTGCCGGGGATCGCGAAGATCGGCGCAGGATAGTTCCGGAATGGGTCGTAGAACTGATCGTAGTAGTATTGCGGCTCGCCGAAGCTATACACGACGTCGCCGACGTGGTAACAGAACGATGGCACCGCGTGGAGGTCGGTGTCCGTGTAGTCGGCGCACATCTTGTCGGCCACGAGCTCCATGTCCTTCGGACCCTTCGTGTTCCCGGTGTCGCCAATGACATGGAAGACGATCTGGCCGGCTTGCTGAATGTCGGCGCTGACCGAGTCGCCAGCCGGCTCGCCGATCGCCTGCGCGAGCGTCAATACCGGCTCGACCGCTCGCGCGATGGGGAACGGTCGCGGCAAGAGCTTGTTCTTCTCCGCGTCGAGAATCTTGTACGCGGCGGTATCCGATCCGTGCAGCACGGAGAAGACCGAAGGGTCCGGCGTCGCGACCGGCTGCGCGAACTGCGGACCGTTCGTCGGAATGGGATTCTCGTTGCCTTTCGCGGGAGCGGTGGTGCTCTTCTTCTTGGCCGGTACTTTCTTCGCCGAAGCGTTCTTTTTTCGTATAGTCATGCGCGCCAATATGTCACCACCCTGAAAAACAAATGGTAACGATCCAAACGGCCGCGTCACAGCCGATGTATACTGGGCCATGATTCCACTCCATCTCTTACTCGTCGTGCTGGCCCAAACGCCGGACTCGCTCCTCGCGACGGTTCGCGCACTCGGCGGCGCCGTTCCCGGTGAGTTGCCGGTCTCCGTCAGCTATCTCAATGCGTACGAAGACTCGGGCGCCCTTGGGAACGCGGTCGACGGGGCGGGATCAGGCAAAGGCAGCAGTGCGACCGGCGTGTTTCAGGTGCGATTCAAGCGCGGCTTCATCATGATCGACGCCGCCATGGACTCGTCGGCGATGCATCGGAGCCGCTCGTTCAAGGCCGACAACTTCGCGAAGATCGAGTCGGCGCTCGAGAAAGCGAACTTGATCGTCATCACGCACGAGCACATCGACCATGTGCAGCCGCTGGTGAAATCCTCGATCGCCGACCAGGTCGCGCCGCATACGATGCTCACGCGCGACCAGATCGAAACGCTCCTCACGAAGCCCAAGGTCGCGTTCACGTCGATGGACTCGTCGCAGGTAAGCCGCTACCTGGTCGTCGCGTACGATCGCGCGCTGCCAATCGCGCCCGGCGTCGTGTTGATCAAGGCACCGGGCCATACGCCGGGCACGCAGATGGTCTACGTGAAGCTGGCGTCCGGCAAAGAGATGATCTTCGCGGGCGACATCGCGTGGCGCCTGCTCGGCGTCGACACCCAGAAGCAGAAGCCCGACTCGACGAGCCGTCTCATGAGCGAAGATCGCCCCGCCATCGGCAAGCAGCTGGCGTGGCTCAAGGACATGGAGGCGCAAGGTATTACCGTCGTCATCAGCCACGACAACAACGAGTTGCAGGCACTCGCCAAGAAGGGCACGCTGAGCGAGGGGCTAGTACTGCAATAGTGTGTGACGGAAACGGCCGTGGCCGGGTCCGCTAGTACTGATGCCACGACTGACACCGCTGCTTACTGCAGGGTTGGTAACGGCGTGCAACTCGTCGACCAGCCCAAAATCGACTGCGAGCCCCACGCACCCGACCGCGGCCACCATCTATCACACCGACAGCCTTGGCACTCGCGCGTACCCCTTGGCGGCGACAAGCAGCGGAACCGTGCTGGTGGGCCTTCCGGACTCCAACCGGGTCGCGCGGCTGACCCTTCCTTACGTCGATACCCTGACATTGTTGGCAGTCGGCGCCATTCCGGTCGACATCAGCTTCGATGCGTCCCAGGCGCACGCCTTCATTACCAACGAACTGTCCGACCAGGTCATTGAGATGGACGTCGCCAGCGGCGCACACATTGGCACGATCGCCACGACGGGCGACCCGTTCGCGAGCGTGCTGTCCGCCGATGGGGCGACGTTGTACATCGCGACGAACACGAATTTTGTATACGCCGTCCCGCTGGCGACCCCCACGACGTTCGAGAGCATGCAAGTTGATAGCGCGGTCGGCGGAGCGCCCAATTTTATGGTGTTGTCGCCCGACGGGTCGACGCTGTACGTGAGCACGCGGACGGGCGGCACGATCGTGGCCATCGACACCCGCACATTCACCGTGAGCCGCACGCTGTCTGGCGGTGGCCTCATGCAGCAGGCCGTGGTCTCCCCCGATGGCGGCACCGTCTATGCCGTGAATGAGAACGGCAACCTCTATGTCTGGACCGGCCAATCCAGCGCGCCGACCCAAACCATCCCGCTCGGGGGCCAGGCCTGGGCTCTGGCTATGACGCCTGATGCCCGTCAGATGTACGTGAGCCTCCTCAACACCGGTCAGGTGCTCGTCGTCGACCGCGGTTCACTCTCGATCGTCGCCACGATTCCCACGGGAGGCGTGCCGCGCCGCATCGCGTTCACCGAGCAGGGGAAGGTCGCGATCGTCGCCAACGAAGCCGGCTACATCAGCTTCATTAACTAGCGAGGGGCTGGGACGCCGGTGAGCCGGACCCCGGACCCAAGGCCTTCGCCACCGCCAAAGGCGACGTAGGCCCTGATCACGGTGCGTGAGGCGACGGTGACGGTCGTGCCGAGCCCGAAGTCTTGGTGGACCTTCCCGAGACTGAGGCCGACACGACCGGCGTCGTAGAACGCCATGATACCGACCGGCCCCCACACGGGATGACCGTACTCGGCCTGCATGAGCCAATCATCCGGTCCACGGAACCGATAGTCGGCGAATCCGCGCAGCGTGTCATAGTTATTGATATCGGCGCCGCCAAGGGTCGGATCGTAATAAAATGGGACGGTGCTGTGGCCGAACGTGTTCGAGACCGCCAGGCGCCCGCGAACGGTGAGCGTCCCGTAATTGCAGTTCCGGATCTTGGCCTCATGACAGAACATGCGATCGATGATCGACGGAGCCTGCGTCGTGTCGGAGCGTTCGTTTCGCTGGAGTGATGCTGTCCATGAGACGTCGGCGTTGAATCGGCCGAACGACAGTCGATGGCCGTCGACGTCCTGATAGAGGTGATAATTGAGGGAGGCATCCATGCCGTACGGCGGCGACATCGGATGATGCAACTGCACGATCGCGTCGTAATGCACGAACGAGGTCGTGCCATCGAGTCCGGAGATCTGCGGGCGTCGGAACTCGAATCGTCCGCCGATCCGGAGCCACGTCGTCAGGGGCGTCGTGTAGTCGATCCCGGTCACGAGCTCGCGCTGGCCATAGAGCCGGGAGTCGCGCCCGATCGTGTACAACGCGAGCTGCGGAAGCTCCCAGAGCGTCGCGTAGGCATCGAATCGCGGCCGATCCGGTGTGCGCGCCGGATAATTCCAGAGCCGCGGCGCCAGCGTGTACTCGGCGTTCAGGAGCCACGAGCGATTGACGGCAACAAGGGCGTGACCCGCGATATCGGCCTGATCCCGATTGTGGCT